>NZ_FMCI01000057.1 GCF_900091845.1 Streptomyces sp. SolWspMP-5a-2
GCCGTTGGTGGCACCCGCGCCCTGGCCGCCCTTGGGCGCGGCGCCCTTGCGGGGCGCGAACCAGTCGCTGGTCTTCTCCCCCGCGGGCGCCGCCGGTTCGGGGACCGGTTCGGCGGCGGGCGGCGGCGGGAGCGGGGTCTCGCCGGTCTCCTCGGGGGACGGCGACTCCGCGACGGGGGTGCGCACGACCACCGGCGGAATGGGCCGCGATCCGGGGATGTTGATCCTGATCCGGGTGGTCAGCGTGGTCTCGGTCTTGCGCTCCTCCGGCTGCGAGCCCGAACGCGCCGCGTCGGCACCGGCGTCGGGGCCCACGGGCGTGCCGTAGGGCGGCGTGCCCGACGGGTAGGCGGCCTGGCCGCGCCCGTTGGGCCCGGAGGACGGAGTGTCAGTTTCACGACTCAAGGCAGGTTCTCCCGGTTGGCTCCGCCGCCGCCCCACACGACCTCGCGCGGGCAGCCCGGCGGCGCGCACCACCATACTGGCCACTTCTGGCGCGTATCCCACGACCGCTGGGGAAACCCACACCGGACTCGCACGCGCGCGCCGCGGCGAAGTGGTACGTCACTTCCCAAGTCGGGCGTCACAGCCCGCTCGGTTGCCGCCTGAAACCAAAGGTGGCGCAGATCACAGCGACGGCCATGCCGCCGAGGAGGAACAGGTACGAGGTCCCGCCGGCGGCGAACACGAAGTCGCCCTCGGGTCTGTTGGTGGTCAGCAGCACGACGGCCACCATCCAGCCGACGGCGGGCGCGACGGCCCCCGCCCGGCTCCCGGTGGCCCGTGCCCCGCCGAGCAGCAGCCCCGCCTCGCCCGCGAGCGCCAGCAGCAGCCCGCCGGGGAACCAGCCCGCCTGCACCAGCGATCCGGCGACGCCGACCACCGCGCCGAGCACGAACAGGCCCACGCAGGCGGCCGCGCGGCCCGGCGAGGGCGCCCTGAGCGGCTGCGCGAGCGGCGATCCCGGACCCTGGCCGCTCATCGCGCCTCCTGCGTGCCGAGGCCCGCGAAGAGGTCGCTCTCCCGGCCGCCCGGCGCCCGCTCGCCGCGCACCAACTCGTAGTACTCGGTGGTGAACAGGGGTTGCGCCAGCGCGTTCGAGAGGGCGAAGTACGCGCCGGTCAGCTCCAGTTGGGTGGCGTGCGCGCCCATGGCCGCCGCCTTGGCCCGCGCGTGCGCCGTGCCGTCGATCTCGGTGGTGATCAGCTCGTCGCCGACCACGCCCGGCAGGTCGTCGATCCGGGCGGCCTCGGCGAAGGGCAGCCCCGGCAGCTCCTGTGCCAGGCGCGCGAAGGCGGCCTCGACGACGGAGCGCGGGGCGCGGTTCCAGTAGACCTTGGGGATCTCCCACCCCTCGGCCGCGGCCAGCTCGACGGCGCGGGTGGCGACCCGGTGGGCCTGGATGTGGTCGGGGTGGCCGTAGCCGCCGTCCGGGTCGTAGGTGACCAGGACCTGCGGGCGGACGTCGAGGATCACCTCGACCAGGTGCCGGGCGGCCTCGTCCGGGTCGGCCTGCCAGAAGCAGTCGGGGTCGTCGTTGTCGGCGAGCCCCATCATCCCGGAGTCGCGGTAGCGGCCGGCGCCGCCGAGCTGCCGGAAGTCGTCCACGCCGAGCGCGGCCATGGCGGCGCCCAGCTCGCGCAGGCGGTACGCGCCCAGCGCGGGCCCGGTCAGGTGGCGCAGCTCCGGTGGGATGACCTCGCCGCGCTCGCCGAGGGTGCAGGTGACCAGCGTCACCCGCGCGCCCTCGGCCCGGTACCTGGCCATGGTCGCGCCGTTGTTGATGGATTCGTCGTCCGGGTGGGCGTGCACCAGGAGCAGACGCCGGGCGGGCTGTTCCGTCATGGGGCCAGCCTACGAAACTCCCGGGGCAGGGGTGACCGCACGCCCCGCGCTCGCCCCCGGCCGCGGCGCGCGGGCGGGGAGGGCACGGGGAGTGTCGGGACGGACCGGTCGGCGGCCGGGCCCCCGGCGGGCTGCCGCCCGGGGTCCGGCGCACCGTCCGCTCAGAACTTGATGCTGCCGATCATGCCTGCGATGTTCGAGGTCAGGTTGCTGATCGTGGGCGCGATGGTGGACGAGGCGAGATAGAACCCCAGCAGCATGCAGACAACCGCATGCCCGGCTTTCAGTCCTGACTTCTTGACCAGCAGGAAGACGACGATCGCCAGCAGCACCACCGCCGAAATCGAGAGTGCCACGGCGGCTCACCTCCAAAGATCCCAGAAGCTCGGGGGGTCGGACTAAGGGGGCAGATAAATCCATACAGCAGCCAGCAGGTTCATACCCACTACGCGGTAGTGATCATAACTATCCACACGCGCGCATCGATCGGCGCACAGCCGCACAAGGGGGCGCATGGCCAATATGGTCACGTCATGACGACGAGTGCTGACTCCTTCCCCCGCAGGCACGCCAGGACCCAGCGGTTCACGCTGGGCGCGCCGCGCGCGTTCACGGTCGCCCCGGACGGTTCCCGGGTGCTGTTCCTGCGCTCCGACTCGGGTACGGACAGGGCCACTTCACTGCGCGCGCTCGATCTCGCGACCGGCCGCGAGCGGCTCCTCGCGGACCCGCGCGCGCTGCTCGGCGGCGGGTCCGAGCAGCTCTCCCGGGCCGAGCGCGCCCGCCGCGAGCGCAGCCGCGAGGGGGGCGGCGGCATCGTCGGGTACGCCACCGACGCGGACGCCTCGCTGGTGGCTTTCCCGCTGTCGGGGCGGCTCTTCCTGGTCAGCGCGGAGACCGGCGAGAGCCGTGAACTCCCGGTCGCGGGGCCGGTGATCGACCCCAGGCCGTCCCCCGACGGGCGCTTCGTCGGGTACGTCGCGCGGGGTGCGATGCGCGTGGTCGGCGCCGGCGGCGAGGGCGAACGGGCCCTGGCCGAACCGGAGTCGGCGGAGGTCGGCTGGGGTCTCGCGGAGTTCGTCGCGGCCGAGGAGATGGGCCGCCCGCGCGGCTTCTGGTGGTCGCCCGAGTCGGACCGGCTGCTGGTCGCGCGGGTGGACGAGGCGCCGGTGCGACGCTGGTGGATCTCCGACCCGGCCCGTCCGGAGCAGGCTCCGCACCAGGTCGCCTACCCGGCGGCGGGCACGGCCAACGCGGACGTCCGGCTGTTCTCGATCGGCCTGGACGGGGACCGCGAGGAGGTCGTCTGGGACCGGGCCCGCTATCCGTATCTGGCGCGTGTGCACTGGTCGGACGCGGGTGCGCCGCTGATTCTGGTGCAGGCGCGCGACCAGCGGGAGCAGCGGGTCCTCGCGGTCGACCCGGTCACCGGCGGGACCCGCACCCTGCACGCCGACGAAGATCGAGTTTGGCTTGATCTTTTCCCCGGGGTGCCGTGCTGGAGCCCCTCGGGGAGGCTGGTGCGGATCGCCGACGAGGGCGGCGCGCGCGTCCTCGCGGTCGGTGAACGCCCGCTGACGGGACCGCAGTTGCACATCCGCTCGGTGCTGGCGGTGTCGGCCGACGACGTGCTGGTCGCGGCCTCGGCGGGCGAGGCGGCGGCCGAGCCGGAGCTGGGCGAGGTGCACGTGTACCGGGTGAACGAGCTGGGCGTGGAGCGCCTCACCCGGGAGCCCGGCGTGCACAGCGCGGTCCGCGCCGGGGAGGTGACGGTCCTGCTCTCCGCCACCCCCGACCGGCCGGGCACCCGGGCCCGGGTGTTCCGCGAGGGGCAGCGCGGCCGGGGGCTCCAGGAGGTCGCCGTCATCCGCTCCGAGGCGGAGGATCCCGGAATGTCCCCGCGCGTGACCCTCACGCAGGGGGGCGCACGGAAAATCCCGTGCGCCGTGCTTATGCCACGGGACTACCACGGTGACACTCTCCTGCCCGTGCTCATGGACCCCTACGGTGGCCCGCACGGCCAGCGGGTCACCGCCGCCCACAACGCGCACCTCACCTCGCAGTGGTTCGCCGACCAGGGCTTCGCGGTGGTCGTCGCCGACGGCCGGGGCACCCCGGGCCGCTCCCCCGCCTGGGAGAAGGCGGTCCGCGACGACCTGGCCGCGGTGGTCCTCCAGGACCAGGTGGACGCGCTCCAGGCGCTGGCGGACGACTTCCCGCTCGACCTCTCCCGGGTGGCGGTCAGGGGCTGGTCCTTCGGCGGCTACCTGGCCGCCCTCGCCGTGCTGCGCCGCCCCGACGTCTTCCACGCGGCGGTGGTCGGCGCCCCGGTGACCGACCTGCGCCTGTACGACACCCACTACCAGGAGCGCTACCTCGGCCTGCCGTCGGAGCAGCCCGACGTCTACCGGCGCAACTCGCTGATCGACGACGACGGCCTGGTGGACGCCGTCGCGCCGCACCGCCCGATGATGGTCGTGCACGGGTTCGCGGACGACAACGTGGTGGTCGCCCACTCGCTGCGGCTCTCCTCGGCCCTGCTCGCGGCGGGCCGCCCGCACGAGGTGCTGCCGCTGTCCGGGGTGACCCACATGACCCCGCAGGAGGAGGTCGCCGAGAACCTGCTCAGGCTCCAGCTCGACTTCCTCCGGCGCTCCCTGGCATAGCACCCCAAAAGCACCCGAACCGCGTTAACACACAGGCAACTTCACGGAAGCCGTACCGATATACGGACGCGCGAGTCTGAACAGCGTACGGCCGTGCGGGTGCCGTGAACGGGCCGGGATGCGCCATGTCATCCCGGCCCGTTGCCCGTTCCCGGCCCGTCGCCTGTCCCCAGGCCGTCGCCCGTTCCCAGGCCGTCGCCCGTTCCCGGGCCCTCGCCGGTCCCCGGGCCGGTCGGCCCCGGCGGCGGCACCGGCCGCGGGCCCTCCTCGGGCGGGACGACCCGCTTCTCCTCCGCGAAATGGCACGCCGAGTCGTGCGCCGCGGGACCGGGCAGCAGCCGGAACTCCGCGGGCACCGCAAGCTCCGGCACTTCGAGGGCGCACCGCTCCTGCGCCTTCCAGCAGCGGGTGCGGAACCGGCAGCCGGACGGCACGCTGGTCGGCGACGGCACGTCCCCGGCCAGGATGATCCGCTCGCGGCGCTCGCGGGCCTCCGGGTCGGGCACCGGCACCGCCGACAGCAGCGCCTGGGTGTAGGGGTGGGTGGGGTGGTCGTAGATCTCGGCGTCCCGCCCGGTCTCCACGATCCGGCCGAGGTACATCACCCCGACCCGGTCCGAGATGTGCCGCACGATCGACAGGTCGTGCGCGATGAACACGTAGGACAGCTCGAACTCGTTCTGCAGCCGGTCCAGCAGGTTGATCACCTGGGCCTGGACGGAGACGTCGAGCGCGGAGACCGGTTCGTCGGCCACGATGATCTCCGGGCGCAGCGCCAACCCCCGTGCGATGCCGATGCGTTGGCGCTGGCCGCCGGAGAACTGGTGCGGATACCGGTTGATGTACTCGGGGTTGAGGCCGACGACGTCGAGGAGGTCGCGCACCCGCGCGCGGCGGTCGCCCTTCGGGGCCACCTCGGGGTGGATGTCGTAGGGCTCGCCGATGATGTCGCCCACCGTCATGCGGGGGTTGAGCGAGGTGTACGGGTCCTGGAAGACCATCTGGATGTTGCGCCGGACGGCCTTGAGGGCGCGTCCGGAGAGCCCGCTGATGTCCTCGCCCTTGAACGTGATCGAACCGGCCGTCGGGCGTTCGAGGTTGACGAGCATCCGGGCCACCGTCGACTTGCCGCACCCGGACTCGCCGACGATGCCGAGGGTCTCGCCGCGGGCGAGCGTGAAGTCGACGCCGTCGACCGCCTTCACCGCGCCGACCTGCTTCTTGAAGAGGATGCCTCGGGTCAGCGGGTAGTGCTTGACCAGCCCCCTGACCTCCAGAATCGGCTCAGCCATGCAGGCACTCCCTCCAGAAGTGGCAGGCGCTGGCCCGGTCCTGCGCGACCTCGGCGAGCGGCGGGACGTCGGTGCGGCACACGTCACGGGCCATCGGGCAGCGGGGGTTGAAGGCGCAGCCGGGCGGGATGTCCATCAGGTTGGGCGGCAGACCCCTGATCGCGTAGAGCTCCTGGCCCTTCTGGTCCAGGCGCGGGATGGAGTCCAGCAGCCCCCGGGTGTAGGGGTGGGCGGGCGCCTTGTAGATGTCGCGCACCGGCGCCTGCTCGACGATCCGGCCCGCGTACATCACCGCGATCCGGTCGGCGACGTCGGCGACCACGCCGAGGTCGTGGGTGATGAGGATCAGCCCCATGTCGTACTCGCGCCGCAGCTCCCCGAGCAGGTCCATGACCTGGGCCTGGACGGTGACGTCGAGGGCGGTGGTCGGTTCGTCGGCGATGATCAGCGCCGGTTCCAGGGCGAGCGCCATCGCGATCATGATCCGCTGGCGCATGCCGCCGGAGAACTGGTGCGGGTACTGCTTGACCCGCTCCTTCGCGCCCGGGATGCGCACCCGGTCCATCAGCTCGACGGCTCTGGCGCGGGCGTCCTTGCGCGACATCCCGCGGTGCACGACGAACATCTCGCCGAGCTGGTCGCCCACGGAGAGCACCGGGTTGAGGGAGGAGAGGGCGTCCTGGAAGATCATCGCCATTCCGGCGCCGCGGACCTTGCGCCGCTCCTCCTCCTTGAGCTTGAGCAGGTCCTGGCCCTGGAAGAGGATCTCGCCGCCGGCGATCCGGCCGGGCGGTGTGTCGAGGATGCCCATCACGGCCTGGGCGGTGACGGACTTCCCCGAGCCCGACTCGCCGAGCACGGCGAGGGTCTCGCCCGCGTCCACGCCGTAGCTGACGCCGTTGACGGCCTTGGCGACCCCGTCCCTGGTCCGGAACTCCACGTGCAGGTCACGCACTTCGAGCAGCATGGCGGCGGCTCACCTCAGCTTCGGGTCGAGGGCGTCGCGCACGGCGTCGCCGAGCATGATGAACGCGAGCACGGTGACGGCGAGCGCTCCGGCGGGCCAGAGCAGCATGTGCGGGGCGTTGCGGATGTAGGCGGAGGCCGCGGAGATGTCGATGCCCCAGCTGACCGCCGGCGGCTTCAGCCCGACGCCGAGGTACGACAGCGTCGCCTCCAGGGAGATGTAGGTGCCGAGCGCGATGGTCGCCACGACGATCACCGGCGCGATCGCGTTGGGCGCGATGTGCCGCAGCAGCAGCCGGGAGTTGGAGGCGCCGAGGGCGCGGGCGGCCTGCACGTAGTCGTTCTGCTTGGCGGTGATGACGGAGCCGCGGGCGATCCGGGAGATCTGCGGCCAGCCGAGCAGCACCATGAACCCGATCACCGGCCAGATGGTGTTGGTGACGACCACGGAGAGCAGCACCAGGCCGCCGAGGACGACGGGGATGGCGAAGAAGACGTCGGTGATCCGGGAGAGCACCGAGTCGCCCGTGCCGCCGAAGAACCCGGCGAGCCCGCCCAGGACCGAGCCGAGGACCGACACCCCGAGGGTGGCCAGGACACCGACCGAGACGGAGGTGCGGGCGCCGTAGACGGTGCGCGTGTAGACGTCGCAGCCCTGGCCGTCGAAGCCGAACGGGTGGCCGGGCTGCGAGCCCTGCTGGGCCTTGGCGAGGTCGCAGTTGAGGGGGTTGCCCGAGGCGATGAGGGACGGCCACAGGGAGATCACCACGAGGAAGACGATGAACAGCGCCGAGACGATGAAGACCGGGTTGCGCCGCAGGTCCCGCCAGGCGTCCGACCACAGGGAGCGGGGCTTGCCCTGCGGTCCGGTGCCCCGGGGCCCGCCGGGGGTCCTCTCCAGCGTCTGCGCCTCGCTGGCCGCGAGGTCCATCGCGCCGCCCGCGCCGGTGCCCGCGATGGCTCCGTCGGGTTCGTACGGCTGCTCAGGCATAGCGGATCCTCGGGTCGAGTACGGCGTAGAGGAGGTCGACGAGCAGGTTGGCCACCAGGAAGACGAGGACGAGGACGGTCACGAAGCCGACGACCGTCTGGGTGTTCTGGCGCAGGATGCCCTGGTAGAGCTGGTAGCCGACGCCGTGGATGTTGAAGATCCGCTCGGTGACGATCGCGCCGCCCATCAGGGCCCCGATGTCGGTGCCGATGAAGGTGACGACGGGGATCAGGGAGTTGCGCAGCAGGTGCCGGACGATCACCCGGCGGCGCGGCAGCCCCTTGGCGATCGCGGTGCGGACGTAGTCGGAGCGCCGGTTCTCGGCGATCGAGGTGCGGGTCAGCCGGGTGACGTAGGCGAGCGAGACGGACGCCAGGACGAGGCCCGGCACGATCAGCTCGCCGAACCCGGCGTCCGGTGACACCGAGGGTTTGATCCATCCCCACTCGACGCCGAGCAGCAGTTGGAGCAGCAGGCCGGTGACGAAGGTGGGGACGGAGATGACGACGAGGGTGAGCAGCAGCACGGAGGTGTCGACGGGGCGGCCGCGCCGCAGCCCGGTGACCACGCCCAGCGTGATGCCGATGACGATCTCGAAGAGGATCGCCACGATCGTCAGCCGGATGGTGACGGGGAACGCGGCGCCCATCAGCTCGGTGACCTTCTGCCCGTTGAACGCGGTGCCGAAGTCGCCGGTGAAGACGTTCCCCATGTAGGTCAGGTACTGCTGCCAGACCGGCTTGTCGAGGCCGAACTCCCGCTTGAGCTGGGCGGCCGTCGCCGGGTCGCACTGCTTGTCGCCGCAGAGGCCCGCGATGGGGTCGCCCATCACGTTCACCATCAGGAAGATCAGCAGCGTGGCCCCGACGAAGACCGGGATCATCTGGAGCAGCCGCCGGACGACGTAGCGTCCCATGGCGGGTCAGCTGACCTTGATCTCGTTGTAGACCGGGACGCTGAACGGGTTGAGGGCGACGTTCGAGAGCCGGTCCGACCAGCCCGCGCTGCCGTTCTGGTACCAGAGCGGGATGGCCGCCATGTTGTCCCTGACGACCTTCTCGGCGTTCTGGAAGAGGCCCACGGCCTTGGCGGTGTCGGTCTCCTGGTTGGCCTGGTCCACCAGCTTGTCGAAGTCCTTGTTCGACCACTTGCCGTCGTTGCTCGACGCGTTGGTGTAGTAGAGCGGCTGGAGGAAGTTCTGGATGAGGGGGTAGTCCATCTGCCACCCCGCCCGGAACGGGCCGGTCATCTTCTTCTGGGTGATCTGGTTGCGGAAGTCGGCGAAGGTGCCGATGGGGTTGCCGACGCAGGCCTTGTCGTTGCCGAGGGCGTTGTTGATGGAGTTGCACACGGCGTCCACCCACTCCTTGTGCGAGCCGGTGTCCGCGTTGTAGGAGATCTTGACCTGCCCGCCGGGCAGCCCGCCGCCCTCCTGGACCAGCTTCTTGGCCTGCCCGGGGTCGTAGGAGCAGGCGCTGCCGCACAGGCTCTCGTCGAAGCCGCCCTCCTTGCCGAGCA
The DNA here is from genome assembly GCF_900091845.1 of Streptomyces sp. SolWspMP-5a-2. GTDB lineage: Bacteria > Actinomycetota > Actinomycetes > Streptomycetales > Streptomycetaceae > Streptomyces > Streptomyces doudnae. Next base: position 9,279 of record NZ_FMCI01000057.1, read on the forward strand.
CCGGGGAGGTCCAGTCGGTGGCCGGGGTGCGGGTCTTCTGGAAGATGGTGTCGGTGATCTGCTTGCGGTTGATCGCCATGGAGAGGCCCTGGCGGACCTTGTCGGACCCGCTCTTGTTCCAGTTCTTGTCGTAGTACGGGAACGCGAGGGTCTGGATGATGCCGGCCGGGGTGTTCAGATAGCGGTCGCCGAGGTCGCTCTTGACGTTCTTGAGCTGGGCGGCCGGCACGTCGTCGACCAGGTCGAGGTTGCCGGCCATGAGGTCGGTGTAGGCGGTGTTGTTGTCGGTGTAGACCTTGAGGTCGACGCCGTCGTTCTGCGCCTTGTCCGAGCCCGCGTACCCGTCCCACTTGCGCAGCGACATCTGGGAGCCCTTGGCGTAGGACTGCACCTGGTAGGGGCCGTTGCCGACCGGCTTCTTGATCCAGCCCGCGTGGTCGTCGTAGAACGCCTTGGGCAGCGGGGCGTAGGCCGCGTAGCCGAGGGTGTCGGGGAACGTCGAGAACTTCTGGGTGAGCTTGACGGTGAAGGCCGTGTCGTCGACGACCTTGAGGCCGCTGAGCGTGTCGGCGCTCTGCTTGCCGCCGTCCTCGGGGTGGACCTTGTCGTAGCCGTCGATGTACCCGAAGAAGTACGCGTTCTTCTGGTTGTTCTTGAGGCTGGCGCCGTAGTTCCAGGCGTCCACGAAGGACGCGGCGGTGACGGGCTCGCCGTTGCTGAACTTCCAGCCCTTCTTGATGGTGATCTTGAAGTTCTGCGAGTCGGAGGTGTCGATGCTCTGGGCGAGCATGTCCTCGGCGGCGCCGGTCTTGGGGTTGTAGCGCTTCAGGCCGCGGAAGATCATGTCGAGCACCTTGCCGCCCTGCACCTCGTTGGTGTTGGCCGGTTCCAGCGGGTTCTGCGGGTCGCCCCAGGACGAGCTGAGGACTCCGCCGCCACCGCCGTTGCCGCCGCCCCCGCCACCGCAGGCCGTTGCGGCGAGTGCGACCGCAACGGTGCAAGCGGCCCATTTGGCGTGCGTGGCTCCGCGCATGGAGTGCCTCCTCATGAGTGCCGATCCGTTACGGGCAAATATCGACGCAAAAGGAACGCATCGCACACCCGCTCCACCCATTCGGGGGGCGGGCACCCGGACGGCGGACGCATGCGAGGATCATGTCCAGACCGCGCAATGGATCTTCACCATCTGTTGCGGAACCGTTGGAGAGCGACCACCGGATGTACGCATTTCGACAATCCGGAGTCCGCATATCGAACTCGTTGCCCGTTTCGCGCTTTTTGCCGGAATGAGGACACGGATCGGTTACGAAGTGCTACGCGCGTAGCTACAAGTCAGTAAAGTAAACGCAAAGAAGGTAAAGAGAAGCCCAAGGAGCCCGAGATTTTATTGACCTTGGACGAATTGCGTTGAAAAAGTCCGGCGTAGCCCGTAGGGGAGCGCCCTGCGGACACATCAGTCCCTCCCTTGGGCCAGGAGCATCATGACCCCCCCAACTCCATCAGCGGCCGCCCCGCTCGAGCTGACCGACGAGAGCGTGGAGAAGTCGACCACTTCTCCCTCTCCGAAGGGCAGCGAGAGCAGGTCTCCCGGACGACTGGCATGGAACCGCTTCAAGCGGGACCGCACGGGCGTCATATCGGCGTGCATCGTGATCTTCTTCTTCGCGATAGCGCTCGCCGCGCCGCTCATAGCGAAGGTGTACGGCAAGGACCCGTACACGACCTACGCCAGCCAGCGCCCGGAGCTGCTGAACGCCTTCGCCTACCCGGCGGGCCCGAACGGCGGCATGAGCTCGGAGTTCTGGTTCGGCATCGAGCCGCAGCTCGGCCGTGACGTCTTCACCTTCCTGCTCTACGGCATCCGCACCTCGCTGGGCATCGCCCTCGCCGCCACCCTGCTGACCACGCTGCTCGGCGTGGTCGTCGGCGTCACCGCCGGCTACCTGGGCGGCAAGACGGACTACCTCGTCGGCCGGTTCATCGACATCCTGCTGTCGTTCCCGTCGACCCTGTTCTTCATCGCCTTCATGCCGGTCATCTACGGCCTCTTCGTCGCCCCCGACGACAACATCCCGACCTGGCTGCGGGCCGCCGCCCTGATCATCGTGCTCTCCGCCTTCGGCTGGGCCTCCATCGCCCGCCTGCTGCGCGGCCAGGTACTGGGCCTGCGGGAGCGGGAGTTCGTGGAGGCGGCCAAGGTGACGGGCGCCTCGCCGCAGCGCATCGTCTTCAAGGAACTGCTGCCCAACCTGTGGACCCCGATCATCATCCAGTCCACGCTGATGCTCCCGGCCTTCGTCACCGCGGAGGCGGGCCTCGCCTTCCTCGGCGTCGGCATCATCGACCCGACCCCGGACTGGGGCGTCATGATCCAGCGCGGTGCGCAGTTCTACACCGAGGACTTCACCTTCATGCTCTTCCCGGGCCTCGCGATGGTGATCTTCGTGCTGGCCTTCAACCTGCTCGGCGACTCGGTGCGAGACGCACTCGACCCGAAGTCCAAGCGCTAGCCCCCACAGCCGAACCCGGTCCGGTCCAACGAAGCCCGGCTGGTCCCGTCCGCCCGATCGACCCGTTCCGGTCCCCGATCGCACTCAACAGGCAGGCTCTCGATGTCCTTTTCCCGCAGAAACTTCATGATCGCGACCGGCGTGGTCGCCGCGTCGTCCACCGTGCTGACGGCGTGCGGCGGCAGTGGCGGCGGCAGCTCGTCGGGCGGCGACGCCCCGAAGGTCACCGGCTCCAAGACCATGGACATCCCGGTGGGCACCAAGGCCGACTCCACGGGGCCCGCCCCCGAGGTCGCGGGCGCCACCAAGGGCGGGACGATCTACTCCCTCGAGCAGTTCGACATGGACCACCTGGACCCGGCGCAGATCTACGTCTCCACCGAGGGCGCGATCACCGTTCCGATCATGCGCGGTCTGACCGGCTACAAGATCGACGAGAAGGGCGGCGTCACCCTGGTCGGCGACGCGGCCACCGACGCCGGCACCTCCAAGGACGGCGGCAAGACCTGGTCCTTCACCCTGAAGGACGGCCTGAAGTGGGAGGACGGCTCGGCGGTCACCACCGACGACGTCCGCCACACCTTCGAGCGCCTCTTCGCGTCCTTCATCACCGAGGGCCCGCGCTACGTCCAGCAGTGGCTGGAGGGCGGCGAGAAGTACAAGGGCCCCTACGACGGCAAGTCGCTCTCCTCGGTCGAGGTGGACGGCAAGACCGTCACCTTCCGCCTGAACGAGCCCCGCGGTGACTTCAACTACACGCTCGCGATGCGCGGCTACGCCCTGGTGCCGAAGAAGCACGACACCAAGGAGAAGTACGACAAGCGTCCGTTCTCCTGCGGCCCGTACAAGATCGCGAGCCGCTCGATCGGCAAGTCCCTGACCTACACGCGCAACCCGCACTGGGACCCGAAGACCGACGCGATCCGCAACAACTACCCGGACAAGTACGTCTTCGAGTTCGGCTTCCAGCCGCTGGCCGCCACCGACCGCTACATCGCGGACAAGGGCAACGACCAGTACGCGGTGCCGATCTTCAACGAGGTCGCCGCCGAGCGCATAGCCCAGGTGCTCACCAACGCGACCCTGAAGAAGCGCGTCCTCACCCAGGTCGACACGGTCACCTACTACTGGCCGATCAACACCACCCGCATCAAGGACGTCAAGGTCCGCCAGGCGATCAACTGGGCCTGGCCGCACCAGCAGCTCCAGACGATCCGCGGCGGCGCCTCCACCAGCGAGATCGCGACCACGATCCTCAGCCCGGTGACGCCCGGTTACGAGAAGTTCGACCTGTACGGCACCACCAAGAAGCCCGGTGGCGACCCCGCCAAGGCGAAGGCGCTGCTGAAGGAGGCCGGCAAGGTCGGCCAGAAGCTGGTCATCGCGTACCAGCAGTCGGACAACGCGGTGAAGCAGGCCGTCGCGATCAAGAACGCCCTGGAGGCGGCCGGCTTCACGGTCGTCAACAAGCAGATCGACAAGTCGACCTTCTACACCCAGATCGGCAAGATCGACAACGGCTACGACCTCTTCGCGGCGGGCTGGAGCCCGGACTGGCCGAACGGCTACTCCGTCTTCTACCCCTGCTGGAGCGGCGAGAACATCGGCGACGGCCGCAGCAACTACGCCCAGCTCGACGACACCAGCGTCAACAAGGCGATCAACACCGCTGCCACCATCACCGACAGCGAGAAGGCCAACAAGGCCTGGGGCGCCGTCGACCGCCAGGTCATGGAGCTGGCGCCGGTCGTGCCCGACTACCACTCGATCCGCAACTGGATGTACGGATCCAAGGTCGGCAACGTCGTGTACGACGCCGGCAACACGTGCGTGGCCCTCTGCAAGGTCTACGTCAAGAAGTAACGGCGCCGGACTCAAGGGGGCGGCCACCCACCCCGTGGCCGCCCCCACGGCCCACCCCCTCCACCCCGGCGACGGCGCCCCGTCCGAAAGTCACACCCCATGCCCCGCTTTCTCGCTCGCCGCGTTCTCGGCGCGCTGGTCATCCTGCTGATCATCAGCGCCATCACCTTCTGGCTCTTCTACGCCATCCCGCGTGACCCCGCGATGATGTCCTGCGGCAAGAACTGCACGCCCGAGAACCTCGCTCAGATCCGCCGCAACCTGGGCATCGACGAGCCGATCACGTTCCAGTACTGGCACTGGCTCGTGGGCGTCTTCGCCGGCCGCGACTACGGGGGCTACGGCTACTGCGACGCGCCGTGCCTCGGGTACTCCTTCGCCAACCGCGAGCCGGTCTTCGGCACGATCATGGACCGGCTGCCCCTGACGCTCTCCCTCGCGTTCGGCGCCGCCGTCGTCTTCCTGATCGCCGGCATCGGCGCGGGCATGATCGCGGCCGTCAAGCAGGGCAAGGCGCTCGACAAGATCGCCAGCTCCGTCTCGCTGCTCGGCTCCTCCCTCCAGATCTACTTCGTCGGCTACATCGCGATGTACTTCCTGGTCGCCAAGGTCGGTGTGCTCAGCCAGCCCTCCTACACGCCGATCACCGAGAACCCGGCCGCCTGGTTCTCCGGGCTGCTGCTGCCGTGGCTGGTGCTGTCGATCATCTTCACCGCCAACTACACCCGTATGACCCGCTCCCAGCTGGTGGAACAGCTCAGCGAGGACTACGTGCGCACCGCGCGGGCCAAGGGTCTGTCCCAGTGGAACGTGTTCTTCCGCTTCGCCTGGCGCGGCGCCATGGGCCCCATCGTCACGGTGTTCGGCATCGACCTGGGCACGCTGATCGGCGGCGCGATCATCACCGAGTCGGTCTTCAGCCTCCAGGGCATCGGACGGCTCGCCCTCCAGTCGGTGGACCAGAGCGACCTGCCGATGCTGCTGGGCGTGACCCTGCTGTCGGCGGGCGCGATCGTCTTCTTCAACATCGCCGTCGACGCCGTCTACGCCCTCATCGACCCGCGGATCCGGCTCGCCTGACCTCCGCCCGCCCCCTACCTCCCGCATCACCCCCAGGAGCGTCCCCGTGACGAGCACCGAGCAGCAGCCCTTCCTCTCCGTCAGGGATCTGAAGGTCCATTTCTCCACCGAGGACGGCGTCGTCAAGGCCGTCGACGGGCTCAGCTTCGACCTCGCCAAGGGGCAGACGCTGGGCATCGTCGGCGAGTCGGGCTCCGGCAAGTCCGTCACCAACCTGACGATCCTGGGCCTGCACGACCGGCACAGGACCGCGATCGACGGGGAGATCCTGCTCGACGGCACGGACCTGCTCACCTCGACGGAGCGGCAGCTCGAGAGGCTCCGCGGCAACAAGATGGCGATGATCTTCCAGGACGCCCTGGCCTCGCTGTCGCCGTACCACACGGTGGGCACCCAGATCAGCGAGGTGTACCGCAAGCACACCGGTGCCTCGAAGCGGGAGTCGCGGACGCGGGCCGTCGAGATGCTCAGGCGGGTCGGCATCCCGCAGCCCGACATCCGGGTGGACGACTACCCGCACCAGTTCTCCGGCGGCATGCGCCAGCGCGCGATGATCGCCATGGCGCTGGTCTGCGACCCCGAGCTGCTGATCGCCGACGAGCCGACCACCGCGCTCGACGTCACCGTCCAGGCCCAGATCATGGACCTGCTCAAGGACCTCCAGCAGGAGTTCGGCACCGCGATCGTCTTCATCACCCACGACCTCGGCGTCATCGCCGACATCGCCGACGACGTGCTGGTGATGTACGGCGGCCGGTGCGTGGAGCGCGGCACGAAGCAGGAGGTGCTGCGCAACCCGCAGCACCCCTACACGCTGGGGCTGCTCAGCTCGATGCCGAGCCTGGAGGGGTCGGTGGACGTGCCGCTGAACCCGATCCCGGGGTCGCCGCCCTCGCTGCTCAACCCGCCGTCGGGCTGCCGCTTCCACCCGCGCTGCGCCTTCGCCGAGAAGGTGCCCGGCGGGCTCTGCTCGACCGAGCGGCCGGCCCTCGACGTGGTGGACGGCCGCGGATCGGCCTGCCACCTCCCGATGGACCAGCGCGAGGAGTTCTTCGCCGACTTCGCCGGCTCCCGGCACCACTGACGCAGAAGAGACGGGACTTCACCCCCATGAGCACCACCACCCCCCTCCTGGACGTCTCCGGGCTGACCAAACACTTCCCGATCAAGGGCGGCTTCCCGATCCGGCGCACGGTCGGCGCGGTCCAGGCCGTCGACGGCCTGGACTTCCAGGTCGGCGAGGGCGAGAGCCTGGGTCTGGTCGGCGAGTCCGGCTGCGGCAAGTCGACCACCGGACGGCTGGTCACCCGGCTCCTGGAGCCGACCGCGGGCCGGATCTCCTACCGTGGCCAGGACATCACGCACGCCTCGCGCACCCAGCTCGCGCCGGTCCGCTCGGAGATCCAGATGATCTTCCAGGACCCGTACGCGTCCCTGAACCCGCGGCAGACGGTCGGCAAGATCATCTCGGGTCCGATGGAGATCAACGGGATCAACCCGACCGGTGGCCGGGAGGCGCGGGTGCGGGAGCTGCTGGAGATCGTGGGTCTCAACCCCGAGCACTACAACCGGTTCCCGCACGAGTTCTCGGGTGGTCAGCGGCAGCGGATCGGGGTGGCGCGTGCGCTGGCCCTGGAGCCGAAGCTGATCGTGGCGGACGAGCCGGTCTCCGCGCTGGACGTGTCGATCCAGGCGCAGGTCGTCAACCTGCTCCAGAAGGTCCAGCGGGAGCTGGGGATCGCGTTCCTGTTCATCGCGCACGACCTCGCGATCGTGCGGCACTTCTCGCAGCGCGTCGCCGTCATGTACCTCGGCAAGATCGTGGAGATCGCCGACCGCGACGAGCTGTACGGCAACCCGCGCCACCCCTACACCCGGGCGCTGCTGTCCGCGGTGCCGGAGGCGACGGTGGACGACGTGCCGCGCGAGCGCATCCGGCTGGTCGGTGACGTCCCGTCCCCGATCAACCCGCCCACCGGCTGCCGCTTCCGCACCCGCTGCTGGAAGGCGACGGAGAAGTGCGCGACCGAGGCTCCGCCGCTGGTCCAGGCCGAGGGGAACAAGCCCGGCCACCTCACGGCCTGCCACTATCCTGAGACGCACGAGGCGACGGTGCCCGCCGGCCGCCTCGCCAAGGACCCCGGGGCAGCGGCCTGACACACCCCTTTCGTCAGCCGCAGCCCCACGGGGAACCGACTTTCACGGCCCATTGACCCGAGCCCACGATCGTCCGGTTCCCGGGGAAGAGAAGGCCCGCGCCTCCCCAGGCGCGGGCCCTTCTCGTGCCGTCGTCGCGGCGGGCGGCGGGGCGGCGCCCAGGCGCGCGCCCCGCCCGGCTCACGGCGCCGTCTTCCCCTGCTCCGCCGCGGCGTCCTCCAGGGCGGCCAGCGCCGGGTCCAGGACGATGTCCTCGGCGCGGCCCTCGATGGTCGGCTCCTCCGGGAAGTGGCAGGCCGTCAGGTGGCCCTCGCGGTTGCCGGGGATCCGCACCAGCGGGGGCTCCTCCGTGGCGCACTTCTCGGTGGCCTTCCAGCAGCGGGTGCGGAAGCGGCAGCCGGTGGGCGGGTTGATCGGGGACGGGACGTCACCGGCGAGCCTGATCCGCTCGCGGCCGCCCTCCCGGCCCTCGTCGAGGCTGACCTCGGGGACCGCGGAGAGCAGGGCGTGGGTGTACGGGTGGCGGGGGCGGGTGTAGATGGAGTCGCGGTCGCCGACCTCGATGATCTTGCCGAGGTACATGACGGCGACGCGCTGGGAGAAGTGCCGCACGATCGCGAGGTCGTGCGCGATGAACAGGAACGCGATCCCCAGCTCCCGCTGGACCTTCTGGAGCAGGTTGACGACCTGCGCCTGGATCGACACGTCCAGCGCGGAGACCGGCTCGTCCGCCACGATCAGCTTCGGCTCCAGGGCCAGCGCACGCGCCACCCCGATCCGCTGCCGCTGACCACCCGAGAACTCGTGCGGGAACCGGTTGTAGTGCTCGGGGTTGAGACCCACGATCTCCAGCAGCTCCCGCACCCGCGCCTCCCGGCCACCGGTCGGGTTGATCCCGTTGATCTCCATCGGACCCGAGATGATCTTGCCGACCGTCTGCCGCGGGTTGAGCGAGGAGTAGGGGTCCTGGAAGATCATCTGGATCTCGGAGCGGACCGGCGCGAGCTGCCTGCGGCTCGCGTGGCTGATGTCCTGGCCCCGGTAGGAGATGGTGCCCGCGGTCGGCTCCAGGAGCCGGGTGACCAGCCGTCCGGTGGTCGACTTGCCGCAGCCGGACTCGCCGACCAGACCGAAGCTCTCCCCGACGTGCACCGTCAGATCGAGGCCGTCGACGGCCTGGACCGCGCCGACCGTGCGCCGGATCGGGAAGCCCCCTTTGATCGGAAAGTGCTTCTTCAGACCCGCCACGGTCAGCAGCGGCTCCTCCGAGGCCGACGTGGCGTCGTCGCGGGGGGCGGGAAGGACGAGGTCCTCAGTCATGACGGTGGTCTCCTAGGGCCTGTCGTCGGGATCAGGCGGCGCCGACGTGCGGTGGCGGGTCGGCTGGGTCGGGCGGACGGGATCGGGCGGCCGGGGCCAGGGCGGGTCCGTGGGGTCCTGTCGTCCGCCGCCGGGCGGGCAGGACCCCACGGAACCGGCCTACCCCAGTCCGGGCCTGATCTCGTCGAGGTAGATGGTCCGTTTCTGCTCCGCCGTCAGATGGCAGGCGGAGGAGCGGCCCTGGCCCAGCGCCGGGACCTCCTCGACGCAGCGGCTGCCGCCGACCCGGTCCCGGAAGGTGCAGCGGGGGTGGAAGCGGCAGCCGGACGGCGGGCTCAGCAGCGACGGCGGCGTGCCGGGGATCGGCTCCAGCGGGAGGCTGAGGTCGGAGTCGAGCCGGGGCATCGAGTTCAGCAGGCCCCAGGTGTAGGGGTGCTGGGCGGAGCGCAGCACCTCGTCGACCGTGCCGCGCTCCACCGCGCGTCCGGCGTACATCACCATGATGTCGTCGGCCACGTCGGCGATGACGCCGAGGTCGTGGGTGATGAAGACGATGGCCGAGCCGAACTCCTGCTGGAGGTCCTTGAGCAGGTCGAGGATCTGGGCCTGGACGGTGACGTCGAGCGCGGTGGTCGGCTCGTCGGCGATCAGCAGGTCCGGGTCGCAGACCAGCGCCATGGCGATCATCGCGCGCTGGCGCATGCCGCCGGAGAACTGGTGCGGGTAGTCCTTGGCCCGTTCCTTCGGGTTGGGGATGCCGACCTTCTCCAGCATGTCGACGGCGCGCTGCCACGCCTCCTTCTTGGAGGCGCCGGTGTGCTTCTGGAACGGCTCGGCGATCTGCCAGCCCACGGTGTAGAAGGGCGAGAGCGCGGTCAGCGGATCCTGGAAGATCATCGCCATCCGGTTGCCGCGGAGCTTCTCCATCTCCTTCTCGGGAGTGGTGATCAGCTCCTTGCCCTCCAGGAGGATCTCGCCGTCGACCGTGGTGGTCCGCGGGTTGTGCAGGCCGAGGATCGTCAGGTTGGTGACCGACTTGCCCGAGCCGGACTCGCCGACGATGCCCAGGGTGCTGCCGCGCCGGACGTCGAAGGAGAGTCCGTCGACCGCCTTCACCGGGCCGTCCTCGGTGGCGAAGGTCACCTGGAGATCGCGGACCGAGAGGAAGGACTCCGGTCCGGCCGGGACGGGCTCGCCCTCGATCTTGGTCAGTGTGCTCACTGTGGTGGATCTTCCTAGGAGAGCCGGACGCGCGGGTCGATGAAGGCGTACGTGATGTCGGTGAGGATGTTGATGAAGAGGATGAAGAAGGCGCCGAAGAGCATGACGCCCATCGTCAGCGGCAGGTCCTTCGTGGTCGCGCCGGCGACCGCGAGCTGGCCGATCCCCTGGAGCGAGAAGGTCAGTTCGGTGACGACCGCGCCGCCGAGCATGGAGCTGATGTCGATGCCGAGGACCGTCACGATCGGGATCAGCGAGCCGCGCCAGGCGTACCGGAAGAAGACGTACCGGTTCGACATGCCCTTGGCGCGGGCGGTGCGGACCTGGTCCTCGGCGAGCTGCTCGATCATCGACGAGCGCGCCATACGGGTGTACTGCGCGGTGAAGATGGTCGCCATCACGCAGACCGGGATGGACATCCCGATGAACCAGCCGACCGGGTCGTCGGTGATCGGGACGTACTTGGGGTCCTCCATCCAGCCGGTGCTGTAGACGAGGACGGTCAGCACGATCGGACCGAGGAAGTAGATCTGGAAGGAGCTGAGCACCATGGAGGCGCCGGTGGCTATCTTGTCGACCATCGTCGCCTGCCGGTAGGCGGCCAGCATGCCCGCGCCGACGCCGACGACGAGGAAGACGATCGCTCCGCCGACGGTGAGCGTCATGGTCACCGGGAACCGGTCCATGATGGTGCTCCACACCATGTCACCGGAGTAGAACGACTGCCCGAGGCAGGGCGCCGGGCAGTGGCCGGTGGGGAAGTCACGGCCCGTCACGATGCCGGACATGAAGTCCCAGAACTGCTGGGCGATCGGCAGGTTGAGCCCCAGCGCCTCCCGGATGTCCGCCAGCCGTTGCGGCGAACAGTCCTTGCCGCACGCGAGGGAGGCGTAGTCCGAGGGCGCGGCGACGAACAGGAAGAACGTGGCCGCTCCGATGAGGAAGAGCGTGACGACGGCACCTAGTACGCGCCGGAGGATGAACTGAAGCATGGCGGGCTGACTGCTCTCTGCGGTGACAGTGAAAGGACTTCATCCCGACGCGGGGGCCCGCTCCGCCTGGTGCGGGCCCCCGCCATCAGCCGGGGAGCGCTACGACGTGACGTACAGGCGGGTCATGTCGATGAGGCTCGACACCGAGCTGTACCGGGCGCCGCCCACCTCGGAGCCGAACAGCTGGAACGACTTCGTGTACCAGAGCGGGGCGGCCGGGATGACGTTCTCCAGCAGGTAGTGCTGGGCTTCCTTCCAGGTCGCGGCCGCCTCGGTGGGCTCCTGGGTCAGCGCCTTCTTGATCAGGGCGTCGACCTTCGGGTCCTTCACGTGGGCGTAGTTGGAGCCGCCGTCGGTGACCTGGCTGCCGTCGTAGATGGGCGTGATCACGGTGCCCGGCGACGGCCAGTCCTGGCCCCAGCCGGTGATGTAGATGTCGTACGGGTTGCTGAGCTTGCCGATCTGCTCGTAGTAGCTCGCGGAGTCGATCTCCTTGGCGACCACCTTCAGGCCGACCTTGGTCAGGGCGTCCTCGATGGCGACCTTGCGCTTCTGTCCGGCCTCGGTGCTGCCGTAGGCGAAGACGAGGGTCTTCTCCGACTCCGGGACGTCCTTGAGGATCTCCTTGGCCTTGGCGATGTTGCCCTGGGGCGTCTTCAGCCGGCCGTACGGGTCGTACTTCGCCTCGTAGCCGGGCAGGGTCGGCGCGAAGTAGTTGGGCGCCACGTCGCCGCCGTAGGCACCGCCCTCACCGGCGATGAGCGACTTGGAGTTGACGGCGTAGGTGACGGCCTCGCGGACCTTCTTGTCCTTGACCCGGTCGAGGTTGAAGCTGAGCTGCATCACGTAGGGCTGGTAGCCCTTGACGGTGCGCTTGTTGACCTCGGGGTCGCCGACGACGTCCTGGATCTGGGTCGCCTCGACACCGCCGGTGAACTGGATGGCGGTCTTGTTGTTGCCCCGGTCGGCGATCAGACGCTTGGTCTGGGTCGACTCGGTGACACCGAACTGGAAGTCGAAGCCGTCCACGTACTGGTGGCGGACCGGGTCGGTCTTCGCGTCCCAGCTGGTGTTCTTGACCAGCTTCACCGACTTGCCGGCCTTGTTCTCGGCGATCTTGTAAGGACCGGTGGCGACCGGCGCCTTGTCGTACTTCTCCTTGGTGTCGCTCTTCTTCGGCACGATCGCGTACCCGGCCATAGCGAGCGTCTGCGGCAGGTCGGGGCGCGGGCTGTCGAAGTGCAGGACGACGGTCTTGTCGTCGGGCGTGTCGAGGACCGAGGCCGGCAGGTGCTTGGAGCCGAAGCCGCCGTCGGGCAGCGCCTTGCGGTAGTCGGCGCCGCTCAGCCAGGACTGCAGGTACGTCGGGCCGTCGAAGATGAACTTCGCGTAGAGGCGCTCGATGGTGTGCCGGACGTCGGCCGAGGTGATGGCGTTGCCGTTCTGGTCCTTGACGCCGTCTCTGAGCGTGTAGGTCCAGGTCTTGCCGCCGTCCGAGGACTTGCCCGAGTCGGTGGCGAGGTCGCCGACGACCGAGACGTTGCCCTTGTCGTCCTCGGAGAACTGGGTGAGGCGGCGGAAGAGCAGGTTGGCGACCTGGCCGGCGTCGGAGACGTAGATCTGCCCCGGGTCCAGGTGCGAGATGCCCGCCTCCTGGTAGACCGTGATCGTGCCGCCGCTCTTGGCGCCGGGCAGCTCCTTGGCGGGACCGGTCGAGGCGGCCTCGTCCGCGTAGGTGACCGCCTTGGACTGGACCGCGGCCTCCTTCTGGTCCTTCTTGGAGTCCGTGTTCGACTTGCCGCCCTCGTTCTTGGAGCATGCCGTGAGCACGAGAGAGCCCGCCGCGAAGGCGATCACGACGGCGCGAGCCGTGCGTGCGCGTTGAGACATCATGAGGCTGATCCACCTACCTGTCGGTTGTTATCCATGAGTACTGCCAGTCGCTGGCCGGCGGGCCGAGCGGGGGCGGCAGTCACCCCCCACCAATGGACTTGCTATCGACCGGACTTGGGGTCGAAGGCGTCCCGTACGGAGTCTCCGAGGAGGTTGAAGGCGAGAATGAAGACGACCAGCGCCACGCCGGGGAAGAACATGAACGCCGGGTCCTGCTCGGCGTACTGGGCTCCGGCGGCGAACAGACGTCCCCAGTCGGGGGTCGGTTCGACGAAGCCGACTCCGGCGAAGGAGAGGAAGGCGATGGTGAGGATGGTGCTGGGCAGTTGGTACGTGAACTGCACGAGGATGGGCGTCACGACGTTGGGCAGGATCTCCTTGCGGACGATCCGCCACGGTGACGCGCCGGACACCTTCGCGGCCTCGACGAACTCCCGCTCGCGCAGGGAGAGCACGGTGGAGCGCACCAGACGCGCCATGCCCATCCAGCCGAGCAGCCACAGCACGATCAGCATGGCCAGGGCGCGGAAGTAGGTGGGCGTCTCCTCGCGGGGATCCACGAAGAACGACGTCACCACGGGCATGAAGGCGATGAAGAACAGCTGCGACGGGAAGGAGAGGAAGAAGTCGGTGACGCGGCCGACCCAGTAGTCGGTGCGGCCGCCGAAGTAGCCGCCGACCAGGCCGATGACCACGCCGGTGACCATGACGAGCACCGTGATGCCCAGGGCCATGTACAGCGAGGTCCGCATGCCGAACATCAACATGGCGAACAGGTCGCGCCCGTACTGCGGTTCGACACCGAACCAGTGGTCGCCCGAGACACCGCCGAGGTAGCCGAGGGGAAGACCGAAATCGTCGAGGATCGGCTGGTCGGCGTAGGTCGGGTCCTGGCCGTACAGCGTGTACGGGTCGGTGCCGGCGAGCTTCACCAGCAGCGGCGCGAGCAGCGCGATGAGGAAGTAGGCGATCACGACCACGGCGCACACGACGCCGGTGCGGTCCCGCTTGAAGCGGATCCACATCAACTGACCGGGTGAGCGCCCTTCGTGCTTGGCCTCGGACTTCGCCTTCGGCTCTGGTTCGCCGTCGACGACCACCGAAGTCCCACTGCCCTCAATGTCGATAGGACTTGTCACTATCCGTCCGTTTCACAGAAATGATTGCCGAGTGGCGTCAGAACACCCTGGAGCGCGCGAATCCGCAGTCGGACGCGCGTAGGCGAGCCGCCGCACTGAACGGTCGGCCGACGCCTCAGAGCTGGCCGTGGCGCAGACACTCACAGCTGTGCAGGACGGACCTCACGAAGGGGATCCACTTGGTGCTCGTGACACCGCGCATGGGTGTTCCTCCTATGACTTCACGTACCCACCACTGAAAAGGGTTCGCGTCCGCTCTCCGACACCCCTGACGGAGACTCAGACATCCCTTGGTGCTCGTGAGTCGGCACTGTCCCCACAGTGCGAGACCCATTGACCCGAGCGCTACGCGGCTAACTATCTGCCATGAGCCATGGACCGACCACTGTCTTCAAATCTCAATTCGGTCACAGCTGGCACGTACATCTTCCAAAATCTGGACAAACTGTTCGGGAGGAGAAGGCGCGAAACGGACTTGTTACATGGGTATCGGGCGACGATCTCCGCAATCCGGACAGCGGTGTTCGGAAAACCGGTTGCAAAGAGCCCGGACCCCCCAAGAAGGGGAACCCGGGCTCCGGTTGAGCTGTTTTCGGCCTGATCGGCCTTGTGTCAGCCGTGCTTGGCGCGGCTCGCGGAACGGCCGCGCTCCTTCTGGTCGAGGACGACCTTGCGGATGCGAACGGCCTCCGGGGTCACCTCGACGCACTCGTCGTCGCGGCAGAACTCCAGCGACTGCTCCAGGGAGAGCTTGCGCGGCGGGACGATCGCCTCGAACGTGTCGGCCGAGGAGGACCGCATGTTCGTGAGCTTCTTCTCCTTGGTGATGTTCACGTCCATGTCGTCGGAGCGCGAGTTCTCACCGACGATCATGCCCTCGTAGACCTCGGTGCCGGGGTCGGTGAAGAGCACACCGCGCTCCTGGAGGTTCGTCATCGCGAAGGCGGTGACGGCGCCGGAGCGGTCGGCGACCAGCGAACCGTTGTTGCGGGTCGTCAGGGTGCCGAACCACGGCTCGTGGCCCTCGTGGATCGAGTGCGCGATGCCGGTGCCGCGGGTGCCGGTCAGGAACTCGGTCCGGAAGCCGATGAGACCGCGGGAGGGCACGACGAACTCCAGGCGGACCCAGCCCGACCCGTGGTTCGACATGTTGTCCATGCGGCCCTTGCGGACGCCCATGAGCTGCGTGACCGCGCCCATGTGCTCCTCGGGCACGTCGATCGTCATGCGCTCGACGGGCTCGTGGACCTTGCCGTCGATCAGCTGGGTGACGACCTGCGGCTTGCCGATGGTCAGCTCGAAGCCTTCGCGGCGCATCTGCTCGACCAGGATGGCGAGCGCCAGCTCACCGCGGCCCTGGACCTCCCAGGCGTCGGGACGCTCGGTGTCGAGGACCCGCAGCGAGACGTTGCCGATCAGCTCGCGGTCGAGGCGGTCCTTGACCTGGCGGGCGGTGACCTTGCGGTCCTTGACCGCGGCCTTGTTGTCGGCGCCCTTGCCGGTGCCGCCCCGGCCGACCAGCGGCGAGGTGTTGGTGCCGATGGTCATGGAGATGGCGGGCTCGTCGACCGTGATGAGCGGCAGCGCGACCGGGTTCTCGGTGTCGGCGAGGGTCTCACCGATCATGATCTCCGGGATGCCGGCCACGGCGCAGATGTCACCGGGGCCCGCCACCTCGGCCGGCTTGCGGGTGAGCGCCTCGGTCATCAGCAGCTCGGTGATGCGCACGTTGGCCATGGTGCCGTCACGCTTGATCCAGGTGACGGTCTGGCCCTTGCGCAGCTCGCCCTGCTCGACGCGCAGCAGCGCGATACGGCCGAGGAAGTTGTCCGCGTCCAGGTTGGTGACGTGCGCCTGGAGCGGGGCCTCCTCGTCGTACTCGGGGGCGGGCACGTGCGAGAGGATCGTGGAGAAGAACGGCTCCAGGCTGTCGCTGTCGGCCGGGACGGTGCCGTCCTCCGGCTTGGTCAGCGAGGCCACGCCGTCGCGCGCGCAGGCGTAGACGATCGGGAACTCGATCTGGTCCTCGTCGGCGTCGAGGTCGAGGAAGAGGTCGTAGGCCTCGTTGACGACCTCGTCGATGCGCGAGTCGGGGCGGTCCGTCTTGTTGATGCACAGGATGACGGGCAGGCGGGCCTGGAGCGCCTTGCGCAGCACGAAGCGGGTCTGCGGCAGCGGGCCCTCGGAGGCGTCCACGAGCAGCACCACCGCGTCCACCATCGACAGGCCGCGCTCGACCTCGCCACCGAAGTCGGCGTGGCCGGGGGTGTCGATGATGTTGATGGTGATGACGTCGCCGCCATCCTTCGGGTGGTACTTGACGGCCGTGTTCTTGGCCAGGATCGTGATGCCCTTCTCACGTTCCAGGTCGTTGGAGTCCATCATGCGGTCGTCGAGCGACTCTGCGGCGTGCGCGGCGAAGGCACCGGCCTGCTTGAGCATGGCGTCGACGAGGGTCGTCTTGCCGTGGTCGACGTGGGCGACGATGGCGACGTTGCGGATGTCGTGGCGCGTGGCCATATTGCGGAGTACTCCCGGAGTGTGAGGAAGGCCTTCGCGTACGTCCGTGTGACGCGGGCCCTGCCGGGCTTGACATGCCACGGCCTCACCCCATGTTACGTGGCTCGGCAGACCGCGGCGCGCGCGGTGGCCCCGGCCCCGCCCCCGCAC
>NZ_FMCI01000054.1 GCF_900091845.1 Streptomyces sp. SolWspMP-5a-2
CGCGCGGACCGGTCGGCGACGGGCCACGCCTCACCGGCGCGCTCGGCGGCACCGGCGCGGCCGGTCCCGCGCCGTCCGCCCGTGACGGTCGGGAGTTCCTCGGTGTCGTCCTCCGGCGGGGTGTCCGGCAGCGGCACCGACTCGAAGTCGCGGCCGTCCTGCATCTCCCGGATCAGGTCGGCCAGCGCGTCGGTGCGCCGCAGCCGCAGCACGCGGACGGGCTCCAACGGCGGCCGGTCGTCCGGCGATCCGGATCCGGGCGGTGTGGGCACAGCGCTCTCCTTCCGTCCCGCGGCGGGGCTCCGACGGCCCCGAGGAGAGATACGCGGCGACCGCCCCCGGGGTTCAGCGCCGGGGGCGGTGACGGCGCGGGCGCCCGCCGTTCAGCCGGTCGTGGCGAGGAAGTGGCGCAGGGAGCGCTTCAGGGCGCCGACGAACGCGTCGCGGACCGGCTCCTCCAGGGCGTCGAGGGAGAGGTAGGGGTTGAGGTCCTCCAACTCGACGAGCAGCAGCCCGCCGTCCGGGGCGCGGCAGGCGTCGACCCGCTGGATGCCGTGGTCGAGGGTGTTCCAGTCGATGAAGTCCTGCGCGAACTCCAGGTCGGCGACCGTGGGTTGATAGGGCGTCAGCTCCCAGCGGCGCTCGGGGTCCGGCGCGTACAGGGCGTACTGGAAGTCGTGGTCGACGTAGTAGAAGGAGATCTCGTGGGCGAAGTCGACGCGCGGCTGGACGAGGATGCGCCGGTCGGTGAGGTCGGGCAGCCGACCGGCCGGGACGACGGCGAGGCCGAGCGAGTCGGCGCCCAGCTTGGGCTTGACGACGTACGCGTCCGTCTCCGGCAGGAGGTGCAGGTCGTCGGCGCTGTCCACGGTGGGGATGACGGGGTGCCCGGCGGCGAAGAGGTCGAGCAGGTACTGCTTGCCCGCCATGTCCGCGCGCCCGTGCAGGGGGTTGTAGACGGGCGTGCCGCGTTCGAGGGCGCGGGTCCGGAACGCCTCGTACGCCTCCTGGTGGGCGAGGACCGGACCGCTGTTGCGGACGACGACGGCGTCGAAGGCGTCGAGCAGCGCGGCCGCGTCGCGCGGGTGACAGAGGGCCAGGTCGGCCTCCTCGCGCAGCCGGGAGGTGAGGAAGACGTCCTCGTCGCCGTAGCGGCGCCCGCGCGCCGGGTACGCCAGGTCGGTGACATAGAGAAGACGGGGGCGGACGGGGGCCATGCGGGGCGCTCCTGGTGCTGAGCTGGGACGACAAGTGCAGAAAGGTTACGCCGGGGAATGTGCGGGTCCTGCGGGGCCCTGGCGCGGGGCCGGTGGACGAAGGGGGGCGCACGTCCGCTCGCCCCCGGCGCCGCGTCGTGCCCGCCCGCGCCTGCACCGAGTTCCCCCGGAACCTGCACCGCGTGCCACGATCCGTAGCCCGGTGCTACGTTCCCCACCATGAGCTCCGGTGAGACGGCGGTCGAGAAGCCGCCCATGCGGGACGCGCTGGTCGCGGCGGCCTTCGAGCTGTTCCTGGAGCGCGGCTACGAACAGACCACGATCGACGACATCGTGACGCTCGCGGGCGTCGGACGGCGGTCGTTCTTCCGGTACTTCCCCGCCAAGGAGGGCGTGGTCTTCCCCGACCACGAGCGGTGCCTGACCGAGATGACCGCCTTCCTCGACGCGGACGCGCGGGACGCGGATCCCGTGCGCAGGGTGTGCGACGCGGCCCGCACGGTGCTGCGGATGTACGCCGAGAACCCGACCTTCTCCGTGCAGCGCTACCACCTCACCAAGAAGGTTCCGGGGCTGCGCGCCTACGAGTTGTCGGTGGTGTGGCGGTACGAACGCGCCCTCGCCGGGTACCTGCGCGCCCGCTTCACCGGCGACCCGGACGGCGCCCTGCGGGCCGACGTCATCGCGGCGGCGGTGGTCGCGGCGCACAACAACGCGCTGCGCTGCTGGCTGCGTTCGGACGGCAGGGGCGACGCGAGCGCGACGGTGGACCACGCGCTGCGCCAGGTGCAGGCGACGTTCGGCGCCCGGCCCGCGCGGGACGCCGGACCCCTCGCGCGGGACTGCCGGGACGGTGAGGACGTGGTGGTGGTCGTGGCCCGGCGCGGGACGCCGTTGTGGCGGGTGGTGCAGCAGGTCGAATCGGCGCTGGGCGGAGGCACGGGGACCGGAAGCGGTTAGTGCGCGGCCCCTGTACCCGTCCCGAGGCCGAGACCTCATTACTGGTGATTTCAGGGAACGGAGTGTCTTTACGAGTGACACTCAGTGCCATACGCTGACGCCGTGCACGGCAGCACGAGGGGCCGCGCACGCGCGTGCGTGGCGCCCCCGGCACGCGGGATTCCGGCCGAGCGCAGGGAGTTGACCAGCGTGTACCACCTCTCATCAGGAAGCGCGGCCCGACCGGCGGGCGGCCTCGCGACGGGCACCCTCGCATCCCGGGTGGCAGGTCCCGTCGACCGCGATCCGCTCCTCTTCCAGCGCTGCACCTGGTGCGGCACCGCGATGTACCAGCGGCTGCTCTGCCCGGTCTGTCACGGCAGCGACCTGCGGACGGAGCGCAGCGAGGGCACCGGCACGATCCGGCACTCCACGGTCGTGCACCGCAACTCCCCCGCCGCGCGCAACGTCTCGCTGGTCGAGATGGCCGAGGGATTCGTGGTCAGGGGCCGGGTGATGGGCCCGCTGATCGGCATCCACGACGGCGGCCGGGTCCGGCTCACCTCGACGAAGGACGCGGTCCGCGGCGAGCCGGTGTTCCAACTGCTCGACGAGCCGTTCCGCGCCTGGACCTGACGGTCCCGGGGAGGACGGAACCCGGCGAGGCCGGGCCCCGGTCGGTCAGTCCCGGGTCAGCGGTGCCTGAAGTTCCGTCACCCAGTCGTCCCGGTTCTCGGGGCACTCCAGGTTGATCTCGCGCGGGTATCCGGTCGACCGGTGGCCGTTGGCGTCGATCCAGCGGGCCAGGGCCTGGACGGTGGGGAGCACGGCGTCCATCGGACCGCGGTGCACGATGGTGGCCGCCCGGTCGATCGCCGGCAGGTCCAGGATCCGGAACGCGTCGTCCCGCAGAGGGGCGGAGACCTGGACGGCGGCGTGGACGGTGATCTTCCCTCCGCCTTCCGGGGCGTCCTCGTAGGAGGCGATGCCGGGGCCCGTGGGGGTGACGCCCGCCGAGCGCAGGCACCGGAACAGCTCGTCGTAGAGCGGCCCGACGACCGGGCCGATGTCCTCGGGCGAGAAACTCGCGGCGGTCGCGGTCAGTTCCGCCACCCGGACGGGCGGGAGGCTCTTGATGACGACATCGTCGGTGGGCATGTGCCCCTCGCTCTCGATCGCGCGGAGCCTCGCCTCGACCTGGACCAGCCGTGCCCCCGCGGCGGCCACCGCGGTCTCCAGCTCGGCCCGCCGCAGCCGCAGCATGCCGCGCAGCTCCTCGATGCCGACCTTCTCGTCGACGATGTCGCGGACCTGCTGGAGGGTGAATCCGAGGTCCTTGAGCGCGATGATCCGGTTGAGGCGGGCGAGCTGGGAAGCGGTGTAGTGGCGGTAGCCGCTGGCGGGGTCGACGTGCGCCGGTCGCAGCAGTCCGGTCGCGTCGTAGTGACGCAGCATCCGGACCGAGACACGACCGTGCCGGGCGAAGTCTCCGATGGTGAACATGATGTCTCCGAGCTGACCACCTGACACGGTGTGAGGGTCAACGGACCACGGGGCGGCTGACGCACGACCGCTCCGTCGGCAGCACGTCCGAGGGCCCCGCTTCCGGATGCGCCGGATCGGTGTCGACGCGGCCCCCTGACGGCGCTCTCACCCCTCTCGGCCCATGATCCCCCGCCGCTCCCTTCCGTGCCTCCGGACCGCACGGTACATCGGCCGACCTGGTACCGTGCCATGCATGGTACCCGCCGCGGCAAGCGACAGCGATGCAGGAAAGGCGGAGAGCCAGCTCCGCAAGGGAGTGCTGGAGTACTGCGTCCTGGGGCTGCTGCGGGACGGCGCCCGCTACGGCGTGGAGCTGCTGGAAGTGCTGGGCGCGGTAAGCGTCATGACGACCAGTCAGGGCACCATCTATCCGCTCCTGGCCCGACTGCGCCGTGACGGGCTGGTGGAGACCGCCTGGCAGGAGTCCCCGAGCGGGCCGCCCCGCCGCTACTACTCCCTGACGCCCCGGGGCGAGGCGGCCCTCGCGGAATTCACGGCCGTCTGGCCGCACTTCCGCGACGCCGTCGACCGCTTCACCGGCGAACGATGACCAACTCCCCCCACGCAGCAGGAGATCCACGATGAAGGACCTCGATCACCCGCTCGTCGCCGCCTACCTGGACGCCGTGGCGCGCGAGGCCGCCGGTCTGTCGCCGGGGCGTCGTGACGAGCTGGTCGCCGATCTGCGCGAGCACATCGAGGTCGCCCTCGCGGAGCGGCCGGACGGGGGCACGACCGACGTCACGGCCGTACTGGATCGCCTCGGCAGTCCCGGCGACATCGTGACCAGCGCGCGGGAGGACGAGCCGGTCGACGTGCCGCCCGGCGGGTGGCACGCGTTCGGGCCGCTGGTTCTGCTGCCCATGGCCGGAGTCCTCGTGATGGTCCACGCGGTCGCGAGTCTGCTCGCCCTGGCGGCGGGAGTGACCCTGCTGTGGACGGCACCGCACTGGAGCAGGCGCGACAAGACCGTCAGCACCGCGGTCGCCGTCCTGGCGCCCCTGAGCGCCGTGGTCATCACCCTGACCATCGGCGCCTACGGTCAGCTCGGTCCGGCCCTGCTCATCGTCGTCATGGTCACCACACTGCTGCCGGTAGGGGTGTCCCTGCACCTTTTCCGGTCGGGGCGTCGCGCAGCGAACTGAGGAAACACCGACGCGTCGGCCTCGACCGAAAAGCCGGCCGACGACAAATGCTCCACAAAGGAGCACGCTCAAGAAGGAGAAAGACTGTGGATATCAACATAGGTGCCGTTCTCGGCGGAGTGGTCTTTTTGGCCCTTTTCCTGCTGCCGTCCTATCTGGCATTCCACCGCGGAGTGCATGACAAATGGCTGGTGCTCATCGTCAATGTGTTTCTCGGGGGGACCGTCATCGGCTGGGGAGTCGCCCTCTACCTCGCCCTCCGGAAGCCGAGAACGGTGGTCATCGATTGATCGATCGGCACCGTGGCGGGAGTTCATCTGTGGAAAGGTCTGATCATGTACATCGATCATGTGACGACTTTGCACGGCCTTCCTGTCTACGAGTTCCCGGCTCCGGGTGAGGAGAGTGGGCCGATGCCCGCGGTGGGGGACGTCGCCTGGCGGCTCTCCTCCACCGACGCCGAGGACAGTGAGTATTTCGACGACACATGGGAGCGCTTTCTCAAGACGATCGATGTCGCCCAGGTGCGGGCCCTGGTCCTGGGCAACGGCGCGTACGGCATCGACTGCTCCGCCGACGAGGCGGTCCGGAAACTCGTGGCCGCCTCGGACCGGCTCACCGGCCTCAAGGCGCTGTACCTCGCCGACGTGACCGCCGAGGAGTGCGAGCTGTCCTGGATGGAGCAGGGTGATGTGACGCCGGTGCTCACCGCCTATCCCCGTCTCAGGGAACTCGCGGTGCGCGGCTCGACCAGCGGGCTGGAGGAAGACGGAACGGGCCTGCGACTGACGCCGCTGCGCCACGAACACCTGCGCGTGCTGCGGCTGGAGAACGGCGGTCTGCCCGGCGAGGTGGCCCGTGCCGTGGCCACCAGCGACCTGCCGGCCCTCGAGCATCTGGACCTGTGGCTGGGGCAGGACTACTACGGCTGCACCACGACCCTCACCGATCTGGCCCCCGTCCTCGACGGCGACCGGTTGCCCGCTCTGCGGCGGCTCGGACTCCAGAACAGCGAGAGGCAGGACGAGATCGCCGCCGCGGTGGCGGGCGCCCCCGTCGTCGCCCGGCTCACGGCGCTGCACCTGGGGCTCGGCATCCTGAGCGACGCCGGAGCCACCGCCCTCCTCGGCGGGCAGCCCCTCACCCACCTCGACGAACTGGACCTGCGCCACCACTTCGTCTCCGACCTCATGATGGAGCGCGTGCGCGAGGCGCTGGAACCCTCCGGAGTGCGGGTCAACCTGGACAAGCTGGACGCGGTCGACGAGAGCTGGGGCCGGTACACAGCCGTCGGCGAGTGACCCACCGGGGGCGTGTCACCGTCCCCGGGGTTCCGCAGCACAGGAACCGGCACCGACAGCCGTCCCTGACTGCCGGAATCGGGGAACGACGGGTGGGCGGCGGGCGTGCGAGGCTGCGGGCGGGGAGGGCCCGGCTCGTGGACGGGTCCGGGAGAGGGGGCGCTCGGATGCGCACGGAGTCCACCACCGCCTGGTCGCACGAGGTGACGCGCGGCGCGTTCCGGCGCTACCGGCTGATCGCCCTGGTCTGGCTGGGAGTCGGTGCGCTCGGCACCGTCGGCATCCCGCCGGCCGCGGTCGCCTTCGACCGCGCGGGCATGGAACGGATCAGCTCGCTCATGGCCGGCCTGTGGGTGGGCTTCATCAGCGCGTTGATCATCGGGGTATGCCTCGCGCGCAACGCGGCGCGCATGCGCCGGTGTCTGCGCCGCCGTCCGTGGACCGCGTACCCGGTCACGGTCCTGCCGCCCGGTCTGGGCGGCCCCGTGGTGCGGCTGTGCCCGGCGGACACCGGAGAGGTCTTCGTGCAGTCCGTGGTGGCCTTCACCTTCCGCTGGCACCAGGTGGGGTCGGCCGACACTCTCTGGTTCTGCGGGGTGCCGGGCCGGGGCGGGGTCCTCGCCCGTCCGGGAGGAGAGCCGCTCCTGTGGGGCCGACGCATCCGCGTCCCCTGGATCCGCCACTGGCGTGAGCACGTCGACCGAGGGTGAGACCGGCAGCCCGGGGGCCCGCAGGACGGTCGGCGCGTCATGGATCCCGGCGCGGGGTCAGCATCCGCGCGGGGTCGCCGTCCGCGCCGGAACCCCTCGGCCCGGCCCGGACCCTCCCGGCTCCCCCGACTCCCC
Organism: Streptomyces sp. SolWspMP-5a-2; assembly: GCF_900091845.1. GTDB lineage: Bacteria > Actinomycetota > Actinomycetes > Streptomycetales > Streptomycetaceae > Streptomyces > Streptomyces doudnae. The sequence continues at coordinate 6,993 of NZ_FMCI01000054.1, forward strand.
GTCAGGAGGACGGCGTCAGCGTGATCCGCATGCCCACCGTGCCCGTCAGGCCGCGGCGCAGGCGGCTGCCCAGCAGGGTGAGGCGTCCGGCGACTCCGTACTTGCGGGCGATCAGCGCGCGGTAGCGGCCCGCCGTCGCGTCGTCGGTGATCTCGGCGGTGGCCGGGACCCCCTCGCCGGTCGGGTTGCCGCGCACGTCGCAGGGGCCGACGAGGACGTCGGAGCGGGCCCTGACGCGCTTCACCTTCCAGGAGTCGGCGACCGTCCACACCCCGAGCGCGTCCCCGTCCCGCACCACCCAGACGGGGGTCGGGACCGGGGTGCCGTTCTTCCGGTACGTGGTGACGAGCAGGTACTTCCCGGCGGCCAGGCGGTCCAGCGTCGTGTCGTCCATGGCGGCGAGTCTAGTGCTGCGACCGGAGAGGTTCACCGGCTCGCGATGCCCGGCACGGCACCTCGCCGCGTTGTCGCATCACCCGAGTACATCCAGTACGCGGGCGACGCTCCGCCGTGCGATGCACCGCACCGGACACCGCGAGCCTTCCGGCGAACCTCTTCGGCCACAGCACCAGACAGCCGCGCGCCCCCCGCGCCGCACCGCGCCAGGACCCGCGGGGCGGGTCGGCCGGGTCCGAGGGGCGAGAAGATCGCGCAGCCCTCTCGGCAGATGTCAATTCAGCCGTCTAGATTGCCCGTTGACTCAATTCGCACCCCCCCACCCGAGGCACCGCAGGAGCACCACCGTGACGGAGAACCCGGCGGCCATCGACGATCCCGCCGCCCTGCTGCGCAAGCGCATCGACACCCTGCGTCCGCACACGGCCCGTATCTGGAACTACTGGCTCGGCGGAGGGGACTACTACGAGGTGGACCGGGTCGCGGGCGACCGGATCCGTGAACTCCACCCGGCGATAGACGAGTACGCCCGCGCGGACCGGCTCTTCCTGGGCCGCGCGGTCCGCCATCTGGCCGCCGAGGCGGGCGTCCGGCAGTTCCTGGACATCGGCACCGGGCTGCCGACGGCCGAGAACACGCACGAGGTGGCCCAGCGGCACGCGCCGGACGCGCGGGTCGTCTACGTGGACAACGACCCGCTGGTCATGGCGCACGCCCGCGCCCTGCTGACGAGCACCCCGCCCGGCCGCACCGACCACCTGGACGAGGACCTGCGCAACGTGGACGCCGTCCTCGAACGGGCCTCCGCCACCCTGGACTTCACCCGGCCGGTGGCGCTCCTGCTGCTGGGGGTCGTCATGTTCGTACCGGAGGACGAGGAGGCGTACGGCGCCGTCGGGAGGCTGATGGACGCGCTCCCGGCGGGGAGCCACCTGGTGCTGTCGCACACCATCACCTCACCGGGGACGCCCGACGTGGACGCGGCGGTGCGGTTCTGGAACGCGCACGGCGTCCCGGAGCTGACCCAGCGCACCCCGGAGGCCGTCTCCCGGTTCTTCGACGGGCTCGACGTGCTGGAGCCCGGGGTGGTGTCGTGCTCGCGCTGGCGGCCGGAGCCCACGGACGGAGAGGAGCCGCGCGAGGTGGCGATGCACGGCGGGGTGGGCCGCAAGCGGTGAGGGGATCGGCGGCGCGCTGAACGCTCCGTTCCCCGGGCGCGTATGGAGGGAGGGTCCTCAACGACCGGAGGACCCGGCGGTGTTGACGCCGTGTGGTCGGGGTTCGGGAGCCAGGCATGAGGCACGCACGACGACGGATGGTCCGGCGGGCGACGCGATGGGCGGCGGTCGGCGGACTTCTCCTCGGAGGGGCGATGGTGACGCAGGCCGCCATGGCGAGCGAGCCCGGGGGAACGTCCGCCGTCCCGTCCGCGGCCACGGCGCGGAACCCGGGCGCGGCGCTGGTCTCCACGCTGGGCTCCGCCCGCACGGCGGGGAACTGGGTGGACGCCGAGGGCCGTCCGGTGGTCGCGGTCACCGACGAACGGGCGGCGGCCGAGGTGCGGCGGGCCGGGGCGGTGGCCAAGGTCGTGTCGCACAGCATGAACGAGTTCAAGCAGGCCGCGGCGGCGCTGCGGGCGGCACCCCGGGTGCCCGGCACGGCCTGGGTGATGGACTACCGCGCCAACCGGGTGGTGGTGCGGGGCGACAGCACCGTCTCGTCGGAGGACTGGTCGCGGATGACGCGGGTCGCGGAGGGCCTCGGCGGCTTCGTGCGCGCCGAGCGCGCCCAGGGCACCTTCACCACCCGGCTCAACGGCGCGCAGCCGATCCTGTCGACCGGCGGGCGCTGTTCGGCGGGGTTCAACGTGACCGACGGCACCAGCGACTTCATCCTCACCGCCGGTCACTGCGGGCCGAAGGGGTCGGTCTGGTTCGCCGACAGCCAGGGCACCCAGCAACTGGGCACGACGGTCCAACAGGACTTCCCCGGAAGCGACTTCTCCCTCGTGCGGTACGCGAGCGGCAAGGCGGGCGCGGGCGCCGAGGTGGTGGCGATCGGCGGCGGCAACGGGGTGCAGATCACCGGGGTGGCCGATCCGACCGTGGGGCAGCGGGTGTTCCGCAGCGGCTCCACCAGCGGGCTGCACGACGGGCAGGTGACGGGGCTGAACGCCACGGTCAACTACCCGGAGGGCACGGTGACCGGTCTGATCGAGACGAACGTGTGCGCCGAACCCGGCGACAGCGGCGGCCCGATGTTCTCGGAGGGTGTCGCGCTGGGCGTGACGTCGGGCGGCAGCGGCGACTGCGCCTCGGGCGGTACGACGTTCTTCCAGCCGGTGACGAAGGCGATGGCGGCGCTGAAGGTGCAGATGCTGGTGGCCGAACGGCCCGCGGGGCAGGGCGAGTCGCCCTCGGCCGCGCCGTCCGCCTCGGCCACGCACAGCGCGATCGCGGCCGGTTCGACGTCGCCGGGTTCGTCGGCGCCGTCGACGGGCACGGTGAGCGCCTCGACGCCGCTGGCCCGGCTGACGGACCCGCGGAACGTCGGGCCAGGTCTGCTGGTGATCGGGGGCAGTCTGATCGCCCTGGTGGCGACCCGGTACTTCCGCTCGGAGCAGGACCGCAAGGCGTACCAGCGGCACTACTCGGCGACCTGGGGGTGAGCGGCGTCACGGTCGCGGAAAGAGAAAGGGGCACCCGGGTGGCGGGTGCCCTTGAGGGAGGCGGGGTCTACGAGGCTCGGCGCCCGCAGGACGCGCGGGTCAGGCCGCTTCCGCCGGGTGCGGGACCGCGGCGGCCCACTCCAGGACGAGCCGCTGGTACTCCTCGCGCTGCTCGCCGCTCAGTGTCCCGCCCGACCGGCGCCACAGGGCCCGGATCTCCTCGTTGACCTCGTCCGCCGATCGCTCGGGGCCGGGCTCAACAGTGGTGGACATGGTGTGAAGCATACGGTCCGCGCCGTGAAGGCGTCGTGAGTAATCGGCTGCGAAGCCGACAAATCGGACCGTGTTACTGATCACGTCATCTGCCCTCAACCCTCGGCCGGTTCACGCCGACCCGGGCGTGTCCCGGCCGCCCCCGGCGCCCAGGACGAGCACCTGGATGGCCAGAACAGCGGCCCCACGTGCCCAGTCGTGGAAATCGGAGACCCTGGTCTCCAGGTCGACGTCGGCGGCGAGCGGATGGCGCCGGGCGCGGACGGTCGCGCGCACCGTGTCTCCCGCCACATCCATCAGGCCGACCCCCTCACCGGCGAGCAGGATCTTCTGCGGCATCGCGACGTCGGCGATCTGGGAGACCAGGACGCCCAGTCCGCGGGCGGCGGCGCCGATCACCCGGGCGGCCGTCGGGTCGCCCGCGCCGGCGAGCGCCAGGATCTCCTCGTAGCCGTGGTCGCGTCCGGTGGCGGCCAGGACCTGGTGGCGGATGCCGGGTACGGACAGCAGGGAGACCGCGCTGCCGCGCGCGCCGTCGGGGGTGAGAGGTCCGTCGGGGTCGAGGATCCAGTGCCGTCCGGAGCCCCGGTCCTCCTGCCCGGTGCGCACCCGCCGGCCGCCCAGGACCAGCCCGTAGCCGACGCCCGCGCCGATGGTGAGGACCACGAACCGGTCGAGGCCGCGTCCGGCGCCGAACCAGGTCTCCGCCTCGACCAGCGCGGCCACGTCGTTCTCGACGACCACGGGCAGCCCCGCGCGCTCCTCGACGAGCGCGGCGAACGGCACGTCCCGCCAGCCGAGGAACGGTGACTCCGCCACCACGGCGCGGTCCTCGACCAGGCCGCCGACGCCGACGCCGATCCCGGCGAGGCGCGGGTGGTCGCGGGCCAGCGCGGCGGCGGTCCCGGCGACCAGGTCGGCGACCGCGGCGGGGTCGTGGGTGGTGAGCGGCCGGTCGTGGCGGTCGACGATGTCGCTCTTGAGGGTGGTGACGACGGCGTGGAGGCGGTCCGCGGTGATCTTGACGCCGAGGAACGAACGGGACTCGGCGACGATGTCCAGGGGCTGCGAGGGCCGCCCCTGACGGCTCTCCCCCGGGGCGCCCGCCTCGACGAGCAGGCCGGATTCCAGCAGCGGCTTGGTCAGCCGGGTGAGGCTGCCCGCGGACAGACCGAGGCGGCGGGCCAGCTCGGTGCGGGTGAGCGGGCCGCCGAGGAGCACCTCGATCGCCACGGCCCGCTCGCCCGGACGGAGCGGGAGCCAGCTTGCGGCTGGGGTCATACGGGCCGGAGCCTCCTTGTTTTCTTTCGCACCGGAATCAACGATCCCACTCTAGAGACCGGATCAGGCCGGTCGAAAGATCCGCACGCCCTCTTGACGACGGGATTCTTCCGCATCAAAAGTAAAAGGCGCGCCCACCGCACCCGGACGTGCGGGACGTCCGCGGCGGCCGCGCGGCCGGACCGTTCGCGGCCGACGGACCACCGGACCGTCCCGCCCCCGACCCGTGATCCGACCGTCCACTCGACCCTTGAAGGGCACGCCATCCATGACGTTCTCCCTCGGCATCGTCGGTGCCGGACAGTTCTCCGGCCAGTTCTCCAAGCTGTTCCTGGCCCACCCCGGGGTCTCCGGCATCCATGTCACCGATCTGCTCCCCGAGCGGGCCGAACGGCTCGTCGCCGACCAGGGCCTCAGCGGCACCTTCCCGTCCTACGAGGCGATGCTGGAGTCGCCCGCGGTCGACGCGGTCGCGATCTTCACCCAGCGCTGGACCCACGGCCCGCTGGTCCTCCAGGGCCTGAACGCGGGCAAGCACGTGTACTCGGCGGTCCCCATGGCGATCTCCACCGAGGAGATCGCGGCGATCATCGAGGCGGTCAAGGTCACCGGCCTGACCTACATGATGGGCGAGACCAGCCAGTACAACCCGGCCACCGTGCACGCCCGCGACCAGATCGCGCGGGGCGCCTTCGGGCGGATCTTCTACGCCGAGGGCGACTACGTGCACGACATGGACCTCGGGTTCTACGACGCGTACCGGTACAGCGGGGGCGACGACTGGAAGGCCACCGCGAGCTATCCGCCGCTGCTGTACCCGACGCACGCGGTGGGCGGGGTGCTCGGCGCCTGGCAGACGCACGCGGTGAGCGTCTCGGCCCTCGGGGTGGTGGACGAGCGCGGCGACGGCGTCTTCGACCGCTCGGTCAGCCGGTTCGACAACGACGTCTCGAACGCCACCGCGCTCTTCGAGGTGGCGGGCGGCGGCTCGTTCCGCACCAACGAGTTCCGGCGGGTGGGCTATCCCTCGCACATCAGGGAGTCCCGTTTCCGCTTCTTCGGCACCGAGGCGAGCATGGAGCAGCTGGCGACGGTCGCGCTGTGGCAGGACAAGAAGGGGGTGCGGGACATCAGTGAACTCCTGGAGCCCAAGCCGACGACGGCCCCCGACGACCCCTCGCTCCAGCACATCGCGCCGGAGCTGCGGGCCGCGTTCACCTCGGGTTCGGCGCCGGTGCACGACCGGGCACGGCTGCCGCGGGAGTTCGACCACCTGCCCAACGGGCACGAGGGCAGCCACCACTTCCTGGTGGACGACTTCGTCACCGCCGTCGCCACCCGTTCCCTGCCGTCGGTGAACGCGTGGGTGGCGGCCCGGTACACCCTGCCGGGCATCGTCGCGCACGAGTCGGCACGGCAGGGCGGGGTCCGGCTGGAGATCCCGGACTTCGGGGACGCGCCCCGGAGTTGACGGCGTCCGCGGGCCGGGCGCCCGGTGGGATCAGGTGCCCGGCTTGCGGCCGTAGACGAAGACGTCGTCGCCCTTCTTCAGCAGCGACCAGTACTTCTTGGCGACGGTCGGCGTCATGTTGACGCAGCCGTGCGAGCCGGGCGGGTTCCACATGCTGAGGCCCACCGAGTGGAAGGCCTGGCCGCCGTCGAAGAACTGGCTGTAGGGCATGGGCACGTCGTAGAGGGACGAGACGTGGTCGATGTGGCGCCAGTAGATCTTCTTGAGGCCGGTGCGCGTCTCGTAGCCGTCGCGGCCGGTGCGGACCGGGACGGGGCCGTAGACGAGCTTCTTGCCGTCCTGGATCCAGCTGAGCTGGAGCGTGAGGTTGACGCAGGCGATCCGGCCCTTGTTGACGGGGCAGGCGCCCGCCTTGTTCGGCGTGCTGCCCACGGCCTTCTGCTTGGTCATGAGGTCCATGACGCCCCAGGTGACCGGGCCCGCGTAACCCTGGTTCGGGGTGATGCCGTGCTTGGTCTGGAAGGCCTTGATCGCCTTGCAGTCGGTGCCGGACTGCTTGCCGTCCACCGGCCTGCCGAGGAACTTCTCGACCTTCTTCTGGTAGGGCCCCGCCTGGGTCGTACAGCCGGTGGCCGCCTGTGCCGGCGCGGTGCCGAGCGCCAGGGTGAGCGGTGCCACCAGGCCGGTGATCCCCAGGACGACGGCTGCCCGTCTGCGTATGTCCCCCATGCCGTGTCGCCTTTCGCGTCGAGTGGTCCGGTCGTGGTCGCGGATCCGCGATCCCCACTCACTGGACCGGCGTGGGGCGTGTTCGGTTGTGGGCGGGGGCGCGCTGCGACGAAATGGTGACATTACCGTGTGACCGGTGAAGGTCGTAACCACGCGGAGGAGTCCGGGCGTCCGGTGACGGAGGAGTCCAGCCATCCGGAATGGGACCGGTCCGCGCACCGCCCCGCCCGCCTACGCTCCCCCTCATGCACCGCACCCTCGCCGACGATCTCTCCCGGCTCCCCGCGCTCCTGCAGTCCGCCCGCGACCTCGCCGCCGGTGAGCTGGCCTCGCTCGCCGAACGGCCGGTGGCACGGACCGGACCGGCGCCCGCCGCCGACCGGCTGCCGGAGGCGGGCACCGGCGGCGCGGGCGCCCTGGCGCGGTTCGCCGAACGGTGGGCGCCGGGCTTCTCGGCGTCGGCGGGGCCGCGCTACCTCGGGTTCGTCACCGGGGGCGCGACCCCCGCCGCGCTCGCCGGGGACTGGCTGACCGGCGCCTTCGACCAGAACGCGTCCGGCGCCGCCGGTTCCTGGGCGGCGGCCCTCGAACACGAAACGGTGGGCTGGCTGCGGGAGTTGTTCGGTCTCGGCCCCGCCCACTCCGGGGCGTTCGTGACCGGCGCGAGCGCGTCCAACCTGGTGGGGCTCGCCGTCGCCCGGGAGTGGCTCGGCGAGCGGCTGGGCGTGGACGTGTCCCGGGACGGGGCCGCCGCGCTCGGCCCGGTGCCGGTACTGTCCGGCAGCCCGCACTCCAGCGTGGGCAAGGCGCTGTCGGTGCTGGGCATCGGGCGCGACCGGCTGCTGCCGGTGCCGGTGGCGGACGGCGACCGCGAGGCCGTCGACGTGGCCGCGCTGGACGCGGCCCTCACCGCGCTCGGCGGACGGCCCGCGATCGTGGTGGCCAACGCGGGGACGGTGAACACGGTCGACTTCGACGATCTGCGGGCCGTCGGCGCGCTGCGCGAACGGCACGACTTCTGGCTCCACGTGGACGCCGCGTTCGGTGGATTCGCCGCCCTCTCCCCCGAGTTCGCGCATCTCGTCGACGGCCTCGACGCGGCCGACTCGGTCTGCGTCGACCTCCACAAGTGGCTCAACGTGCCCTACGACGCGGCGGTGCAGTTCACCCGGCGCCGCGACCTCCAGGTCGCGGTGTTCCACAACGCCTCGCCCTACCTGGGCGCGCCCACCGGCGACCCCGACTTCCTCCACCTCACCCCGGAGAACTCCCGTCGGCTGCGGGCCCTCCCGGCGTGGTTCTCGCTCACCGCGTACGGCCGCGAGGGGCACCGGGAGATCGTGGAGCGCAACGTCCGGCTGGCGCGCGATCTCGGCGCACGGCTGGACGCGCGGCCGGAGTGGGACCTGCTGGCGCCGGTGCGGCTGAACGTCGTCTGCTTCACGACGTCCGAGGCGCCCACCGGGGAGCGGCTGGCCGCGCTGGCGGACGCGGTCGCGGAGGGCGGCGAGGCGTTCCTGACGCCGACGGTGTTCAAGGGCGTCCCGGCGCTGCGGGCCGCGTTCAGCAACTGGACGACGACGCGGGACGACGTCGAGCGGGTCGCCGCGGCCCTCACCCGCGCCCTGCGTGCCTGATCCGGGCGCGGGGGACGTCAGGCCCGGTCCCGGGCGCCCGCCTCTCCGACCGCCGACAGGAAGCCGGTGTTGACGGCGGTGAGGCCGCCGTCGACGGTGAGCGAGGTGCCGGTGATCCAGGCGGCGTCGCGGGAGGCGAGGAACGCGACGGCGGCGGCGATGTCCTCGGGCTCGCCGATCCGGCCGAGCGGGTACAGGCCCTCGACCGCGGCGAGTTCGTCCTCACGGCCCTCCCAGGCCGAGGTGCGGACCGTGCCGGGCAGGACGAGGTTGACGCGGACGCCGCGCGCCGCCGCGTGTCCGGCGAGGGTGCGGGTGAGGGAGCCGAGCCCGGCCTTGGCGGCGCTGTAGGCGTGGTTGCCGAAGTCCTGGAGGGCGTTGACGGAGCCGATGGTGACGACGGCGCCGCGTCCGGAGGCGGCCAGGTGCGGGAGGGCGGCGCGGCAGCAGCGGTAGACGCCGGTCAGGGTGATGTCGAGGTCGCGGGACCAGGCGTCGTCCGGCTCGTCCTCGAACAGCGGTGCGTCGGGGGTGCAGTGGGCGGCGCAGTTGACCAGGACGTCCAGCGCGCCGAGGGTGTCGACGGCCCGCGCGACGGCCGCCTCGACGGCCGAACGGTCGCCGACGTCGCAGGCGGCCGACCCGATCGCGAGGCCCTCCTCCCGGGCGCGGAGCGCGGTCCGCGCGGCCTCGGGCCCGTCGGCGTCGGTGAGCAGCACCCTGGCCCCCTCCGCGGCCAGCCGCCGGGCGACCGCGGCGCCGATGCCGCGGGCCCCGCCGGTGACGAGAACCCCGTACCCCTCGAAGCGCTGTGTGTCGGTCATGGGCGGCAACCTACTGCGCCGACGATCAACGGGGCAGGGGGCGGGCGCGGCCGGTCAGCGCCGTTCGGCGAGCCGTGCCGTGAGGGCGGCCTCGTCGGGCAGGAACCAGACGTGGTCGCCCTGGTCGCTCTCGTGGACGAAGTCGCGCAGCGCGGAGCTGCCGGCGAGGTGCCGGGAGATGTCGCCGAGGACGACCAGGCGCACCCGGTAGGTCACGAACTTCTGCACGACGGCGCCCGCGACCCCGGAGGCGAGGCGGAAGAACGCGTCGGGGAGCCGCTCGGCGGGCACCACCGCCGTCCCGGCGCCCTGCCCCATGGCGTCCCCGATCACGTCGAGGGCACGCTGCTCGCCGTCGAGCGCCGGGCCGTCGGGGGCGCAGCGCAGGACGGGGACGTCATGGAGGGTCACCAGGGTGTCGGTCGTCATGACCGGCGAGCGTAGCGGCGCCCCCGGCGGCGGGCACCCGGGTTTTTGCCCGCCCCCGGCCGGTCAGTGGCCGCGGGCGATCCACTCCTGCAGGTGCGGGGCCTCGGCGCCGATGGTGCTGGGGTCGCCGTGGCCGGTGAGGACCTTCGTCTCGGGCGGCAGGCCGAGCAGCCGGTCGCGGATCGAGTCGATGATCGTCGGGAAGTCGGAGTAGGAGCGGCCGGTGGCGCCGGGGCCGCCCTGGAAGAGGGTGTCCCCGGTGAAGACCGCGCCGAGGCCGGGGGCGTGGAGGCAGACCGCGCCGGGGGCGTGCCCGGGGGTGTGCAGCACCCGCAGGTCGGCGCCGGCCACCTCGATGACCTGGCCGTCGACGAGGTGGGCGTCGGGGTCGCGGTCGGGGTGGGTCTGCTTCCACAGCGGGAGGTCGTCGGCGTGCAGCCAGATCCTGGCGCCGGTGCGGTCGGCGAGGGCGGGCGCCGCGTCGATGTGGTCGTTGTGGGCGTGGGTGCACACGATGGCGACCAGCCGCCGGTCGCCGACGGCCTCGGCGATGGCGTCGGCGTCGTGGGCGGCGTCGATGACGACGGCCTCGTGGTCGTCGCCGACGATCCAGACGTTGTTGTCGACGTCCCAGGTGCCGCCGTCCAGGCTGAACTGGCCGGAGGTGACGAGGCGTTCGATGCGCGCGGCCATCAGAGGACCACCACCGAGCGCAGGACGTCGCCGTCGTGCATCCGCTCGAAGGCCTTCTCGACGTCGGTGAGTTCGATCGTCTCGGTGACGAACGCGCCCAGGTCCAGGCGGCCCTGGAGGTGGAGGTCGATCAGCATCGGGAAGTCGCGGGAGGGCAGGCAGTCGCCGTACCAGGAGGACTTGAGGGAGCCGCCGCGGCCGAAGACGTCGAGGAGCGGCAGTTCCAGCTTCATCTCCGGGGTGGGCACGCCGACCAGGACGACGGTCCCGGCGAGGTCGCGGGCGTAGAAGGCCTGCCGGTAGGTCTCGGGGCGGCCGACGGCCTCGATGACGACGTCGGCGCCGAAGCCGCCGGTGAGTTCCCTGATGGCCTCGACCGGGTCGGTGGAACGGGAGTTGACGGTGTGGGTGGCGCCCATGGAGCGGGCGGTCTCCAGCTTGCGGTCGTCGATGTCGACGGCGATGACCTTCGCGGCGCCCGCGAGGCTCGCGCCCGCGACGGCCGCGTCGCCGACGCCGCCGCAGCCGATGACGGCGACGGTGTCGCCCCGGCCGACGTTGCCGGTGTTGATGGCGGCGCCGATGCCCGCCATCACGCCGCAGCCGAGCAGGCCCGCGACCTGCGGGGCGACGGACGGGTCGACCTTCGTGCACTGCCCGGCGGCGACCAGCGTCTTCTCCGCGAAAGCGCCGATGCCGAGCGCCGGGGACAGCTCGGTGCCGTCGGTGAGGGTCATCCGCTGCTTCGCGTTGTGCGTGTCGAAGCAGTACCAGGGGCGTCCGCGCAGACAGGCGCGGCACTGGCCGCAGACGGCACGCCAGTTGAGGACGACGAAGTCACCGGGCGCGACGTCGGTGACGCCCGCGCCGACGGACTCGACGACTCCGGCCGCCTCGTGGCCGAGCAGGAAGGGGAACTCGTCGTTGATGCCGCCCTGCTTGTAGTGCAGGTCGGTGTGGCAGACACCGCACGCCTGGATCTGGACGACCGCCTCGCCGGGCCCGGGGTCGGGCACGATGATCGTCTCCACCCGCACCGGCTCGTTCCTGCCCGGTGCGATCACGCCGCGTACTTCCTGCGCCATCGTGTTGAACCCTTTCCCTCGGCCGGTGCTTCTCCCCCCGACCCTACGCGCAACCGGTCGCCGGTGGGACGTCGCCGGGACGGTCGCGACGCCTGGAACAGGCACGATCGGGCCATCGGCGGCCCCGGGCCGGTCCGGCGGTGCCGATCGGCGCCGCCCGTGCGCCACCCCGGCGGCGGGCGCCGGGCGGGCCGGTCGTAGCCTGTGGGCTCCGCCGACCCCGAGGAGCGCCGTGAGCCCCGCCGACGTCCGGCCCGCCCCGCCCGCCTGGCGCCTGCTCCTCGGCTACGTCAAGCCGCACCGCTGGGCGCTGGCAGCGGGTGCCTTCCTCTCCCTGCTCACCGGCGGGGCCGCGCTGCTGCTGCCGCTGGTGGCGAAGGGATTGATCGACGACCTGTCCCGGGACCGGGCCATCACCGGCGCGCTGCTCGCGATGTCGGCGCTGGTCGTCGCCAACGCGCTGCTGGGCGCGCTGGGTTCGTACGTGCTGCGGCGCACCGCCGAGTCGGTGGTGCTGGGCGCGCGGCGGACCCTGTCGTCGTACCTGCTGCGGCTGCGGATCACCGCCGTGGACCGCAGCGAGCCGGGCGATCTGATGGCGCGCATCACCTCGGACACCACCCTGCTGCGCGAGGTGACCACCGATTCCCTGGTGGGCCTCGGCACGGGCGGGCTGACGCTGCTGGCGACGGTGGCGATGATGGGGTTCGTGGACCCGGTGCTGCTGGGGGTGACGCTCGCGGTGGTGGTGGGCGCGGGGGTGGTGCTCGGCGCGATCGTGCCGCACATCAACCGGGCCAGCCGCCGGGCGCAGGACGCGGTGGGGGTGATGGGCGCCTCGCTCGAACGGGTGCTGGGCGCGCTGCGCACGGTGAAGGCGTCCGGCGCCGAGGACCGCGAGGAGCGGACCCTGCACGCGGCAGCCGAGGAGTCCTGGCGGCAGAGCGTGCGGGCCGCGAAGTGGACGGCCGCCGCGGGCAACGCGGCGGGGCTGGCGATGCAGGTCGCGTTCATCACGGTGCTCGCGGTGGGCGGCGCGCGGGTGGCGACCGGGGCGATCGACATCGGCACCCTGGTGGCGTTCCTGCTGTACGTGTTCTATCTGATGGCGCCGATCCAGCAGGTGGTCGGGGCGGTGACGCAGTACCAGACGGGTTCGGCGGCGCTGGCCCGCATCCAGGAGGCGCTGGTGCTGCCCGCCGAACCGCCGTCCCCCGCGGCCCCGTTGCCCGGCCCCGGCGCCGAACCGGCGGCGCTCGCCTTCGAGGACGTCCGCTTCCGCTACGCCGACGACCTCCCGTACGTCCACCACGGGGTGACGTTCGCGGTGCCCGCCCGGGGCATGACGGCGTTCGTCGGCCCGTCGGGCGCGGGCAAGACCACGGTCTTCTCGCTCATCGAGCGGTTCTACGACCCCGAGTCGGGCACCGTCACGCTGGACGGACGGCCGCTGGGCGACTGGGAGTTGGCGCGGCTGCGGGCGGCGATCGGGTACGTCGAGCAGGACGCGCCGGTGCTGTCGGGGTCGCTGCGCGAGAATCTGCTGCTCGGCCGTCCGGAGGCGGACGGCGCCGAGGTGGAGCGGGTGGTGCGCACGACCCGGCTCGACGCCCTGGTGGCCCGGCTGCCGCAGGGGCTGGACACGCTGGTGGGGCACCGGGGCACCAAGCTGTCGGGCGGTGAGCGGCAGCGGGTGGCGATCGCGCGCGCCCTGCTGCGGCGTCCCCGGCTGCTGCTGCTCGACGAGGCGACGTCGCAGTTGGACGCGGTGAACGAGGCGGCGCTGCGGGACACCGTCGCGGAGGTGGCGCGGGAGACGACGGTGCTGGTCGTCGCGCACCGGCTGTCGACGGTGACGGCGGCGGACCGGATCGTGGTGATGGACGCGGGCCGGGTGCGCGCGGTGGGCACCCACCGGGAACTCGTGACCGCCGACCCGCTGTACGCGGAGCTGGCGGCCACCCAGTTCCTGGCGGCCGCGGGGTGAACCTTTCCGGGCAGGGCGCTAGAAGGGGTAGTGGGCGTGCCGGGTGGCGATGGTCACCCAACGGGTGCTGGAGAAGGCCTCGATGCCCCACCGGCCGCCGAACCGCCCGTACCCGGACGCCTTCACCCCGCCGAAGGGCGCCTGGGGTTCGTCGCCCACCGTCTGGTCGTTGATGTGGACGATCCCGGTGCGGACGCGGCGGGCGACGGCGAGCCCGTGCGTGGCGTTCTCGGTGATGATGCCGCAGGTGAGGCCGTTCTCGGTGTCGTTGGCCGCGGCCACCGCCGCGTCGTCGTCGGGGAAGGCCGCGAGCACGCAGAGCGGTCCGAAGGCCTCGGTCCGGTGCAGCTCGGCGCTGTCGGGGACGTCGGTGAGGACGGTCGCCGGGTGGACGGCGCCCACCGGGTCGCCGCCGCCGACCAGCACCGTCGCGCCCTTGCCGACGGCATCCCCGACCAGCCCGGCGACCCGCCGGGCGGCCGACGCGGTCACCAGCGGGCCCACCACGGTGCGCGGGTCCGCCGGGTCCCCGGCGGGCAGGGTGGCGACCTTGGCGGCGAACTTCGCGCTGAACTCCTCGGCCAGCGACTCGTGGACGAGGATGCGGTCGCCCGACATGCAGATCTGTCCGGCGTTCATGAAGACGCCGAAGCAGGCCGCGTCGACGGCGTGGTCCACGTCGGCGTCGGCGAGCACGACGATGGCGTTCTTGCCGCCCAACTCCAGCACGGCGGGCTTGAGATGACGGGCGGCCAGCTCGCCGACGATCCGGCCGACGGCGGTGGAGCCGGTGAAGTTCACCGCACGGACCCGGTCGTCGGAGATCAGCGCGGTGGCGATCTCGGCCGCGTCGGCGGGGGCGTTGGTGATCACGTTGAGCACGCCGTCGGGCAGCCCCGCCTCGCGCAGCACGTCGGCGACGAGCAGTCCGCAGGCGAGCGGCGCGTCCTCGCCGGCCTTCACGACGACGGTGTTGCCCGCGGCGAGCGGGGCGGCGACGGCGCGGACGCCGAGGATCACCGGGGCGTTCCAGGGGGCGAACGCGGCGACCACGCCGAGGGGTTCGCGCACGGCGAGGCCGAGGGCGCCGGGTTCCTGCGCGCTGAGCACCTCGCCGCGCGGGGTGGTGATCGCGGCGGCGGCCTCGCGCAGGATGTTCGCGCCGAGCGCCACGTTGAAGTGCGCCCAGGGCCGGGTCGCGCCGGTCTCCCGCGCCATCAGCGCCGCGACCCGGTCGCCGCGCGCGTCCAGCAGGTCGGCGGCGCGCAGGAAGATCGCGCGGCGGGCGAAGGGGTCGAGGGCGGCCCAGGCGTCGAAGGCCGCGTCGGCGGCGTCGACCGCGCGGCGCACGTCGTCGGGTCCGGCGGCGGCGACCGTCGCGTACACCGCGCCGGTGTACGGGTCGATGTCGTCGGTGGTGCGGCCGGAGGCGGCGGGCACGTCCTTGCCGCCGATGAACAGGTCGCGGGTGACGGGCATGACAGGAACCCTTCCTGTTCGCAGGGTGAAACTTGATTCACGTTCGTTGCGGGAATGCTGCGATCGGGTTCCGGCAATGTCAAGGGCCGCCCGGTGGTTCACCGGGCGGCCCTCGGGTGGGTGCGGGTCCGTGGCTACTCGAAGGCCCCGACCAGGCCGGTGACCGGAGCGGCCATGTCGGTGATCTGGTGGAGCTGGCTCAGGTCGTTCAGCCCGTTGAGCTGCTGGAGCTGGGCCGACGGCCGGGGCAGCGCGCCCTGGTGCTCGGCGGGGATCTCGCTGGTGGTGAGCGAGTCCAGCATCGCGATCGGGTTGATCTTGCCGGAGTCCTTGGCGACCGGCTCGGCGGCGTTCGCGAGCGGAGCGGCGAGCGCGGTGAGCCCGGCGGCGAGGCCAACGGCGGCGACGATACGACGTGTTGAGATCATGACTTCAGCAACGGCGCACCGCGCCCGCCGGTCACGGGCACCGCCCGCCGCTCACTCGTCAGGCGGAGCGCCGGGCCCGCGTTTGCCGGTCGCCCCGCCCCGGAGGAGCCTCGGAAGGAAGGCTGTCTCAGGAGAGGGAGGCGGGCGCATGATCCACGCTCGCGACGGACGGACCCTGCCATGGGCCGCCTGACCGCACGGGCCGGACGGCTGACCGTGTCGACCCGGCTGACCTGGACGTTCTCGGCGCGCACCGCGGTACGCCCGGCCAGGCGTCCGCGCCGGGCCCTCGCCGCGGGCCGCGCGGT
>NZ_FMCI01000053.1 GCF_900091845.1 Streptomyces sp. SolWspMP-5a-2
CGCCGCCGCGGCGCACCCAGGCGGCGGAGACGGCGTCCGGGACGCCGTCGGCGCCCGGCGCGCCGGGCCCGTCCGGCCGCTCGTCGCCGGAGACGTCCGTCTCCGGGTCGCGGACCGACAGGACCCGCGTCGCCGTGTCCACCCCGCCCGTGCGGGCGGTCCCGGATCCCGGTTCCCTCGTCATGCCGACGCGCGGATCCCGTGAACCGCCGTCCTCGTTCCTGGATCCGGGAACCGAACCCTCGCTCCCCGACGTCGGTTCTGCCGACGACTCGCGCTGCTTCGACCTGTCGGGGGACTCGCCCGCCACCGATGCCTCCTCATGCCGCACGACGTCCGTGCGGTCTACCGAACAGTGAACCGCCGCCCGCGACCGCGCTCCAGCGCGCTGTCCGAACCATGTACCAGTGTCCTGTGTGTGGACCTGACCGACGTGGTAGACGAGAACGACATACCTACCGGTTCCCTTACAAACAGGTCACGCACCCTCGACAGACCAATGTGAGAGGGGTCACCCTGTCTGTCATCCACGCGGGGAGGCATGGATGGGCAGGAGCCGCAGAACAATTCCGGAAGAGCTTCTTCTGCTGGCGTTGGACCCGGCCACGGGTACCACCGCACAGCCGCAGTCGCTCGACCTCGGCCTGGCCGGGGCGCAGCTAGTGGAGCTGGCGCTGGCCGGACGGATAGCCCCAGACGGGGATCGTATCGCCGTGGTGGCACCACGGCCGACCGGAGATCCGACTCTGGACTGCGCGTTGGAGCTGCTGCGAAGGCGCGGCGCTCCGGTGCGGGCGGTCCACTGGATCGGCGGGCCCCGACTGGGGCTGCGCCAGACGTACCTCTCGCATCTGGAACGGTGCGGCATGGTTGCCGCCGTGCCGGGTCAGATGTGCGGAGTGCTGCCGACGACTCGCTACCAGGCGACGGACACCGCCATCAGCCGGGAGATCAAGTCCCGGCTGGATTCCGCGATCCGCACCGGCGTCCCGCCGGACCCGCGGACCGCGGCGCTCGCCGCCCTGGCACACGCGGTCGGTCTCGGCAAGCACCTGTATCCGGGCAACGAGGGTCGCTCCTCGCGCTCCCGGCTGCGGGATCTGATCAGGCACGACCCGATGGGCGGTCTCGTGGCGCACGCCGTGATGGACGTCCAGAACGGCGCGGTGGCACAGCCACGTCGCAACCCGGCACCGGCCGGGCCGACCAGGCCGTCCGCGCCGGAGCCCGCCCGCGGTGTCCCGATGCAGCCGCGCCGGGGTTCGATGGCGCGCGTCGTGGCGCACTGAAGCCAGAGTTCCACGGCGTCCGACAGCGGGACCCGTCACACAGTTCCATACGCCGTACCCGAGTCCCCATGATCCGGTTCGGGAGCCGCCGGTCCGCGCGGGCGGCGGGATCGCACGCAGGCCGTCCACGAGGGCGGCCCGCGGGAGGTCCCGCCGACCCGCGCGGCCGCATGGGCGCTCCCGGTGTCCGGATTCGGCCGTGACGGTACGGGTCGTCATGGTCCGGTCCGTCCGCCGGATGGTCACCCGGTGCCCTGAACTGGCGTGTACGCGGCGGATATCAACCGTTTCCCAGCGGTAGTGAGCACCTTGGTGGCAGTCTGCTCAACAGCAGATACGCAAAGTGGCAGGTATGTGGCACGTAGCCGGAGGTGCACGTCTCGTGGCGTCCAATGTCAATCCCACCGTCCGGCGACGGAGGCTGGGGCAGGAACTTCGTCGGCTGCGCGAGATCAAGGGCATGACGGCGGAAGAGGTCGCCGAGCGCCTGCTGGTCTCGCAGTCGAAGATCAGCAGGCTGGAGAACGGCAGGCGCAGTATCAGCCAGCGCGACGTGCGCGATCTGTGCGGGGTCTACGAGGTGGAGGACCACCGGATAGTCGACTCGCTGATGCAGATGGCCAAGGACTCGCGCCAGCAGGGCTGGTGGCACTCGTTCGGCGACATCCCGTACAGCGTCTACATCGGTCTGGAGACGGACGCGGCGAGTCTGCGGGTGTACGACCCGCAGGTGGTGCCGGGGCTGCTGCAGACGCGGGAGTACGCCGAGGCGCTGATCGCGGGTGCGCTGCCGGAGACGGCGCCGGTCGACGTGGAGAAGCGGGTCCAGGTGCGGATGCGCCGGCAGGAGCGGATCACCTCGCCGGAGAACCCGCTGCGGCTGTGGACGGTGATGGACGAGGCGGCGCTGCACCGCAAGGTGGGCAACGGGGCGCTGATGCGGGCCCAGTTGGACCTGCTCGTCGAGCACTCGCAGCTGCCGCACGTGACGGTGCAGGTGATCCCGTTCGACATGGGCGCGCACCCGGGGCTCAACGGCCAGTACGCGATCCTGGAGTTCCCGGACGCGGCGGACTCCAACGTCGTCTACATCGAGGGCGTCACCAGCGACCTGTACCTGGAGAAGGCGAACGACGTCCAGAAGTACAGCGTGATGTACGAGCACTTGAGGGCGCAGGCGCTCAACCCGGACCAGTCGCGGCAGTACATCGCGGACGTCGCGAAGACGTACACGCGGTGAGGGACCCCCGGTCGCCGGGAAGGTCGGGCACAGTACACCTTCCCGGGGCCGGACCGGAAGACCCGCTTGGAATATGCCATCCGGTCGAGTGAATAGTCTCTTCGTAGACCAGGGAGTGCTAGTAGCTTCGAATCACGCCAGCGAGCACGGAGGTTGGCGTAAACCGCGGTGTCGGTTTCGTCTCGGACCCGGCGCCCGGTGACAAGCAACTCACCAACTGGCAATCCGGAGCAAAAATGGCAATTCGTCAGGGCGCCACGGACACGTGGACCAAGTCGTCGTACTCCACCGGCAACGGCGCGTGCGTCGAGATCAAGTCCCCGCTCGTCGCGGCGATGGCCGTGCGCGACTCGAAGGTGACCGACGGGCCGACGCTGGCCTTCCCCGCGGACGCGTGGAACACGTTCGTCGCCTCCGTCAAGGGCTAGGAAGACGGCGCTTCACGCTTCCCGGCCGTACTCCACGAGCACAACTTCACACACAGCACAGCACGAGCCCTCTCGACCAGCCCGCCGTCCTTGCCGAGGGGGCTCGGCCTGTGCCCCGGGGGCCCCTCGCGGAGGGCGAGCAACGTGCGCGACGCTCCGGCCCGGCTGCGGGCAGCGGTCAGCCCCCGGCGACGAACGCCGTGAACTCCGCCCACCGGTCCCGCCCCACGGCGAGGGACGGTCGGGACACGTCCTTGGAGTCCCGCACGCGGACGGTTCGTTCGGAGACCACGGCGACCTCAACGCAACTGTCGCCCTGCGCACTGCTGTAACTGGACTTGAACCAATCGAGCCCGGACGTGCTCATAGCGCTCCTCGCGTCCGCTCCAGGAGGCCCACGGAGTCCTTCGGAGAGAGGGCCTGCGAGCGCAGTCTCGCATAGCGCATATGCAGTCGGCTGACCTGTTTCGGGTCAGTGATCAAGCGGCCGTTCTCCTGCCCTTCGGAGTACCCGCGCCAACTGCCGTCAGAGGTCTCCAGCAGTTGGATCGACCCCGCCATGCAGGCGTGATGCTCAGCGTTCGCAGGCATGATCTGAAGCGTGACGTTCCTCGGCGCGACGACCCCCAGGACGTGGTCGACGAGATCCCGAGTCACGTCGACGCCGCCCAGGCGACGAATGAACACCGCCTCTTCGACGATGAAGTCGAAGGTCGTGTTCGGACGTTCCACCAGAAGCCTCTGCCGGTCCAGACGCGCCTGGACCGTCGCCTCCAGCACGTCGTCCGACAGAGGGGGGATGTCGTTCTCACAGAGAGCGCGCATGTACCCCTCCGACTGCAACAACCCCGGTACCAGCCTGCATTCGTACGTGCAGAGGCTCACCGCGACCTGCTCCAGGCGGGCCCAGCGCCGGAACCAGGCCGCCAACCCGGCCTCGCCCCGGGTCAGATGCCGGGAGGCCCTCCGCAGGGCCCCCGTAGACCCCGTCGCCTCCTCGGCCCGCCGCACGAAGGACTCGTCCGGCATCCTGCGCCCCAACTCCACCGACTCCACGGTGTGCTTGGAGAAACGCACCAGCTCCCCGAACTCCGCCCGGCTCAGCCCCGCGTGCTCCCGGAGCGCCTGGACGACGGCGCCGAAGGTCCGCAGGCTGTCGGAGGGGTCGGGCTCCCGATCCGTCTCGCAGCCCGTCACGTCGTCGACGCCGTCACTCGCACCGACACCGTTCGCCATACGCGGCCACCTCCAGGTACGTACGCGCGCCGTTCCCGACGACCTACTCACCCAGCGTGACGGGACGGGTGACCCTTCGTCCACTGACCGCGTCCTCACGTTGACGTCCCGGCCCGCGCGCGGCGACCCGTGCGGGGTCCGGTAGCCCGGGGCCCGTACCGGAGCGGGACATCTCCGTACGGTCACCCTGCGTACGGCCTCGTCGCTGGAACGCGCCCCCGCGCGCCCGTCACCGTGGTCCGCATGAGCGCAACCACCCCCCAGGTCCCCGCCGCCACGCGGACCTTCACGCAACTGCTGTCGTCCACCCGCCGAGGAGCGCGCCTGGCCCGGCTGCTCACCACGGAGCGCTGCCGCGCCTGGGAGGCGCCGGCGGGCGTCACCGAGCACGCGGAGCAGGTCGTCGCCGAACTCGCCGCCAACGCCGCGTTGCACGGCCGGGTCCAGGGGCGCGACTTCCGCCTCACGCTCACCTTCGACCGGACGGCCGACCGCCTGCACATCGCGGTCACCGACGCCCGCGCCGATCTGCTCCCGACCGTCCCGGCCGAGGCGGCGGCGGAGGAGGCCGAATCGGGCCGAGGACTGCTCATCGTGGCGGCGCTGGCCGACGACTGGGGTACGGAGTCCTACCCTCCCTCCGGGAAGACCGTGTGGGCGGTGATCGGCCCGCGCGGCGGACGTCACCGGCCGGGGTAGCGGTCCGGGCCGGGCCCCGCCGAGGTCAGCGCAGGCGGTCGACGTACCGGTCCGTGCCGGGCACGGTCGGGATGAACGGGGCCACCAACTCCACGCGTCCCAGGCCGGTTTCGGCGATCTGCGCGTCCAGGCCGGTGAAGTGGGACTCCCAGCACTCGCGGGGGTCGCGCTCCAGGAACCAGAGCAGGGTCAGGCGGGTGTCGACGCCCTCCACCTGCTTCACGTACGTCATGCGGTCGCCGGGCAGCGGGGTGGGCCGGAAGACGGTCACCAGGGCCGCCGGTGAGCCCGCGAGCCGCCTCGGCAGGCCGCGTGAGCGCAGCCACTCCAGCAACTCGACGCGTTTCTCCGGGGTCTCGGCGTCGATCACCTCCAGGACCAGGCCCGCGTAGGGGTGGTCGAGGGCGTGCAGGTCGCGGGGGCCCGCCGCGCCGTCCCGGTAGACGGTCGCCTCGCGGTCCTGGAACGCGGTGAAGACGTGGGTGCGCTCCTGGTGGACGCGGGCGTCCCGGTTGAGGCGGCGGTTGATCGCGACCGTCCACTTCATGTGGTCGGCGTGACGGCCCTCGGTGATCCAGTAGGTGGAGAGGTAGCAGCCCGCCGTGACCGGCTGGGCGATCGCCGACTTCTCGGGGTAGCGCAGGAGTTGCAGGTCCCGGGTGGCCACCCAGCGGCGTCCGGCGTACATCCAGGGCATCGCCATGGCGCCCGCGTAGTAGTGGTCGTCCTCGTACCAGCGGTTGTACGCGTACTCGTGGCCCGGGTGGGGCTCGACCATGGTGATCAGGGCGTGCCCCGGACGCACTCCGTACGGTCCGACGGCGGCCAGTTCGCCGTAGGTCTCGCTGCGGGTGTCCTCGCTCATGCGGTTCCCCTTTCTCACGGTCGCCCATACTCTGACGCCCCGTCAGTTAGATGGCCAGGGCCGAAGGGCGCCCGATCCGAGGGGGTTTTCGATGTCGCTGCTCACGGGCAAGACGGTCGTGGTGACCGGGGTCGGCGCGGGGCTCGGGCACCAGGTCGCCGCGGCCGTGGTGCGCGACGGCGGGAACGCGGTGCTCGGGGCGCGCACCGAGGAGCAACTGGCCAAGGGCGCCGCGGACATCGACCCCGAGGGCGCGCACACGGCGTACCGGTCGACCGACATCACCGACGAGGCGCAGTGCGGGGCGCTGGCCGCGCTCGCGGTCGAGCGGTTCGGGCGGATCGACGCGGTGGTCCAGGTGGCGGCCTGGGACAGCTACTTCGGCGGTCTGGAGGACGCGGATTTCGCCACCTGGGCGTCGGTGCTCGACGTGAACCTGCTGGGGTCGCTGCGGATCGCGCGGGCGTGCCTGCCGGGGATGCGGGCGGCGGGCGGCGGGTCGGTGGTGTTCATCGGGACGCAGTCGTCGGTCGCGGCGCCCTCACAGGTGCGGCAGGCGGCGTACGCGGCCTCCAAGGGGGCGCTGACGAGCGCGATGTACTCGCTGGCACGGGAGTTGGGCCCGCTGCGGATCCGGGTCAACACGGTGCTGCCCGGCTGGATGTGGGGGCCGCCGGTGCGGGCGTACGTCCAGTTCACCGCGGCGACGGAACGGGTACCGGAAGAGGAGGTGCTCGGTCGGCTGAGCGCGCGGATGGCGCTGCCCGAGCTGGCGACGGACGGGGACGTGGCGGACGCGGCGGTGTTCCTGGCGTCGGACCGGGCGCGGGCGATCACCGGTCAGTCGCTGCTGGTCAACGCGGGTGAGCTGATGCGGTAGGGGCGGTGGCGCGGGACACCGCCCGCCATTCACACCCATGAACACCGGCCATCGTCCGGAACATTTTTACGGTCTCTTGACCTTCCCCTTGCTTGCCGTGAGCACGTCACCCCACCCAGAGTTCACATGCCCGAACCGGCGGCTGAACCTGGAAGGGGACCCATGAACAGTCTCGACTGGGCTGTGCTCATCGGCTACTTCGGCGTGATGATCGCGATCGGTGTCTGGTCCCACAAGCGGGTCGACGACGTCAGCGACTTCTTCACCGCCGGTGGCAAGATGCCCTGGTGGCTGTCCGGCATCTCCCACCACATGTCGGGCTACAGCGCGGTGATGTTCACCGGGTACGCCGGCATCGCCTACACCTACGGCGTCACCTCCTTCGTCACCTGGTCCTTCCCGATCGCGCTGGGCATCGCCATCGGGTCGCGGCTGTTCGCGCCGCGCATCAACCGGCTCCGCTCCCGGCTCCAGGTGGCCTCCCCGCTGGAGTACCTGAAGAACCGCTACAACCTCGGCACCCAACAGGCGCTCGCCTGGAGCGGGATGCTGCTGAAGATCGTCGACGTGGGCGCCAAGTGGGCCGCGATCGCCACCCTGTTGTCGGTCTTCACCGGCATCTCCCTCAACCAGGGCATCCTCATCACCGGCGCGATCACCGCCGTCTACTGCACGATCGGCGGCCTGTGGGCGGACGCGCTGACCGAACTCGGCCAGTTCGCCATCCAGTTGCTCGCCGGGATCGCCATGTTCGTCGCCGTCGTGATGAAGCTGAACGACAAGGGCATCGGGTTCCTCGGCGCCTGGGACGAACCCGCCCTGCACGGCCACGGCAAGCCGCTGGTCGGCCCGTACGGGACGGTGTTCCTGCTCGCGTTCCTGTTCATCAAGCTGTTCGAGTACAACGGCGGCATGCTCAACCAGGCGCAGCGCTACATGGCGACGGGCAGCCCCCGCGAGGCCGAGCGCTCCGCGCGGCTCTCGGCGATCCTCTGGCTGGTCTGGCCGGTCGTGCTGTTCTTCCCGATGTGGATGTCGCCGCTGCTGGTGAACGCCAAGAAGCCGGACGGCTCCGACTCCTACGCCCTGATGACCGAACAGCTCCTGCCGCACGGCCTGTTGGGCCTGGTCATCGTCGGCTTCTTCTCGCACACCATGGCCATGTGCTCCTCCGACGCCAACGCGATCGCCGCCGTCTTCACCCGGGACGTGGCGCCGGTGCTGTCCCGGCAGGCCCGGGGCTGGAACGCGCGGTCGGGCCTGATCGCGGCCCGGGTCACCACCGTCGTCTTCCTCGGTCTGTCGATGGCGGTGGCGACGCAGGTCAACTCCCCCGCGTTCAAGGACATCATCACCGTCGTCATCAAGTGGGTCGCCGGTCTGATGGGCCCGATCGCCATCCCGATGATGCTCGGCCTGCTGCGCCCGTTCCGCCGCTCCGGCCCGACCGCGGCACTCACCAGCTGGTCCCTCGGCCTGCTCGCGTTCTGGCTGGTGAACTACCCGATCAACTGGAGCGTGGACGGCGGGGTCCCGCTGGAGTACCAGGTGTCGATCCCGCTGGCCGTCTCCCTGGTCCTCTACGTGCTCGTCGGCTTCCTGAAGCCGGAGGACACCCCGGAGCGGCTGGCGATCATCGAGCGCGTCAACACGGACGGCGACGCGGCGGCGGTCCCGGTGCCCGCGCAGGGCGGCCCGGCCGACGGGAGGATCGGCACCCGGCCCACGGACTGAGCCCGCCGCCCGCACCCGGCACCCGCCGTCCCGGCGACCGCCGCGCGGCTCCCGCCTCCCGCCTCCCGCCTCCCGCCTCCTGTCTCTCGCCTCTCGGCTACCGGCCCCTGGGGTAGCGGGCCAGCCAGCCGGGGGAGGCGCCCGCGGGTCCGTGCAGGGCGGGCCCCTGGGTCATCTCCATGGCGAAGTCGTCGGAGAGTTCCAGCACCGTGGGACGGCCCTCCAGCTCGGCCAGCCAGGCCGGGGGGAGGGCCGTCTCGCCGTGCAGGGCGCCCAGCAGCCCGCCGGTGAGGGCGGCGGTGGCCGCGGACGGCCCGCCCTGGTTCACGGCGAGGATCAGCCCGTGCCGGACGTCCGCCCCGACGAGCGCGCAGTAGACGGCGGCCGCGAGGACCCCGTCGGCGGTGCCGTCGCCGACGAGTTCCTCCACCCGGCCCGGGGACGGCATGCCCTGCCGGACGGCGCCCAGCGCGTGCTGGAGCCCGTCGGAGACGATCTGGTGGCCGGGGCGCGCGGACAGCAGCGCGAGGGCGCGCTGCACGGCGCCGTCGAGGCCCTCGCCGCGCGCCAGCGCGTGCACGACGACGGCGTACGCGCCCGCCGCGAGGAACCCGGTCGGGTGGCCGTGGGTCTGCGCGGCGCACTCCACCGCGAGCTGCACGACCAGTTGCGGCTCCCAGCCGACCAGCAGCCCGAACGGCGCCGAGCGCGCGGTGGCCTCCGGGCCCGGCTCGTTCGGGTTCTTCGGGGACTCCAGGGTGCCCATCCGGTCGTCGCCGAACCCCATCAGCAGCGCCCTGGTCGGCTCGCGGCGGGCGTACAGCCACTCCTCGCGGGCCAGCCAGCCGTCCTCCTTGCGGCGCTCGTCGGGGCCCCAGTCGCGCTGGGTGGCGGCCCAGCGCAGATATGCGCGGTGCAGATCGGTCGGCGGATGCCAGGCGCCGATGTCCCGGCGGACCTGGGCGCGGATCAGCCCGTCGACGGTGAAGAGGGCGAGCTGCGTGAGGTGGGTGACGGCGCCGCGTCTGCCGAACCCGGGGCCGAGGTCGACGAGGCCGTCGGCGCCGTACGCGGCCCGGATCTCGTCGAGGGTGAGCCCGTCGACGGGGGCGCCGAGCGCGTCGCCGACGGCGGAACCGAGCAGTGTGCCGCGCACCCGGCTGCGGAAGTCCTGCTGTTCGCTGCGGCCCCAGACGGCGCCGGCTGTCGCACCCACCAAGACCTCCCCAACGGACCCGCCCGCACGTACGACAGCTCAGCACTGTAATCGAACGGGGACGGTGGGTTGAGGGGTCAGGACGGTGCGGGACGGTGCGGGAACTGTGAGGCACGCGCCCGCGAACTCCCGCGAAACACCTGCTAGGCGGCCATACCGCCCGCCCGGCACCCCCGGCACCGCCCGGGACCGGGGGCCCGGAACGCGCGTTCGCACCCGGGACAGTTCTGCAGCGGATCGCGCCGGGCGGCGGCCGGGGAGCCCGGCGGCGCGCCGTCCGGTCCCGGCGCCGGTGAGCGGGTGGTGGACGCGGTCGGCCGGCGCTGCCCGATCCCGGTCATCGAGCTGGCCAGGGTGATCGGGCAGGTGCCGGTCGGCGGCACGGTCCGGGTCCTGGCCGACGACGAGGCGGCCCGCCTGGACATCCCGGCCTGGTGCGAGATGCGCGGGCAGCGCTACCTGGGCGAGGAGCCGGCGGACCGGGGTTCGGCCTATCTGGTCCGCCGGGTCTCCTGACGGCGTGCGGGGCGTGCCGCGGAGGTCTCGCCCCGCGGGCGGAGGGCGCCGCGGGCGCACCGCGTCCTAGCCGAGGTGCGCCCGTACCTCGGTGGCGGCCTCGTGGCCGTACGCCTTGGTGAAGCGGTCCATGAAGTTGGCGCGGCGGAGCTGGTACTCCTGGGTGCCGACGGTCTCGATGACGAGGGTCGCCAGCATGCAGCCGACCTGCGCGGCCCGCTCCAGGGAGACGCCCCAGGCGAGCCCGGAGAGGAAACCGGCGCGGAAGGCGTCGCCGACGCCGGTGGGGTCGGCCTTGCGCTCCTCCTCGGCGCAGCCGACCTCGATCGGGTCCTCCCCGACCCGCTCGATCCGGACGCCGCGCGAGCCGAGGGTGGTGACGCGGTGGCCGACCTTGCCGAGGATCTCCGCGTCGCTCCAGCCGGTCTTGGACTCGATGAGGCCCTTCTCGTACTCGTTGGAGAACAGGTACGTGGCGCCGTCGAGCAGGATGCGGATCTCCTCGCCGTCCATCCGGGCGATCTGCTGGGAGAAGTCGGCGGCGAACGGGATGGAGCGGGAGCGGCACTCCTCCGTGTGGCGGAGCATCGCCTCCGGGTCGTCGGCGCCGATCAGGACCAGGTCGAGGCCGCCGACGCGGTCCGCGACGGTCTTCAGCTCGATGAGGCGGGCCTCGCTCATCGCGCCGGTGTAGAAGGAGCCGATCTGGTTGTGGGAGGCGTCCGTGGTGCACACGAAGCGGGCCGTGTGCAGGGTCTCGGAGATGCGCACGGAGTCGGTGTCGACGCCGTGCCGCTCCAGCCAGGCGCGGTACTCGTCGAAGTCGAAGCCGGCGGCGCCGACCAGCAGCGGGGTGGCGCCGAGCTGGCCCATCCCGAAGGCGATGTTCGCGCCGACGCCGCCCCTGCGCACGTCCAGGTTGTCGACCAGGAACGAGAGCGAGACCGTGTGCAGCTGGTCCGCGACCAACTGGTCGGCGAAGCGGCCGGGGAAGGTCATGAGGTGGTCGGTGGCGATGGAGCCGGTGACTGCGATGCGCACGGCGTGGACTCTCCTGGGGGAGGTGGAAGGACAGTTCACGCTACCCGGTGGGTCCCGCCCGTTGAAGCGGCGAAAACTACCCGATAGTAGATCTTTCTCCGCAGCCGGGTCCGTGCCTACGGTTCCGCTATGACGAACCTCAAGTTCCACGCACCGTCCCCGGCGGACCTGGAGGGCGGTCTCGCCTCCCTGCGCGGCGACTGCGCCCGGATGGCGGCGGACTGGACGGCCCCGGCCAGGACCGCGACCCGGCCGGTCTCCCCCGCGCTGATCGGCGGGGTGGAGGTGCCGGCGGGTTCGGCCCGCCTCCTGGACTCCATGTCGGACTACGGCGACTGAGTCCCGCGCTCCCCCGTCCGGCCGAACGCGCCCTCCTCCGGGAGGGCGCGTTCCTCGTGCGGGCGCTTCCTTCGCACGAGGGCGCGTTTTCGGGGAACCGTGCGCTCCCCTGGCGCGTCCCATCGCCGTCCCTCGTAAAGAGGATGCGGGATACGACCCCGCGACCGCCGCCCTTGTCAGGGCCAGGTCAGGGTCGGAGGACAGTGGCGCAGCCGAAGGAGCGATGCGGTGAACACCGACCGACCCGACCACGACGACGAGACCGGCCCCGAGCGGCGGCCGGAGGCCGGTACGGACCGGACCCCCGCGCCGGGCCCGGAGTCCGGACGGCCCGACCGCGCCGGGACGGAGCCCGGCACCACCCGCCCCGCGCCGGAGGACACCGACAGCGCCACCGGCGAGGGCCCCTCGGGGACCGAGCGCCCCGGCACCGGCGGCGGCACCCCGGAGTCCGACGGCCCCGGCACCGGCGCCTCGGCGCCCGTCGAGAACGGGACCGCCGCTGCGGAACCCCCGGCCCCCGCAGACCTCTCGGACACCGCGGACCCCGCCGTCGAGGCCGCGCCCTCCGGTGCCGATCGCGGTCCCGCCCCTGGCCCCTCCCCCGCGTCTCCCGCCGCCGGGCCCGGTGCCTCCCGGGCGGCCGACGGCGTCGCGGCCTCCGGTGCCGTCCCGGAGGAGCCTGACGCGGCGGACGTCACCCCCGAGGAGGCCGCCGGTGCGGACGGCGGGGCGGC
>NZ_FMCI01000190.1 GCF_900091845.1 Streptomyces sp. SolWspMP-5a-2
CGAGCCCCAGGACCAGGGCGCAGGCGGCGGCCGCGGCGGCCGCCCTGGCGCGGCGCCGGCCCCGCGCCGACGGGGTGGGGTGCGGGACTGGGCTCATGGAGGACCTCCCGGGTGCGTGCGCGGCTGCCGGTTCGACTGGCTTTGTATACCGGCGGGCGGAGCACCCGGGCCAGAGCCGTGCGGCACCTTCCGGGACGGACGGCCTGGAAGGTGCCGTCCCGGATCGCGCGTGTCCCGCTGCGGGAGGCGTGGAGGTCAGACCTCCAGACCGGCCTCCAGGCGCTTGAGGCTGTGGCGGGCGAGGGCCAGGTTGCTGCGGGTGCGGTCGAGCGCCAGGTAGAGGAAGAGCGAACCGCTGGTGCTCACGAGTGGCCGGATCAGGTGGTACTGGTGGCCGAGGGTGATGAGGATGTCCTCGATCTCGTCGTCCATGTCGATGGACTTCAGGGTGCGCTGCTTGGCCCGCAGCACCTCCGTGTTGCCCGCCGCCGCGACCTCCAGGTCGAGGTGGGGGCCGCCGCCGAGCGTGCCCAGTGACATGCCGCTCTCGTAGTCGACCAGGGCCACGCCGACGGCCCCTTCGATGGCCATGGCTTCCTTGAGCGTGGTCTCAATGTTCACGGTGGTGCCCTCGATTCCTTGACGACCCTCAAGACGAGCAGTCGTGGCGCAAGAACGGTCTCTTTATGTGCCGCGCGCGTTCAGACAATGCCATCTTTGGCCAGTGTTGCAATAGTTGGCAAATAAAGTACTGTGCAGACGGAGCGACCGAAGGGGGAAGTGGTGTCATCGCTCGATGTGGCGCTCGGGGACGCCCTCAAGACACAGGGCATCGGCGGAGCGGCCCTCCTGGACGCGGTGACCGGCCTCTCCTACGGAGAACTCGGCGACGTCAGCGGCAGCCAGGACGCCTGCGAGATCGCCGACATCGCCCGCACCCGTCTGCACCAGGCAGGCGCCGAGGGCGATCTGGAGAGCGTGATCGTGACCACCGCGACCCGGCACCTGGTGACGCTCCAGGTGTCGCGCACCGGCGACCCGCTGCTGCTGTGCGCGACCGTCGACCGGAACCGCACCAACATCACCTGGGCGCTCCGCGACCTGGCCCGGCACGCGGACGACCTGCTGCGATGATCGACGAGAGCACCGAGCCGGGCACCGGCTCCCGCAACATCCCCGCGCTGCTCGCGGAGTTGCGGTCGCGCAAGCAGTCCCGCACCGTGCGGCTGACCGGTTCCCCCGGCGGCACCCTCCACCTCCGCGACGGCCTCGTCGTGGCGATGGAGACACCCGCGGCGCCCAACGTCGAGAGCCTGCTGCTGAAGTCCGGGCGGATCACCGAGGAGGCCTGGTCGGCGGTCTGCGCGGCGGACACCACCCACGACCGGCTGGCCGAGGAACTCGTCGCCCAGGAGCTGGTCGGCGGCGGCGAGTTGGAGATCATCAGCCTCAGCGCGCTGTTCGACGCGGCCTTCGCGCTCTCGCTCAGCCGTCCCGACGGCTGGGAGGTCACCGACCCCGTCCCCGTGCTGTACCGCAACCCGGGCATCACCCCCGAGCGGCTGGTCGCGGAGATCTCCCGGCGCACCGAACTGCTGGCGGACCGGCCCGGATCGGTCGCCGAGTTCGCCAGGACCCGGATGCAACTGGCGGCGCCCGCACAACTCCCCGGCGCCGTGGGCGCGTTGCCCGCGCGGTTGCAGGACGTGCTGACCAACACCGACGGGCGCAGGACCCCCAGGGACATCGCCTTCGCGCTCGGCCGCGGCCTGTTCGCCGTCATGCTCGACCTGCGGCGGCTGCTGGCGCTCGGGCTCGTCCAGTCGAGCGCGCCGGTCGCGCCGCAGCGTCCGAGCACGGCGACCCGTACCCCGTCGGCGCCGGTGCCCGCGCCGCCCGCCGCGGTACCGCTGCCGCGCAGACTCCCCGGCCGCAACACCCCGGCTCCGACCGGCACTCCGAGCGAAACACCCTGACATGTCCAGCGCCCCGGCCTCGGCACGCCGTCGTGGCGTGCGGGTGCCGGCGCCCCGATCCGGTCCCGGCCGCGCGGCACCGCCGCGTCCTGGCGTGCCGCGACCGCACCCGAGTACCCCTCCCTCCCGCACGCGCTCGACATGAAAGAGGACGCCATGAGCGACCCTGTGAACGACCTCCTCGTCTCTCTGCGGGACAAGGTGATGGGAGTCAACGAGAGCGTCCTGGCCACCTCGGACGGGCTGGTGGTCACCAGTGACGTCAGCAAGACCCACGCCGAGTCCATGGCCGCCGTCGCGGCCGCCACCCTCTCGCTCGGCAACCGGCTCGCCGACCAGGGCTCCACCGGCACGCTCCGCGAGATCAGCGCGCAGTGCAGCACCGGGCACGTGATCGTGACGGCCGTCGGCAACCGCGCGCTGCTCGCCGTCGTCGCCGACGACGGCCTCGACCAGGCGGCCTTCCGGCGCGAGATCCCGGCGACGGTGACGGAGCTGCGCCGCCACCTCGACAAGGACGTCGCCTCCTGATCCCGCGACCGGGAGCCCGGGTCAGCCGCCCGGCTCCCAGGTGAGCTGTTTGACCGTCCGCAGGGTCAGGGCCGTCTCGACGGTCCTGACGCCGGGCAGCGCGCCCACCGTCCCGCTGAGGTACCGGTAGAACGCCTCGGTGTCGGCGCATCCGACGGCCGCGACGAGGTCGGCCGGGCCCGTGATGGCTGCGGCGAACCGCACCTCCCGCTGGGCGGCGAGGGCCCGGCCGACGTCGGCGAGCGCCGAGGGCGCGACCCGCAGCCAGAGCATCGCGCCGACGCCCTGCCCGAGCGAGGCCAGCCGGTGCTGCGCCTCGAAGTAGAGGACCCCCGAGGCCCGCAGCCGTTCCAGCCGCCGACCGACCGCGGACTCCGACTGCCCGGTGGCCGCCCGCAGTTCGCCGAGCGGGGTGCGTCCGTCCCGGCGCAGCGGCGCGAGCAGCGCCTCGTCGAGCGCGTCGAGGACGACCGGCCCGGGGTCGGCGGGCGCAGGTGCCCGGCGCAGCGCCTCCTGCTGGTCCGCTGTCAGGGCCTGGATCTTGTCGAGCCTGCCGAGCGGGCCGCCGTAGAACATGTGCAGCAGGCAGTGCGCGGCGACGGAGAGCACCCGGGGCGTGCGCCGGAGCTGTCCGAGGAGGAGTTCGTCCTGCTCGCGGCGGCTGCGGGGGCGCATGGCGCACATGACCTCGGTGCCGCCCGCGAGGAGGTCGACGTAGGCGGTGTCCGGGCGCCTGGCCAGCGCGGTGGCGAGCTGACCGGCGGTGTCGGGGGTGCAGCCGAGGCGCAGGATCCAGGTGGTGCGCCCGAGCCTGCTCTCGTCGAGCGCCCCGACGATCCGCAGTCCGGCGGTGTCCCGCAGCCTCCGGTAGCGGCGGGCGACCGTCTGGTCGGAGACGCCGAGGACCGCCCCGATCCGGCGGAAGGGGGCGCGGCCGTCGAACTGGAGCGCCTGGATCAGCTCCAGGTCCAGGGTGTCCAGGGGCGGCGGTGGTTCCGTCATGGGCGGGACCGTTCCGTTCGGCGGGCGGGTCGTCGTGGGGGTGGCATGGGCGTCCGCGGCCCGGCCGTCACGGCGACCCGCCCGGTGGTCAGACCCGCGCGGGCGCGGGGGTGCCGTCGTCCGCGCTCCGCGGGCCGGTGGTCCGCCCGGGGCCGGTGTCCTGGCCCGCCGCCGTGGCGCGGGGCGCGCGCAGCAGGACGGCGCCGACCGCGGCGGCGAGCAGGGTGAGGGCCGCGGCGACCAGCAGGCAGAGGTGGAGGCCGTCGAGGAAGGACGCGGAGAGGGCGGCCAGCATCCGGGGCGTGTCCGCGCCGAGGTCGACCGCGCCCACCGCGCCGATGCCGCCGTCCTGCGCGACCGCGGTGACCCGACGGACCACCGGCGCGGCCAGTCCCGCGTCGGTGAGGTGGCCGGGCAGGGCACCGACGGCCCTGGTGGAGAGCAGGGCGCCGAGCACGGCGGGGCCGAGGGCGGCGCCGACCTGCCGGAAGGCGTTGTTGCCCGCGGCAGCCATGCCCGCCTGCCGGAAGGGGACCGCGCCGACGGCGGTGGCGGTCATCGGGGTGATGACGAGGGCCATGCCGAGGCCGAGCAGCGCCAGCCGCCAGGACAGGGCCGCGTACGAGGTGGTGGCGTCGATGCCGGTGAGCGTGAGCAGGGCCGCCGTGACGGCGAGGAGGCCGCCGGGGATCAGCAGGCGCGGCGAGACGCGGTGGGTGAGCCTGCCGACGGGGGCGCCGAGCAGCAGCGGCACGGCCGCCACGATCAGCAGCCGCCAGGCGGCGTCCAGGGTGGACAGGCGCTGGACGAGCCCGAAGTAGAGGCTCAGTGCGAAGAAGAAGCCGATCATGCCGAGGAAGCTGATCATGGCGATGAGCGTGGTCGCGGTGAAGGCCGGGCTGCGGAACAGCGTCAGGTCGAGCATCGGGGCGTCGCTGCGCCGCTCGGCGAGGACGAACGCGGCGGCGGAGACCGCGGCGACGGTGAGCGCCGTCACCACCAGGGCGTCGGAGAAGGACCCGGCGCCGCCCTCGATGATGCCGTAGACCAGCGCGGTGATGGCGAGCGCGGCGGTGATCTGCCCCGGCCAGTCCAGGCGCCGTCCGCCCGGGGCCCGGGAGTCGGTGAGCAGGCGGGCGGCGAACGCCATGGCGAGCAGGGAGGCGGGCACCGTGGGCAGGTAGATCCAGCGCCAGGAGGCGTGTTCGAGGACGAGACCGGCGAGGACGGGTCCCAGGGCGAGGGCGGCACTGAGCGCGGTGGCCCACAGGCCGATGAACGCGGCGCGCTCGCGCGGGTCGGGGACGGCGTGGCTGATCAGGGCGAGGGTGGTGGGCAGCAGCGCGGCCGAGCCGATCCCGGCCAGGGCCTGTCCGATCCAGAGGACCTGGACGGAGTGCGCGGACAGCGCGACCAGGGCGCCGAGGCCGCTGAGCGCGAGGCCCGCCTGGTACACCTTCTTGCGGCCGTGCACGTCACCGAAGACGCCCGCGGTGAGGATGAGCGCGGCCATGGGCAGGACGAACGCGTCGGAGACCCAGGACAGTTGGGCGGTCGAGGCGTTCAGGGCGCGCTGGACGGCCGGCAGGCTCACCGAGACGGTGGTCACCGGCAGGTAGGCGACGAAGACGCCGACGCACGCCATGACGAGCGTGGCGGCCCGCCGTTCCCGCGGCGTGTGCGGCGTGGTCGTGGCATTCACGGAACTCTCCCTTGCGACATGGACGACGGCGGGCCAGGGGGCCGCCGACGCCCCACACCTTCCGTCGCGGACCCGTCCGGAGCCAGCCACCGGTGGCCGGAACGCGGATATCCGACACCCGGGCGCGACGATCAAGGGATTCTCGACATCCCGGGGAGTGCCCCGTCCCCGGGCCTCTCCGCCCCAGGTCACGCCCCTGCGCGGGACCGGCGCGACGGCCGTGCGGCGCCCCGGTGGAGGGGGTGATCTCTGGCCGACCTGGGCGGGGGCGGCGAGAATGCGCGAGGAGCCCGGACGGCTCAGGTCTCCCCCGACGACAGGAGCAACCATGCGGTACCGCAAGCTCGGCAGCTCGGACCTGGAGGTCTCGGAGATCTCGCTCGGGTCGTGGCTGACCTACTCGGGCGGTGTCGAGGCCGACCGCACGCGCGCGTGCACCGAGGCCGCCTTCGACGCGGGCATCACCTTCTTCGACACCGCCAACGTCTACGGCCGGGGCGCCGCCGAGAGCGCCTGGGGCGAGATCCTCTCCGCCCACCCCCGCGACTCCTACGTGCTGGCCACCAAGGTCTGGGGCCAGATGTCCGACGACCCGGCCGACCGGGGCCTGGCGCCCGCGCAGATCGCGCGGCAGATCGACGCCTCCCTGACCCGGCTGCGCACCGACCACGTCGACCTCTACCAGGCGCACCGCTTCGACCCCGACGTGCCGATCGAGGACACCGTCGAGGCGCTGCAGAAGGTGGTCCAGCAGGGCAAGGCCCGGTATCTGGGCTTCAGCGAGTGGACGCCGGAGCAGATCGGCGCGGCGATCGCGATCGCGGGGCCCGAGCTGTTCGTCTCCTCGCAGCCCCAGTACTCGATGCTCTGGCAGGCGCCCGAGGCGGAGGTCTTCGGTCTCTGCGCGGACAACGGCATCGGGCAGGTCGTCTGGTCACCGCTCGCGCAGGGCGTCCTGACCGGCAAGTACCGGCCCGGGGAGCCGGTCCCCGAGGACAGCAGGTTCGCCAGCGAGTCGATGGGCGTGGCCCGGGACATCGTCTACCACGACGACGCCCTGGAGGCCGTGCAGCGGTTGGTGCCGGTCGCCGAGGGCGCCGGTCTCACCCTGCCCACCCTGGCGCTGGCCTGGGTGCTGCGGCGCGGCGAGGTGGCGTCGGCGATCACCGGCGCCTCCCGCCCGGAGCAGGTGCACGCCAACGCGGCCGCGTCCGGGGTCAGGCTCACCGACGACGTGCTGGCCGCCGTGGACGAGGCGCTCGGCGACGTGCCGGTCACCGGGCCGACGCTCGCCTCGCTCGCCCGCGCGGGCGTCAGGCACCGCTGATCCGGCGCCCGCCGGTCATCCGGCGGGCCGGTACTCCGGCAGGCGCAGGGCGGAGTGGGCGGCGCGTCCCTCGTCGCCCGGCAGCTCCGCGCCCTCGCCGACCCCCGCGCGCAGCACCCGGTTGCGGGCGTCGAGCATCTCGCGGGTGCGCGGGGCGACGAAGGTGCCGCCGGGTCCCGCGAGGGCCTGGTTGCGTTCGGCGAAGGGGCGCATGATCCGCTCGTAGGCGGCGAACGCGTCGGTGTGGTCGGCGTGCGTGGCGAGTTCCCCGGCCAGGACGTAGGCGCCGACGAGGGAGACGCTGGAGCCCTGGCCGGAGAGGAACGAGGTGGCGTGCGCGGCGTCCCCGGCCAGCGCGACCCGCCCGCGCGACCAGGTCGGCAGGTGGATCTGGCTGACGACGTCGAAGAAGAGGTCGTCGGCCGAGCGCAGGGCGTCGACCAGCCGCGGGATGTGCCAGGTGCGCTCGGGGAAGGTGGCCGCGACGAGGTCGCGCTGCGCGCCGGGGTCGCGGAAGGCGTCGAAGGGCGGGGTCTCCCGGGCGAAGGTGAGGAATCCGTGCATCCGGTCGGCCGGTTCGTGGGCGTAGAGGACGGCGGCCCGGCCGGGGGCGTTCCAGGTGACGCCCTCGTGGGAGAGGCCGAGGTCGTTGGGGAGGGTGAAGCCCGCGAAGGTGTAGCCGAGGTAGCGGTGGTAGGGCTCCTCGGGGCCGAGGACCAGGCCGCGGGTGTGGGAGTGCAGTCCGTCGGCGCCGATGACCAGGTCGAAGGTGCGCGGCCCGGCGTGGACGAAGGTGACGTCGACCCGGTCGCCGTCGTCGCGGAGGGTGGCGATGGAGTCGTCGAAGAGGAACTCGACGCGGTCGCGGACGGCGCCGTAGAGGGCGTCCGCGAGGTCGCCGCGCCGTACCTCCAGGTCCTGGCCCTGCTCGCCGCCGGTGAGGTCCTCGGGGCGTACCACGCCGATGACCTCGCCCTCGGTGTCGACGAAGGTGAGCCGCCGGGTGTCGACGTGGGCGGCGCGCAGCCGGTCGAGGAGCCCCATCCGGTCGACGGCGTCGCGGGCGGTGCCCCGGATGTCGACGGCGTACCCGCCGCCCCGGACGGCGGACGCCTTCTCGACGACGGTGACCCGGAAGCCGTAGTGGTCGAGCCAGTGGGCGAGGGCGGGTCCGGCGATGCTCGCGCCGGAGACGAGGACGGTGCGCTGCTCGGAGTGGTTCATGGGGATTCCTCCCGACGGCCCGCATCGAAGATGCGTACCTTAGGCATGTGGTTTGACCGCAGACGCCACCCGGTCCGGTGGCGTGACGACACCGACGACGATATAGATACCTAAGTTAGGTATGCAAGTGGAGACGCGATGAGCCCTACGTCCCCGTCCGCGCCCGACCCCGCCGCGCTCGCCGTGCTCCCCCGGCTGGCGCAGCTCAGCAACGCCGTCACCCGGGGCAGGCTGGCCGAGCGGGCGGCCGAGGCCGCCGGACTCACCCTCGACCGGCCCGCGACCGGCGTGCTCCTGACGCTGCACACGGCCGGGCGCGCGCTGCGGATCGGCGAGATCGCCGACCGGATGCAGGTCGTCGGCCCGCACGTCACCCGTCAGGTCCAGGCGCTGGAACGGCGCGGACTGGTCCGGCGGGTGGGCGACCCGCAGGACCGGCGGGCCAGCCTGATCGAGCCCACCCCCGAGGGCGCGGCGGCCGTCGACCGGTACGCCGGTTCCCTGATCGGCTGGTTCACGGAGACCATCGGGCACTGGCCGGAACAGGACCGCGCCGACCTCGGCCGGCTGCTCGGCCGCCTCGCCGACGACGTCACCGCGCGGCTGACGGCCCTGGAGGAGACCCAGGACCCGCCCGCCCGGTAGGGGCCGCCGCTCCCCCGGTTCGCGCGCCGTTCATCCCCGGACCACCCGGGCGCGCGCGGCCGTTCGGCCGGGGCAGGAAGGGTCCTGGCGGCCTGTCAGAACGAACCCTGGACGGAATACGTGCCCCGATCACGCGCTCCCCGCCCGACCGGCGCCCCGCGCCTGCGGCTGTGCCTCGCCGCGGTCGCCGCAGCGGCGCTCTCCCTCGGCGCGACGGCGGTCGCCCCCGCCCGCGCCGCGGCCGCCGACGACATCCGGATCAACGAGGTGGTGACCACCGGATCCGTCGACGACTCGATCGAGCTGTACAACAAGGGCGCGGCGAGCGTCGATCTCTCCGGCTGGATCCTCCGGGACGACAACAAGAGCAGCCAGTACCGGATCGCGTCCGGGACGACGCTGGCGCCCGGCGGGTTCGCCGTCTTCGACGTGCACGCCTCCTTCGGGCTCGGCTCGGCCGACCAGGCCCGGCTCTACCTGGCCGACGGCACCACCCTGGTCGACGGCGTCGCCTGGGACGAGCACTCCGACCCGTCCTGGTCGCGCTGCCCCGACGGCACCGG
Source organism: Streptomyces sp. SolWspMP-5a-2 (assembly GCF_900091845.1). Classification (GTDB taxonomy): domain Bacteria; phylum Actinomycetota; class Actinomycetes; order Streptomycetales; family Streptomycetaceae; genus Streptomyces; species Streptomyces doudnae. The sequence continues at coordinate 8,971 of NZ_FMCI01000190.1, forward strand.
CGCTCTCGTCCGGGCCGCCGCGCTGACGCTCGGGGCCGCCAACTCCTGCGGCCCGGACGGCGCCACCCCCACCGCCTGGCCCGGCGGGAGCGCGGTGACGACCGCGGACGGCTCCGGCGTCTTCGGCAGCGACCTCAGCGGCCTCTTCCAGGAGGGGTCCGTGATGTGGGCCGCGCAGAACAGCGGGAAGCTGTGGCGGCTGGTGCCCGACGGCACGGGCGGCTGGAAGCCGGACACCGCCGGCGGCTGGGCCGCGGGCAAGGCCCTGCGGTTCCCGGCCGGTTCGGGCGCCCCGGACAGCGAGGGCGTGACCGTCACCGGATCCGGCGCGCAGGCCGGGGTGTTCGTCTCCAGCGAGCGCAACTCCGCCTCGTCCGGCACCAGTCGGCTCTCCGTGCTGCGCTACGACGTCGGCGGCACGGGCTCCACGCTGACGGCGGCCAGGGAGTGGAACCTCACCGCCGATCTGCCCGCGGTCGGCGCCAACCTCGGTCTGGAGGCGGTCACCTGGGTGCCGGACAGCGCCCTGACGGCCGCCGGGTTCAAGGACGCCTCGACGGGGGCCGGTTACGACCCCGGACGCTATCCGGCGCACTTCGGCGGCGTGTTCCTGGTCGGTGTCGAGGGCACCGGCACGATCCACGCCTACGTCCTCGCGGAGTCGGGCGCGTTCACCCGCGTCGCCTCCTTCGGCAGCGGCATGTCCACCGTGATGGAACTCCAGTGGGAGCCGCAGGCGTCCCGGCTCTGGGTGGTGTGCGACGACACCTGCGGCGGGCAGCACCGCACGATGCGGATCGGCGCGTCCGGGGTCTTCACCACCGCGGCCGTGCACGACCGGCCCGCCGGCATGCCCGACCTGAACAACGAGGGCTTCTCGGTGGCCGGTGCGGGCGAGTGCGCCGGGGGCGTCAAGCCCGTCTACTGGGCCGACGACGGCAACACCGGCAAGCACGCCCTCCGCAGGGGCACCCTCTCCTGCTGAGCGGCGCCGCATCCGGCAGGGCGGCGAACTAGCGCCCCGGGGGCGGTCCTTCCGTCTCCGGGGGCTCGGTGAAGACCGCCGGGGTGAGATGGCGGTAGGCGGCGCGGGCGTTCACCACGCGGGCCACCAGGGTGCCGACGAGCGTCGCGCCGAGGAGGCACGCCATCCAGCGGGCGTCGCGCTGGGCGACCCAGGTGAGGGTGCCCGCGGGCGGTATCCCGAACCCGTTGAGGAACAGCCAGCACAGGACGGCGGTGCCCGGCGCGGCGGCGAAGCTCGCGCACAGTCCGAGGACGATCGCGAACAGCGACAGCGCCACCAGGACGAGCAGCGGACGGCCCGGTCCCGCCGTGGAGTTGAGCAGGGCGACCAGGATCGCGGCCCCGCCGAACGCACCGACCCACACCAGGGGCGCGGCGACGGGCTGGGGCACCGGTCTGGCCGCCATGCGCAACGTCATTCGCTCGATCATGCCGGCCGGTCCTCCTCGTCCTGCCCACCGATCCCCGGGACAGCGCTTCGCGGAGGCGGTCGAGGGGGCGACCAGCCTACGGGACCGCGCGGGGCCGCCGACAGCCGCGTACCGGTCCGTCAGCGGCCCCGGGGCGAGCGGGTCGGGTCCAGCAACTGGGCGGCGACCCCCATGAAGACGAGACCGGCCGCGATGAGCAGCCCGTGCGCGACCGCCACCCCGACCAGCAGGACGCCGGTGGCGACCAGCAGCGCGGTCCAGGTACCGGCCCGCCGGTACTCGCGCGGCCTGATGGGACGTCCGCTGGCCAGGGAGCGGGCGAAGCGGGGGTCGTCGCGTTCCAGGCGGGCCTCGAGATCGGCCAGGCTTCCTGCGTCGTAGCGGGGCACGGCTGCTCCTCTCCGGGGCGGGTGGTGCCTGGAGTCTTTCCCGCCCCGGCACCCCGCGACCATCGGGCCCACCGCTCAACGACCGGGGTGGTCGACCCCCATCCCCGAAGATGAGGGACGTCACGGATGGCCGCCATCGTGCCCGCCCCGCAGGCTGGGGACAAGGTCGGCGTCCCGTCCCCTCGCGGACGCCGTGTGTCGAGCCCGGAAGGCGGAGCGCGGTGCCCCTGTTCTGGCGGATCTTCCTGCTGAACGCCGTCGTCCTGATCACGGCCACCGGTCTGCTGCTCGGTCCGGTCACCGTCTCCACGCCGGTGCTGCTCACGGAGGCCGCGGTGCTCAGCGTGGGCCTCGCGGCGATGCTGGTGGCGAACGCGCTGCTGGTGCGGGTGGGTCTCGCGCCGCTGCAGCGGCTGTCGCGGGCGATGAACACCATCGACCTGCTGCGGCCCGGACGGCGTCCCGCGGTGGCCGGGCACGGCGAGGTCGCGGAGCTGATCGCGGCCTACAACACCATGCTGGACCGGCTGGAGGACGAGCGGGCCACCAGCACCGCCCGCGCGCTCTCCGCGCAGGAGGCCGAGCGCCAGCGCATCGCGCAGGAGCTGCACGACGAGGTGGGCCAGACCCTCACCGCCGTCCTGCTGGAGCTGAAGCGCACCGCCGACCAGGCGCCGCCCGAGCTGGGAGCGCAGCTCAGGCAGGTGCAGGAGACCACCAGGTCGGGGCTGGACGAGATCCGGCGCATCGCCCGGCGGCTGCGGCCCGGGGTCCTGGAGGAGCTGGGGCTGACCAGCGCGCTGAAGGAGCTGGCCGCCGACTTCAGCAGCTCCGCCTGCACGGTGCGGCTCCGCCTCGAGGGCGATCTGCCGCCGCTGGACCACGAGTCGGAGCTGGTCCTGTACCGGGTCGCGCAGGAGGGGCTGACCAACACCGCCCGGCACGCCCGCGCCCGGGAGGCGGAACTCGCCCTGACCCGGACCCCGGAGGGCGTGCGGCTGCGGCTGCGCGACGACGGTGTCGGGCTCGGCGGCGCCCCCGAGGGCGCCGGGCTGCGCGGGATGCGCGAGCGGGCCCTGTTCGTCGGCGCCGATCTGGTGCTGGGCCCCGGGCCGCGCGGCGGCACCGAAGTACGTCTGACCGTTCCCGTACCGACCCCCGACCGGAGCCGTGACCATGCACGCACACGAACCGGCCCCCGCCCGCATCCTGCTCGCCGATGACCACGCGCTGGTCAGACGGGGTGTCCGGCTGATCCTCGACAGCGAGCCCGACCTGACCGTGGTCGCCGAGGCCGACGACGGCGCGGACGCCGTCGCCCAGGCCCGCACGCACCGGCCCGATCTGGCCATCCTCGACATCGCGATGCCCCGGCAGACCGGGCTCCAGGCCGCGCGCGAGCTGTCGCGCACCCGCCCCGACCTGCCGATCCTGATGCTGACGATGTACGACAACGACCAGTTCTTCTTCCAGGCGCTGGCGGCGGGCGCCGCCGGGTACGTGCTGAAGTCGGTCGCCGACCGGGACCTGATCGCGGCCTGCCGGGCGACCCTGCGCGGTGAGCCGTTCCTGTACCCGGGGGCGGTGGACGCGCTGATCCGGGACTACCTGAGCCGGGTCAGGGGCGGTGACGCGCTCGCCGCCCGCACCATCACCGACCGCGAGGAGGAGATCCTCAAGCTGGTCGCCGAGGGCCATTCGTCCGTGGAGATCGCCGGGCTGCTCGTCATCAGCCACCGGACGGTGGAGCGGCACCGCGCCAACCTGCTCCAGAAACTGGGTCTGAAGGACCGGCTGGAACTCACCCGGTACGCGGTGCGGGTGGGCCTGATCGAGCCCTGAACGCGCCCCGCCCCGGGCCGTGGGCGGCCCGGGGCGGGAGGGGACGGCGGGCGGTCAGCGTTCGGACTCGCCCGCGAGGGCGGGTTCGGGGACGGGTCCGGACCGCCGGTCGCCCGCGCCGGGGTCCGAGGGGGTGCGGTAGACGGTCTTCAGGAGCCGGGCGAAGAGGTCGGCGCGGCCCGCGAGGATGGGTCCGAGGACCGCGAGGACGAGCACGTACCCGGCGATGAACGGCGCGAGCCGGGGGTCGAGTCCGGCGCTGGCGGCCATGGCGGCGAGGATCAGCGCGAACTCGCCGCGCGCGACGAGGGTGGTGGCGATGTCGGCGGCGATGTCGGGGCCGTAGCGGTAGAGGCGGGCGACGAGCAGTCCGGCGAGGATGTTCATCACCAGGGTCAGGGCCGCCGCCGCGGCGACCGGGACGGCCACGGACGCGAAGTCGCCGGGGTCGATGGCCAGGCCGAAGGCGAAGAAGAAGATGGCGGCGAAGGCGTCCCGCAGCGGGTGGACCAGTTCGCGGATCCTCGGCCCCGAGGGCGTCCCTGCGAGGATCAGGCCCACCATGAACGCGCCGATGGCGTCGGCGACGCCGAGCACCTCGGAGACCCCGGCCACCAGCACGGCCGCGCCGAGGAAGCTGATGACGAGGAGTTCGTTGTCGCGGGTGGCGATCAGACGGCCCACCAGGCGGGTGCCGTAGCGGGCCGCGGCGGCCAGCACCAGCAGGAACCCGAACGCCTTGGCGCTCTGCAGCACGGTCTCGGCGACGCCCTCGGCGCCGCTGATCACCGGCTGGAGCGCGGCCAGGTAGAGGGCGAGGAAGATGTCCTCGACGACGATGACGCCGAGGATCAGCCGGGTCTCGGGGCGGCCGAGGCGGCCCAGGTCGATGAGGATCTTGGTGACGATCGCCGACGAGGAGATGCCGAGGACACCGGCCAGGACCAGGGCCTCGCGGGTGCCCCAGCCGAGGGCGAAGCCGAAGCCGAGCCCGGCGCCCACGTTCAGCAGCAGGTAGACGCCCCCGGCGGCCAGCAGCCGCCGTCCTCCGCTCTTGAGGTCGTCGAGGTGGAACTCGAGGCCCAGGTAGAACAGCAGCAGCACCAGGCCGAGAGCGGAGAGCATCTCGAAGTCGTGCGCGTCCTCGACCAGGACCAGGCCCGGGGTGTGCGGGCCCAGCAGGATCCCGGCGAGCATGAACAGCGGAATCGTCGGAAGCCCGATCCTGCCGCCCAGGCGCGCGAGGAGCGCGGCGGCCAGGAAGGCGCCGCCCATGGCGAGGAGGGTGTCAGCGTGTCCCACGGGTCACCGCCTCCGAGAGGTCGCGGGGGCGGGATGGCTTCAACTGACGGGGGTGGATGAGGAGTCCCCTTCCCTGGGAGTCGTCGTACTCGTGGCCGGACGCGTGGTCGGCGCCGGTCGCGCGGCGGACTGCCGGATCGTCGAAATCACCGTCGGGCGGTCGCCGTCGCGACCGCACCGCGACGCCCTCATCGGCACGCGGCAGCCTCAGCCTGCTCCCAGCCTCGCCGTTCGGGTGCCCCGGCCGCCATCCGTACCGTCACCCATATCGTCACCGCGACGGGTCAGCGCGGTACGGAGGGTCAGCCGACGTCCCAGAGGAAGCGGTGGGTGTGGATGCCGAAGTAGGGGAAGGACTGGACGCCGCTCACGCCCTCCAGCGGGCGCACCACGTCGTTGACGAAGTCGAGGAGTTCGCGCGGGCCCGGCGCGACGACCTCGGCGAAGAGGTCGAACCCGCCCGAGGTGAGGACGGAGTAGACGACCTCGGCGCGGGCGGCGAGGTCGTCGGCGACGGTGCGCGGGTCGCCGTCGACGGTGATGCCGAGCAGGGCCATGGCCTGGCCGCCCATCGCCATCGGGTCGGTGACGCCGACCACCTGGACGGCCTTGGCGTCCAGCAGGCGTTGCAGCCGCTGCCGGGCGGCGGACGCGGACAGGCCGACCCGGGGGCCGAGGTCGGCGTAGGCGATGCGGCCGTCGCTCTGCAGCTCGCGCAGGATGGCCCGATCGATCTCGTCCACGGTCCGCGGTCTCCCTCCGGGTCGTCTGCGGTGAGCTTATCGGCGCTGCTCAGGCGGTGAGTTCGGCCAGGGCCTCGCCGAACACCGCGGTGTGCGTGTCGACATCGCGCGCGGTGGTGTCCGGGCACATCAGGGCCATGTTGTGGAACGGGGTGAGGAGGATGCCCCGGTTGGCGAGGTAGAGGTGCAGGAAGTCCTCCAGCGCGGTGTCGGCAGCCGCCGCGGACTCGGCGCCGGTGCGGGGCGCCGGGTCGGCGAAGCGGTACTCGGTGCGGGCGCCGAGCCGGGTGACCGACCAGGGCAGGGCGTGCGTCCCGACGGCCGCGCGGACCCCGCTCTCGAACCGCTCGGAGAGCGCCGTCATGTGGGTGAACGCCGCGTCGGTCAGGACGTGTTCGAGGGTGGCGCGGGTGGCGGCGACCGAGAGGGCGTTGCCCGCCAGGGTGCCGCCGACGCCGCCCATGTCGACGAGGTCGAGGTCGGCGCGGCCCAGGAGCCGGGAGGCGAGGTCGGCGCTGAGTCCGTAGGCACCGGCCGGGACACCGCCGCCGATGGCCTTGCCGATGGTGAGCAGGTCGGGCTCCAGGCCCCAGGCCGCGGTGCAGCCGCCGGGTCCGGCCGAGAAGGTGTGGGTCTCGTCGTTGATGAGCAACGTGCCGTGCGCGCGCGTCAGTTCGCGCACGCCGGCCAGGTAGCCGGGCTCGGGCAGCACGATGCCGATGTTGGTGAGCGCGGGTTCCATCAGGACGGCGGCCACGTCGCCGTGGGCCAGTTCGCGCTCCAGCCGGTCCAGGTCGTTGAACTCGGCGACGCGGCTGGTGAGGGTGACGTCGCAGGGGGCGCCGACGTTCCCGGGGCGGGGCGCTCCGGCGCCGTCCGGTCCGACGACGACGAGGGACTCGTCGACGCTGCCGTGGTAGCTGTAGGCGTTCACCAGGATCTTGGGGCGGCCGGTGACCGCGCGGGCCAGCCGGATCGCCCAGCGGTTGGCGTCGGTCGCGGTGAGCGAGAAGCTCCAGCGGGCGAGCCCGAAGCGGCGGGTCAGCTCGGCGCCGACCCACTCCGCGTCCTCGGTGGGCAGCATCGCGGTGGCGCCGCCGAGGTCGGCGAAGCGGCGCTGGACCGCCTCGGCCACCACCCGGGGCGAGTGCCCGGCCATGGCGCCGGTGTCGCCGAGGCAGAAGTCGATGTACTCCTGCCCGTCGATGTCGGTGACCCGGGCCCCGCGGGCGGTGGCCAGATAGCGCGGAAAGGGGCCCGCGGTCTTGTTCATCCAGGTCATGGGGACCCGGCCGAAGAGGTGCTCGGCCCGCCCGTAGGCGTCGCGGGAGCGGGGTCCCCGACGTGCGGCCTCGGCCGTCTCGCGGTCCAGTAGATGCTGAAGGCGGGCGCGGTCCATGGTCACCTCTGCGTCGGGGGCCGATCGAACAGCAGGAGGCTACGGCGGATATCACGACGGCGACAAGCCTTGACAACGGATTCGATCGAGCGGACACGCGATTCATGCGCGGTGTCGCGGAGGGACGTATGTCTCACTGGGCCATGTGTCCCCATGGGACATCGAGGAGTACGCTCGCGGACATGAAGGCAACGGAGCCGACCAGCACGACGGAGGACCGGCGGGCGCGCAAGGCGCGGCGCACGCGCGACGCGATGGCCGCCGCCGCCGTCGACCTGATCCTCGACCACGGCCTGGCCGCCACCACGGTCGAGGCGATCGCCGAGCGCGCCGACGTCACCCGCCGCACCTTCAGCCGGTACTTCACCGGCAAGGAGGACGCGGCCCTGGACTTCGTCCGCGGCGACGGCGACCGGATCAACGCGCTGCTTCGCGCCAGACCCGCCGCCGAACCCCCGCTCCTCGCCTACCGCAGGGCCGTCCGCGACTGGCTGGCCGACCGTGAGAACCCGGCCTGGCACGTCAGGCCCCGGATGCGGCGGCTGCTGGCGGTGGTGGACGGCGAACCCGCGCTGTTCGCCGCCTACGAACGGATCCGGGTCGACGCCCAGGAGGAGTCGATCCGCATCATCGCCGACCGGCTCGCCACCGACGACGTCGATGACCTGCGCCCGGCGGTGGTGGTCGACGCCGCCGCCGGAGTCCTCAGCGCCGCGCTGCGCGCCTGGGCCCGCGCCGGATCTCGGGACGACCCGCGGGCAGCGGACCTCGCCACCCTGGTGGAGCGCGCCTACGACGCCCTGATCTCGGAGGCCGCGACCGCGGCCGCCGACCGCACTACCGAAGTGAAGGCACCATGAGCACCACCCCGCACTCCCTCGACCTCTCCACCGAGTTCACCGGCAAGGCCGCCCTGGTCACCGGCTCCGCCTCCGGCATCGGCCTGGCCACCGCCCGCCGTCTGGGCGCGGGCGGCGCGGCCGTCGTCATCGCCGACTTCGACACCGAGGGCGCCGAGCGGGCCGCCGCCGGCCTCCTGGAGGAAGGCGTCAAGGCCGCGGCCGTCACACTGGACGTGACCCGGCCCGCGTCCGTGGAAGCCGCCGTCGCCTTCACCGTCGACACCTTCGGCGGCCTCGACCTGGCCGTGAACAACGCGGGCATCGGCGGCCCGAGCGCGCCCACCGGCGCCTACGACATCGAGGCGTACGACCGGGTCGTGCGCACCAACCTGGACGGCGTCTTCTACTCGATGCGCCACGAGATCCCCGCGATGGAGGCGTCCGGACGGGGCGGCGCCATCGTGAACGTGGCCTCCATCCTCGGCACGGTCGCCTTCGCGGGCTCCCCCGCGTACGTGGCCGCCAAGCACGGGGTGGTCGGCCTCACCAAGACGGCAGCCGCCGAGTACGCGGCCCACGGCATCCGGATCAACGCGGTGGGCCCCGGCTTCATCGAGACACCGCTGCTGCGGACCATGGACCAGGCCGCGTACGACGGCCTGGTGGGCCTGCACCCGGCCGGGCGGCTCGGCACCCCGGAGGAGGTCGCCGAACTGATCGCCTTCCTGCTGTCCGACCGCGCCTCGTTCGTGGCCGGCAGCTACCACCTCGTCGACGGCGCCTACACCGCCGTCTGAGCCGCAGGAGAGGAGCCGTGCCATGAAGGCACTTCAGTACCGCACGATCGGATCGGCGCCCGAGGTGGTGACCGTCCCCGACCCCGAACCCGGCCCGGGACAGGTCCTGTTGAAGGTGACCGCCGCCGGTGTCTGCCACTCCGACATCGCCGTGATGGAGTGGCCCGCCGAGAGCTTCCCGTACGCGCTGCCGCTGACGCTCGGGCACGAGGGCGTCGGCACGGTCGCCGCGCTCGGCGCCGGGGTCACCGGTGTCTCCGAGGGCGAGGCGGTCGCCGTCTACGGGCCCTGGGGCTGCGGCACCTGCGCCAAGTGCGCGCAGGGCAAGGAGAACTACTGCCTGCGCGCCGCCGACCTCGGCATCAACCCGCCGGGCCTCGGCTCGCCGGGCTCGATGGCCGAGTACATGCTGGTCGACGACGTCCGCCACCTGGTGCCGCTGGGCGGGCTCGACCCGGTCGCCGCGGTGCCGCTGACCGACGCCGGACTCACCCCGTACCACGCGATCAAGCGGTCGCTGCCCAAGCTGGTGCCCAGTTCGACGGCGGTCGTCATCGGCACCGGCGGCCTCGGGCACGTCGCCATCCAGTTGCTGCGGGCCCTGACCCCGGCCCGGGTGGTCGCCCTCGACGTGAGCGAGGAGAAGCTGGAGCTGGCCAGGAAGGTCGGCGCGCACGAGGTGTTCCCGTCCGACGCGCGGGCGGCCGACGCGGTGCGCGAACTGACCGGCGGGATCGGCGCGGAGGCCGTCTTCGACTTCGTCGGCGTCGCCCCCACCGTCGCCACGGCGGGCAAGGTCGCGGCGGTCGAGGGCGACGTCACCATCGTCGGGATCGGCGGCGCCCCGCTGCCCGTCGGCTTCGGGCACCTGCCCTTCGAGGTGTCGGTGACGGCGCCGTACTGGGGCAGCCGGGGCGAGCTGGACGAGGTGCTGGCCCTGGCCCGCTCCGGCGCGGTCTCCGTCCACACCGAGACCTACTCCCTGGACGACGCCCCGCTCGCCTACGAGCGGCTGCACGCGGGGAAGATCAACGGCCGGGCGGTGATCCTCCCGAACGGCTGAGCCGCTCCCGGGGCGGCCCCGCCCCTTCCCCGAGGTCCGCCGTGCGGGCAGGGTGATCCCAACTCACCCTGCCCGCACGGCATTTGCGACAGTCACGGAGGAACCGATCGGCGCGGCGAAGTTTCCCCGCGCAGTCTTTCCCGACCCTGCGAAATCGAACGATGACGGTGTGTACTGTGCAGCGAGCGGCGCCCGGGGCAGACGGAGCGATCCCCGCCCGGCTCCCGGACCACGCTCTTCCCTGCCCGCGACCCGCTTGGAACCGATTCGATGATCGAACTACCGGAGCTGGCCGCCGGCGGTCTCGCCGCGGGAACCCTCTCGTCGTTCGCCCTGGCCGCCGCGCTGCTGCGCGCACGGCGCCGATCGCTTCGGCAGCGCGCCGAGACGGCCGCCCTGCGCGGCAGGCTCGAAGGCGCCGTCGAGGGGTTCACCGCCGAGGTCGAGCACCTCGCCACCGAGCGGATACCGGCCGCCGCACGGCAGTTGACGCACCCTCATGTCGTGGTGCCGGGGCCCACGCAGCCGCTGATCGGCGACTCCCCGCTCGGCGTCGCGCTGGAGCACGTCCTCGTGGAGCTGCGCGCCGAGCTGTCCGCGCAGCGCACCAGGATCGACGCGGCGGCCCAGGCCGGGATGCGCGGCGCCACCCGGGAGATCCAGGCCGCCCTCTACCGGCTCCAGGACGCCCTGCGCCGACTCCAGCAGGACTACGACGAACCGGAGTTGGCGCAGACCCTGTTCCGCCTCGACCACGAGAACGAGCAGTCGCTGCGGCGCGCACAGGTCACCGCCGTGGTCTGCGGGGCGTGGGTGGGGCTGGCCCGCGAGGAGTCGCACCTGGTGGACGCGGTGACCGGCGGACAGGCCCGGCTCGCCGGATACCACCGGGTGCGGGTCAACAACCATCTGGAGCCGGGCACCGGGCTGGTCTCGCACGCCGTCGAGCCTGTCGCCATCATCGTCGCCGAGCTGCTGGACAACGCGCTGCGGCACTCGGCACCCGACACCGACGTGGTGGTCGGCCTGGAGCGGGTGCACCACGGGGTGTGCGTCACCGTCGACGACGCGGGTCTGGGCATGACCCGGGACGAACGGGAGCGCGCGCAGCGGCTGGTGGCGGGCGGCGGCCCGATCCTGCTGACCGAGCTGGGCGACCCGCCGCGGATGGGGCTCGCCGCGATCGGGCAGCTGACCCGGCAGTTCGACCTCGGGGTCGACCTGTCGTCGCCCTCGCCGTACGGGGGCGTGCGGGCAGTGCTGCGGATCGACAGCCATCTGCTCAGCCGGATCGACCCGCTGGCGCACCCGCCGGCGGCCGGGGCGGCCCGCTCGACCCGCGGACCGCTCCCGA
>NZ_FMCI01000178.1 GCF_900091845.1 Streptomyces sp. SolWspMP-5a-2
CGGGGGCGGTCCGCGCCGGGCGGGTGCGGTCGGCCGGGGTGCGCGGGGTGAGGAGGAGGGTGAAGCCCTCGGGCTTGAGGGTGAGGGTCTCCTTGACCTCGAGGCGGTAGTCGGCGTGGTCTCCGAGGCGGTAGCGGTGGACGAGCATGGCCAGCAGCATCGTCGCCTCGTGCAGGGCGAACTGCCGTCCGATGCAGGCGCGTTCGCCGGTGCCGAAGGGCTTGAAGGCGTGCACCGGGCGGTTCGCCTCGGCCTCGGCGGTGAAGCGGTCGGGGTCGAAGAGGCCGGGGTTGTCGCCCCAGACGGGCTGGCGGTGCAGCATCGGGGTGAGGACGGTGACGGCCTGTCCGGCGCGCAGCGGGACGCGGCCGCCGAGCAGGGTGTCGGTGAGGGCGTGCCGGCCGAAGGCGGCGGCCGTCGGCCACAGCCGCAGCGCCTCGTTGAGCACCTGCCGGGTGTAGGTGAGCCTGCCGACCTCGTCGTAGGTCGGTTCGGGGTCGGCGGTGGCGCCCCAGAGGGCGTCGACCTCGCGCTGGACCAGGCGCAGCGCGGTGGGGTCCTTGACGAGGTGGTGGAGGGCGAAGGACATGGCGCCCGACGTCGTCTCGTGTCCCGCGATCAGGAAGGTGATGACCTGGTTGCGGATGTTGGCGGCGTCCAGGGTGGTGCCGTCGGCGGGGTGGGTGGCGCCGAGCATCAGGCCGAGGAGGTCGTCGGTGCCGCTCTGGTCGGTGCCCGCGCGGGCGGCCACGACGTCGTCGACGACCCGGGCGAGGTGGTCGGCGTCGGCGCGGAAGGCCTCGTCGGCCGCCGAGTGGTCGGTGCCCGGGGTGCGGGCGAGCCGGTGCATGCTCCACTCCAGGCAGCGGACCATGGACGCGACGAACGGGTGGGGTTCGGAGCGCTCGAAGGAGGCGAAGTCGTAGCCGAATCCGGCGAGTCCGATGGTGTCGAGGGTCATCCGGGTCATGTCGTCGGCGACGTCGACGGGCCGTCCGGCGCGGGCGGCGCGGTCCCAGGCGGTGATGAGGCGGCGGGAGACCTCCAGCATCACGGGGTGGTAGGTGCGCATCGAGCCGAGGGCGAACGCGGGCATCAGGATGTCGTGCGCCTTGGCCCAGTTGGGTTCGTCGTTGCGGGCGGTGAAGAGGCCGTCGGCGGTGAACTCGCGGACGTTCTCCAGGGCGGGCCCGACGTGCTTGGCGAACCGGGTCTCGTCGGCGAGGTCGGTGACCAGGTCGAGATCGGCGACGAACAGGGCGTCGCGGCCGTGGAGTCGGCGCACCAGCACCGGGCCGTGCTCGCGCATCAGGCCCATGAGCTGCTGGATGGGGGCGGGTCCCGGCCCGGTCGCGCTGATGTCGGCGACGGGGACGGCGGCGAGGGTGTCGGGGTGCGGCGCGGTGGGGGGCATGGCGCGACAACTGCCTTTCACGGTGCGGGAGTCCTGCCCCTCCAGCGTGGTCGACGGGTCCCGGGCCGCCGGACGCGGTGACTACATGATTGTGTAGTGGTCGCGGGCGGGGCGCCCTTGTGTCCCGGGCGCCGACGTGGCAGGAGGCGGGCGTGGATCTCAGGCGGCAGGGCGGGGACGCGGTGGTGTGGCGCAACCGCGCGCTGGTCCTCTTCGACCGGGTGGTGACGCCGGTCGCGGTGTGCGACGTGTACGGCGACGTGCTGCTGGCCAATCCGGCGATGGCGGCGGAGTGCGGGACCACGCCCGGCCGGTTGCGCGGCCGGGACGTGCTGGAGCTGTTCCGGCCGCAGCGGGCCACCCAGGTGGAGCGGATCGCGCAGGCGCTGCGGCTGCGGCACCGCTCGCGCTACCAGGTGTCGGTGTGCTGGCCGGGCCCCGACGGGAGCGAGCGGTACGGCGAGCTGACGGCCGACCCGGTCAGCGACACCGTCGAGGAGACGCCCGCGCTGCTGGTGATGCTGCGGGTGGGCGGCGGGCCCGAGCCGTCCGCCGCCCCGCCCGTCGAGCGGGTGTCGCCGACGGAGGCGCGGATCCTGGCGCTGCTGGCCGGGGGCGCGACGACCGCGCGGGCGGCGCGCGAGACCGGTCTGACGGCGGACGGCGTCACCTACCACCTGCGGCGGCTGACGGCGCGCTGGGGCGCCGCGAACCGCACCGAGCTGGTCGCCCGCGCGTACGCGCTCGGTGTGCTGACCCCGGGGGTCTGGCCGCCCCGGGCGTAGCCGGTGCCCGCCTCCCGCGGCCGGGAAAACCATTGGCGTCGTCGAGGCGCCGCCGACTACCCTGAACATGCCCAAAACCTAGGACCCCTAGGCTCAAGACGTCATTCTTCAGGATTCTCCCTAATGAAATCGCTGACCGAGCAGGAGATCCGCGCCTCCTTCGTGAACTGCTCGAAGGGCGAGGCCCGGCGTCTCGCGGTCCCCCGCGACCTCGACCAGCGGCCCTGGGACGACCTGGACTTCCTGGGCTGGCGCGATCCCGGCGCCCCGGACCGCAGCTACCTGGTCGCCGAGCGGGACGGCGCCGCCGTCGGCGTCACGCTGCGCTACCCGGCGTCCCAGCGCGGGTTCCTGCACCGCAGCATGTGCTCCCTGTGCGTCACCACCCACCCGGGCGGCGGGGTCTCCCTGATGACCGCGCGCAAGGCGGGCCCGGCGGGGCGCGAGGGCAACTCCGTCGGCGTGTACATGTGCACGGACCTGGCCTGTTCGCTCTACGCGCGCGGGCGCAAGGTCCCGGACAGCGTGCTGCGCATGGAGGAGAGCCTCACGGTGGACGAACGGATCGCCCGCACCACGGGCAACCTCTTCGCCTTCCTCGACCGGGTGCGCGGCTGACGCCGGGGCCAGGACAGCCCGTCAGGGCGTTCTCCGGCCGTGATCGTGTTCGAGCCGGGCGCCGACGGGGAACAGCCGGAGGATGCGCGATCTACGTGAGGGGACGGCGGCCCTCCGGGGCCTGCTCCGCCGCCACCGGGACCCGGTGGTCGTCCAGACGCTGCGGTCGGCCGTCGCGGCGACTGTCGCGTACGTCGTCGCGCTGCGGATCAGCTCCGAGGCGGCGCCGCTCACCGCGCCCCTCACCGCGCTGCTGGTCGTGCAGGTCACCCTCTACGCCACCCTGACCAACGGCATCCGCCGGGTGAACGCCGTGGTCGCGGGCGTGCTGGTGGCCATCGGGTTCAGTCTGCTGGTCGGTCTGACCTGGTGGAGCCTGGCGCTGCTGATCGTGGCGTCGCTGGGCGTCGGCCACCTGGTGCGGGTGCACGAGTACGTGCCCGAGGTGGCGATCAGCGCGATGCTCGTCCTCGGGGTCACCGCGGTCGGCGACACCGCCTGGGACCGGGTGGTGGAGACCCTGATCGGCGCGGTCGTCGGCATGGCCTGCAACCTCCTGCTCGCTCCCCCGGTCTGGGTGGACGAGGCGGGCGAGTCCATCGAGGGGCTGGCCCGGCGGGTGCGGCTGCTGATGCTCAGGATGGGCGAGGAGGCGGCGGGCCGCACTCCCGTCGAACGCGCCACCGAACGACTGTACGAGGCGCGCCGTCTCGACCACGACATCGTGGAGGTGGACGCGGCGCTGCGGCAGGCCGAGGACAGCCTCCGGCTCAACCCGCGGGTCCGTGAGGGGCTGCTGCACCGGGTGGTGCTGCGCACCGGGCTCGACACCCTGGAGATCTGCACGGTGGTGCTGCGGGTGCTGGCGCGGACCTTCACCGACCTCGCCAAGCAGCGCGACCCCGAGCCCCTCTTCGCGCCCGGCACCGGCGCCGTCGTCGAACAGCTGCTCGGCGAGGTCGCGGACGCCGTGGTCAGCTTCGCCGTGCTGGTCACCAGCGACGTCAGCCGCAACGCGCAGTCGGCCGAGGCGCGGCTCGCGTCGGGTCTGGAGACGGCGACGGCCACCCGGGACAAGCTCGCCCAGCTCCTCCTGGAGGAGGTCAGGCGCGACGAACGCCAGTGGCAGCTGCACGGCGCGGCGCTGACCGAGGTCGACCGCATCATCGACGAGCTGGACACCGAGCACCGCACCCGCCGCCTCTTCGAGGAACTGGACCGGGTCTCGCGCGAGCAGCGCGCCCGCCTGCCCCGTCTGGAGCGGCTGCGGGAGGGCCTGCGGGCCTCCGGCGCGGTCCGCGCCCTGCGCCGGAACCTCCGCGCCCTGGCCAGGCGTTCACACTGAGGTGGACACCGGGGGCGGCAGGCGTCCTCGGCACCGGTACGGGACGAGGGGGCGGGCCGATGACCGACGAGGCCGTGCGGATCGAGGGGAACACGCTGCGGCTGCCGGGCGGGGTGGCCGTGCGCTTCATGCGGACGCTGCGGCTGCCCGAGTCGGGCACGCACCCGCTGCCGCCGGGGCTCGGCGAGTTCCCGGTGCGCCGGGTCGCGGACTTCCCCGACACGGTCCCCGAGGCGTGGCGGGCGCGGGGCGGGGTGCTGCTGCCGGTGTACCTGCGCGAGGCGATGTGGCTGAGCTTCGCGGGGACGACCCGCCCGGCCGCCCTCCAGGTCGGCGTCGGCAAGGTGTGCGCGGTCTCGGGCGAGCCGTGGAGCGAGCGGCTGACCCGTGACCCGCAGAACTACCTGGTGCTCCCCCGCCAGCCCTGGCTCGACGGCATCAACTCCGGCTCCGGCACGGTCCGCCAGTTCGTGGCGGTGCCGCTGGGGCTCGGCGCGACCGTGGAGGGCCAGATCACCGGCGAGGAGGTCTGGGGCGGCGTCCAGTTGCGGTCGTTCCCGCTGGGCGCGGAGGCGTTCGCCCGGTGGCGGGAGGCGCAGGGGCGGCTGGCCCGGGGGCGGGCGCGGACCCTGCCGGGCAGCGCCCT
>NZ_FMCI01000050.1 GCF_900091845.1 Streptomyces sp. SolWspMP-5a-2
CGGTGCAGCGCGACGGACGCCCGGTGGGCTGGCAGACCGGCCCGGTGGTGTGGGGCACGCCCGGCACCAACGGGCAGCACGCCTACTACCAGTTGATCCACCAGGGCACCAAGCTGATTCCGGCGGACTTCATCGGGTTCGCGCGCCCTGTCGGAGAGTTGAGCGACGGGCTGAAGGCGCAGCACGACCTGCTGATGGCAAACTTCTTCGCGCAGACCCAGGCCCTCGCCTTCGGCAAGACCCCCGACGAGGTCCGCGCCGAGGGCGTCCCCGAGGAGCTGGTCGCGCACAAGACGTTCAAGGGCGACCACCCCACCACCACGATCCTGGCCCGGGAACTGACCCCGTCGGTGCTCGGCCAGCTCATCGCCCTCTACGAGCACAAGGTGTTCGTGCAGGGCGCCGTCTGGCACATCAACTCCTTCGACCAGTGGGGCGTGGAGCTGGGCAAGGTCCTCGCCAAGCGCGTCGAACCCGCCCTCACCGACGGCGTCGACGTCCCCGGTCTCGACCCCTCCACCCGCGCCCTCGTCGCCGCCTACCGCGACCTGAAGGAAGTGAACTGACATGACCGGCATGCAGCTCGGCCTGGTCGGCCTCGGCAAGATGGGGGGCAACATGCGCGAGCGGATCCGCCGCGCGGGCCACACCGTCGTCGGCTACGACCGCAACCCCGAGGTCACCGACGTGAAGGACCTCGCCGAACTCGTCGACAGGCTCCAGGCGCCGCGCGTGGTCTGGGTGATGGTCCCGGCGGGTGAGGTCACCCAGTCGGTCGTCGACGAACTGGGCGGGCTCCTCGAACCCGGCGACGTCGTCGTGGACGGCGGCAACTCCCGCTGGACGGACGACGAGAAGCACGCCGCGGAGCTGGGCGCCAAGGGGATCGGCTTCGTCGACGCCGGTGTCTCCGGCGGGGTCTGGGGACTCCAGAACGGCTACGCCCTGATGGTCGGCGGCGACAAGGAGCACGTCGAGCGGCTCCAACCGATCTTCGACGCGCTCAAGCCGGACGGGCCCTACGGCTACGTCCACGCGGGCGCGGTGGGCGCCGGGCACTTCTCCAAGATGGTCCACAACGGCATCGAGTACGCCATGATGCAGGCCTACGCCGAGGGCTGGGAGCTGCTGGAGAAGGTCGACTCGGTCACCGACGTGCGCGAGGTCTTCCGCTCCTGGCAGGACGGCACGGTCATCCGCTCCTGGCTGCTCGACCTCGCCGTCAACGCGCTGGACGACGACGAGCACCTCGACCGGCTCAAGGGGTTCGCCGAGGACTCGGGCGAGGGCCGCTGGACCGTCGAGGCCGCCATCGACAACGCCGTGCCGCTGCCCGCGATCACGGCGTCCCTCTTCGCGCGGTTCGCCTCCCGGCAGGACGACTCGCCGCAGATGAAGATGGTCGCCGCGCTGCGCAACCAGTTCGGCGGGCACGCCGTCGAGTCGAAGAAGTAGGCCGCGGTGGGGGACCTGTTGCTGGTCCGCCACGGCGAGACGGAGTGGAGCGTGTCGGGCCGGCACACGAGCTGGACCGACCTGCCCCTCACCTCGCACGGTGAGGAGCAGGCCAAGTCGCTCGCTCCGCTCCTCTCGCGGCGGACCTTCGCACGCGTACTGACCAGCCCGCTGGAGCGGGCCGTCCGCACCGCCGAACTCGCGGGCCTGAGCGGGGCGGTGACCGATCCGGACCTGCACGAGTGGGACTACGGCGGCTACGAGGGCGTCACCACCGTCGACATCCACCGCACCCGGCCCGGCTGGGACCTGTGGACCGACGGCGTGCCGCCGGGCGCGTCCGGCCGTCCGGGCGAGTCACCGGCCGAGGTGGGCGCCCGCGCCGACCGGGTCCTGTCCCGGGTGGACGGGATCCTGGCCGCCGACGCGGGGGACGTCGTCCTGGTCGCGCACGCCCACTTCCTGCGCGTCCTGACCGCCCGCCGCCTCGGACTCCCGCCCGCGCAGGGCCGGTTGTTCCAGTTGGCGACGGGCACGGCGAGCCGCCTCTCGACGGAGCACGACCGCCCGGTCGTCGCGGAGTGGAACGTACGGGCCTAGGTCGGCCCGGCTGCCCGGCCGCCCATCTGCCCATCTGCCCTTCTGCCCTTCTGCCCGTCTGCCCGACTGCCCTTCTGCCCGTCTGCCCGGCTGCCCGGCTGCCCTTCTGCCGGTCGGCCGGACCGCAGGGCGCGGGGGCCGGGGCGCGGGGTTGCGGACTTGCGGGGGTGCGGGGGTGCGGGGGTGCGGGCCGACGACATCGGCGGCCGTCCAACGTGGTTGCGCGGGCCGCGGGTTGGCTTCCCGGTGCGGCTACCGGGTCCGGTCGTCGTGCTGGGCCGCCAGGCGTATCGGGGCGTTCGGGGCTCCGTAGCCCCGGTAGCCCGGGTCGCGTTGGGTGAGTTCGAAGAAGACCCGGCCCACCGTGCGGGTGTAGCAGTGCCGGAACGCGCCGTGCTCGTCGCGGTCGTAGAGGATGCCGAGGTCGCGGTAGGTCTCCAGCTCGGCGTCCGGCAGCTCGTACCGGGCGGCGAGGTCGTCGTAGTAGTTCGCCGGTACGGCCAGCAACCGGCCCCCGGCGGACCGGAACCGGCGGGCCGCCGCGACGACGTCGGCGGTCGCGAACGCGATGTGCTGGGCGTGCGCGGTGTCGTCGCCGGCGGCCGGGCCGACCGACAGCGCGATCCGCACCCGGCCCTGCGGGTCCGTGACCGCGCGGCTGCGCACCAGGCCGTAGGGGTCGGCGACGTCGACGCTCTCCCGGGCGTCGAGCCCGAGGACGCCGCGGTGGAAGAGGGCGGCCTCGTCGACCTGGTACCAGGGCTGGACGAGGGCCAGGTGGTCGACGTGGGTGAGGAGGGGTTCCTCCGCGGCCCGCTCCCCCTCCTCGAAGTCGGCCCGCCAGTCCGGGAGTCCGGGGTGGCCCGTGGCGCAGAAGAAGAGTTCCGTGCCGTCCGGGGCGGCGACCGCCTCCAGCGGGGCGTCCGCGGGGGCGC
>NZ_FMCI01000302.1 GCF_900091845.1 Streptomyces sp. SolWspMP-5a-2
GCCACCCCCGCCCGCGGCCAACCCGCACCTGTTCGTCCGTCATGTGCCCCGATGATCCAAGCGAGTTGGATGATGATCCGGAAAAGTTGAGGTAGGGGCGGCGGGTGGGACCGGGTAACACGCCTTTCTCTCGTAGAGTTTGGCGCGTGGGATCTCTGCGCAATCCGGTCGGGCCGCTTCCCTCCTCCATCTACTGGCGACGGAGGGTCCTACTGCTGTCCATGATCGCGGTGTTGGCCCTGATCGCCCTCTGGTTCCTGGTCTCCGGCGGGGACGGCAAGGACGGCGCCGGCGGAGGTGACGCGAAGCACCCCACGGCTTCGATCGGCCCCGGGCCCTCCGAGTCGGGCCCCGCGATCAGCGACGCGCCGGGCGGCCGGGACGAGTCGGGCGGTTCCGGCGGCTCGGGTTCGGGCTCCGGTTCCGGCGGGTCGGACGGGTCGGGCGGTTCCGGCGACTCCTCGGGCTCCGGGGACTCCTCCGGCTCCGCGGGGTCCTCCGGCGGTTCGGGCGCGGGCGGGTCCGGTGGCGCCGGTGGTTCCGGTTCCGTGGGGTCCGGCGCCGGGGTCGTCGCGGGCGACGCGCTGCCCGGCGGTTCGTCGCTGCCCGACTGCGGCTCCGGAGCGGTGCGGCTCGGCCTGCGCAGCGAGCACAACACCTACGCGCCCGGCGAGAAGCCGTCGTTGCTGCTCACCGCGGAGAACACCTCGGGCGCCGACTGCAAGATCGACCTCGGTCCGAAGAACACGGTCGTCGCGATCAGCGAGTCCGGCAAGAGCGGCGACTACTGGTCCTCCGAGGACTGCCCGAAGGGCGCCAAGAGCCTGGTGTTCAAGGTGCCCGCGCACAGCGCCGTCACCTACATTGTGAAGTGGGACCTCAAGCCCAGCTCCCCGCAGTGCGCCACGCCGCCCGCCGGGTCGGCCAAGGCGGGCACCTACCTGGTGGAGGCGAAGGCGCCCGGCTTCGCCAAGGCGCAGACGTCGTTCGTGATCGAGAAGGACTGACAGGGAACGACCAGGGAAGCACCGGGTTGCGACCAGGGCTGACCAGGGCTGACCAGAGCTGACGACGAACGCGGGCCGCGGCCGACCGGAGGTTGATCCGGTCGGCCGCGGCCCTTTCGCGTTCGCCCCGCTACACGTACCGTTCCGGGCCCGCTACACGTACCGTTCCGGCCCCGCTACACGTACCGTTCCAGGATCGACGACTCCGCCAGCCGGGACAGGCCCTCGCGGACGCTGCGGGCGCGGGCCTCGCCGACGCCGTCGACGGCCTGGAGGTCGTCGACGCTCGCCGCCAGCAGTTTCTGCAGGCCGCCGAAGTGCTCGACCAGCCGGTCGATGATCGCGCCGGGCAGCCGCGGCACCTTGGCCAGCAGCCGGAAGCCGCGCGGGGAGACCGCCGAGTCGAGCGTCTCGGGCGAACCCGTGTACCCCAACGCCCGTGCCACGGTGGGCAGTTCGAGCAGCTCGGCGTGGCTGAGCGCGTCCAGTTCGGAGAGCGCCTCGTCGACCGTGCGGGACCGCTTGGCGGTGGGCTCGGGCACGTAGTCCCGCACGACCAGCTCCCGCTCGGGCTCGACGCCCGCGATGAGTTCGTCGAGCTGGAGGGCCAACAGGCGGCCGTCGGTGCCCAGTTCGACGACGTACTCGGCGATCTCGGTGGCGATCCTGCGGACCATCTCCAGCCGCTGGGCGACCGCGGAGACGTCCCGGACCGTCACCAGGTCCTCGATCTCCAGCGCGGACAGGGTGCCCGCGACCTCGTCGAGGCGGAGCTTGTACCGCTCCAGGGTGGCCAGGGCCTGGTTGGCGCGGGACAGGATCGCCGCCGAGTCCTCCAGGACGCGGCGCTGGCCGTCCACGTAGAGCGCGATCAGGCGCATCGACTGGGAGACCGAGACGACCGGGAACCCGACCTGTTTGGAGACCCGGTCGGCGGTGCGGTGCCGGGTGCCCGTCTCCTCGGTGGGGATCGTCGGGTCCGGCACCAGCTGGACGCCCGCGCGCAGGATCTTGGAGAGGTCCGAGGAGACGACGATGCCGCCGTCGAGCTTGCACAGCTCACGCAGGCGCGTGGCGGTGAACTCGACGTCCAGCACGAAACCGCCCGTGCACATGGTCTCGACGGTCTTGTCGGAGCCCAGCACGATGAGCCCTCCGGTGTTGCCGCGGAGCACCCGCTCCAGGCCGTCGCGCAGGGCTGTGCCGGGAGCCACGGCGCTCAGCGAGGCGCGCATCATGGCATCGGCACCGGAACTCCCACCGGACTTTCCGGGAGCTGACGCCCGGTCGTTGGCTGCCACTGCACTCCTCCGGCTCGCAGGTTCTGGGCGCCCCCGTTCCGCACGGGATGTTCGTACGGACGGGCGAGACCAGGGCAAAGTCTACCGGCGCCGCTCCTCGTCCTGTGGGGCGTCCCGGCGAGGGGAGCGCGGCAGGACCCGCAGGGCGTCTCCCATGTCGGCCACTTCCAGGACCTTCATACCGGGCGGGATCTTCCCCGGGTCCCCCGGCACCAGCGCGTGCGTGAACCCGAGCCGGTGCGCCTCGGCCAGTCTGCGCTGCACGCCGGTGACCCGTCTGACCTCGCCCGCGAGCCCCACCTCGCCGATCGCGACCAGGTTCTTGGGCAGCGGGGTGTCGCTCGCCGCCGACGCCAGGGCGAGCGCGATCGCGAGGTCGGCGGCCGGTTCGGACAGCTTCACCCCGCCGACCGTCGCCGAGTAGATGTCCCGCTTGCCGAGCGCGCTGATCCGGCCGCGCTGCTCCAGGACGGCCAGCATCATCGAGACCCGGGACGTCTCCAGGCCGGAGGTGGTGCGGCGGGGGGAGGGGATCTGCGAGTCGACGGTCAGCGCCTGGACCTCGGCGACCAGCGGGCGGCGGCCCTCCAGGGTGACGGTCAGGCAGGTGCCGGGGACCGGCTCGTCCCGCCGGGTCAGGAAGAGGCCGCTGGGGTCGGCGAGGCCGACGATGCCCTCGTCGTGCAGTTCGAAGCAGCCGACCTCGTCGGTCGCGCCGTAGCGGTTCTTCACGCCGCGCACCAGCCGCAGCCTGGCGTGCCGGTCGCCCTCGAAGTGCAGGACGACGTCGACCAGGTGCTCCAGCAGGCGCGGGCCCGCGATCGCGCCGTCCTTGGTGACGTGACCCACCAGCAGGGTGGACATGCCGCGCTCCTTGGAGGCCCGGATCAGCGCCCCGGCCACCTCGCGGACCTGGGCCATGCCGCCGGGGGCGCCGTCGATCTCCGGGGAGGCGACCGTCTGCACCGAGTCCAGGATCAGCAGCGCGGGCTGCACCGCGTCCAGATGGGCGAGGACGGCGGCCAGGTCCGTCTCGGCGGCGAGGTACAGGTGGTCGTCGACGGCGTGGATGCGGTCGGCGCGCAGCCGGACCTGGCTGGCCGACTCCTCGCCGGTCACGTACAGGGTGCGGTGCTCCGCGTCGGCCGACTTGGCCGCCACGTCGAGGAGCAGCGTGGACTTGCCGACGCCCGGCTCGCCCGCGAGCAGCACCACGGCGCCCGGCACCAGGCCGCCGCCGAGCACCCGGTCCAGCTCGGGCACGCCGGTGGAGCGGGCGGTGGCCTGCCGGACGTCGACCTGGCCGATGGGGAGCGCGGAGGTGGTGACGCGGCCCGGCGCGGTGGTGCGGACCGCGGGGACGCCGTACTCCTCGACCGTCCCCCACGCCTGGCACTCGGGGCAGCGGCCGAGCCACTTCGCCGTCTGCCAGCCGCACTCCGTGCAGCGGTAGGACGGGCGTTCCTTGGTGGTCTTGGTGCGGGCAGCCATGACCGAACCGTAGCCGCCCCCACCGACAACGCCGACCTGCCCGGTGCGGAGGACGTCCGTCCGCGTCCACGGGGCCGGAGCCCGGGACCTGCGGTTCACGGATGAGGGATCGTTTCACCCGTACGGAGTAAATATGCTTAAGCGGGAGGAAGGTGCCCCTCCGCGCCCCCTACGGTCCATGGATGAGTAGCAGTCCGGAGACCTCGACCCGCGCCCCCGGCGCACACCGGGCGCACCGTGAGGAGCGCGACCGCGGTGCGGCGCGCACCCTGGCGCAGGGACCCCCCACACGCTACGAGCCGTACCTGGACGGGCTGTTCACCTACTGCCTGTCCGTCCTGTGCGACCACGACACGGCCACCGCCGCCCTCACCGACGCCCTCGCCCTCGCCGACCGGCGGCGCGGCCCCGACGCCCCGGGGGAGCGCCGCGCCTGGCTGTACGCGCTGGCCCGCTGGGCGTGCCTGCGCAAACTGACCGAGGCGCGGCAGAAACGCCAGGGCGGTCACGCGGCGGGCGCGCGCGGCACCCGCGGCGCCCCGGCCGCCGCCTCAGATCCGGCGCCCGCCGGGGACGAGCGGGAGCGCCGCCGCGAGCTGGCCCTGCTCGCCTGGCCCGAGGCCGCCGGAACCACCCCCGAGCAGCGCGAGGCCCTCGAACTCGCGGTCCGTCACCACCTCGCCGTCCACGAGGTCGCCGCCGTCCTCGGGCTCGGCCTCGCCGCCGCCCGCGACCTGCTGGCCTCCGCCGCCTGCGAGGTCGAACGCACCCGGGCCGCCCTCGTCGTCGTGGAGACCGGCGCCTGCCCCGGCGTCGCCCGCCTCACCGGCGACCACCAGCTCGTGCTGAGCCCGGCGCTGCGCAGGGAACTGGTCCGGCACGTCGACGACTGCCCGTACTGCCGTCGCGCGGCCGGACGCGCCCAGCCCGGCGGCTGGCCGGGCGCCG
>NZ_FMCI01000090.1 GCF_900091845.1 Streptomyces sp. SolWspMP-5a-2
CTGCACGTCGACGAAGACGGACAGCGGCACGGCGGAGAGCGGGAACGGACCCGCGGCCTCCACCGCCCCACGCCCCGGCAGCCCGGGGCCGACGCCGCCGCTCCAGGGCGCGAGGCGCAGCGCGGCCCGCTCGGGGCTCCCCGCGTCCAGCAGGAGCCGGGCCCCGGCCCGCGCCCGCACGTCGGCGAGGCCCCCCGGCCCGGCTCCCCAGAGGGAGCCCCGTTCACCCGCACGGGAGGAAAGCTCCTCCCGTGCGGCCGACTGGGCGTCGGACCCGGCCCCCTCGCCCGGGTCCGCGCCGGTCTCCAACTCCGCCCAGGCGGAGAACACTTCGGCCGCCGGGTGGACGCCGTCCCGTCCGCGCGGCCCCTCACCCGCGTCCCGGAGCGCGCGCAGGCGGGCCCGCGACTCCTCCGGGCGTCCGCGCATCGCCCACAGCACGGCGAGCGGTCCGTCGAGCGCCGCCGCGAGGTCCGGCAGCGCGGGCGCGTGGACGGCGAGCAGCTCCTCGACGCGCTCGATCGCCACGGCCACCGGTTCCGGCCCGTGCCACAGGGAGACGGCGAGCATCCCGACCGCCACCGCGCGTTCCCGCTCGGCGCCGGGGCGGGCGGTCCTGGCGATCGCCTCCGTCAGGCGGGCCGCCGCCGACACGTGGCCGCCGCGCGCCTGGTCGGCGCAGGCACCGCGCACGAGCGCGGCGACGTCACCGTCCGGGGAGCGCGGTGCGACGGGACCGCCGCGCGCGAAGCGGTCGCCGAGGGTCTCGCGCAGGAAGGGCGCGCCGCGCCCGCAGGCCGCCGCCAGGACGGCCCCGCGCGGGTCCGGCCAGCCGACGCCCCGGGCGTCCCTGCTCAGCTCTGCGACGTCCACGGTCCGAGCCCCCTCCCCCGCGCGTCCGCGCGCCGTCCCACCGGCAGATCCGCGCGGCGGGCGCCTGAGCGGGGGCGCCGGAGCGCGGCGCGCAACCGTCCGGGATCCGCGCACCGCGGGCCGCCGTGGGGTCGTTCGGCCATATCCGTTCTCACCCTTCCCGTTCACCGCTTCCGCGGGCAGGTCATGAGCTGAGATGAATGACATGAGGCTGAAGACTTATATCAGACCATGCCGCGCCGACGCACCGGCCGAAGCCGAGGAAGCGCACAACTGACGCTCCCAGCAGGCACGTTGTGCCCGGACGGGCACCGACGGCGGCCTGCGGGCGCCCGAACGGGCGCCGTGGGAGGCCCACTTGTGACGGTCCGGAGGCCCGGCCGCGCATTCCGGACCGGCGGCGCACCAGCTAGGATGAATCGCCGCACGGCACGAACCCACGCGAGCACACGAGAGATGACGAGGCGACAGTGGCTGACCCCGTCACACACGGCAGCGACCCTCTGCGCGGCCCCGGGCAGGAGTCCGGCGCCGAGCCAAGCGGCGTGGCCGCGGCCCCCGCGACGGCCACCCTCGCGGAACGCATCGACGCCCTCTTCCGCGTCGTCCGCCGGTCGCACCGCGAGCAGTACAGCCACGAGGAAGTCGCCCGCGCCTGCCGCGAGTCCACCGGGGAGAGCTTCTCCGCCACCTACCTGTGGCAGTTGCGCACCGGCCGCCGGGACAACCCCACCAAACGCCACCTCGAAGCCCTCTCGCAGTTCTTCGACGTCCCGGTCGCCTACTTCTTCGACGACGAGCAGAGCGCCGCCATCGCCAGGGAACTGGAGCTGCTGGGGGCGCTGCGCGACGCCGAGATCCGCAATCTCGCCCTGCGCGCGGTGAACCTCTCCCCCGAGGGCGTCGGCACGATCACCGACATGATCGAGGTGATCGCCCGCAGAGAGCGCGGCACCCCGCCACCGGCCACTCCCTGACCCCCACCCCCCACCGACGGGCACAGCGGACCAGGCCGGTCGGCACGTAAAGGGACACCACGTGAGAAGCGACCGCAGAAACGAGATGTGGCGCCGTTGCCGTCGCACCGCCGACACTCTCGCCCTCCCCCACCCCTTCAGCGCCGAGGGTTTCATCGCCCTCCTCGCCGAGCGGCGCGGGCGCCCCATCGAACTGATCCCGGTCGCGTCCCGTCCGGACGTCCCGTGCGGCCTGCTCATCAGCACGGATCACGTCGACCGCATCCTGTACACCACCGACACCACCCCGCTCCACCGGCAGCACATCCTGCTGCACGAGGCGGCGCACATCATCTGCGAGCACCACGCGGGCCCCGCCCCCGCGACGGCGGCGTCCGCGCTGATGCCGCACCTGCCGTCGGCGCTGGTCCAGCGGGTGCTGGGCCGGACCGTCTACACCGAGCCCCAGGAGCACGAGGCCGAGCTGCTCGCCACCCTCATCCTCGCCCGCGCCCACCAGCGGCACCCGGCCCCCGGCACGTCCCCCGCCCTCACCCACCTCTTCAACCTGGACCCGGCCGACCCCTCGCCGTCCGCCGATGGCTGACCTGGCCACCCTCGTCGCGGCGGCCCTCTTCCTCCTCTTCGCGGTCCACCGCCACCGGGTCGTGCGCCGCCGCCCCACCCCGCACGACATGACGCAGCGTCATATCGCGTCGTTCGCCTGGTGCCTGGGCACGGCGATGCTCGTCGACACCCCCGCGGTCGCGTCCGCGCTGCCGGTGACCGCGCGCGGCGACTCGCTGCTCTTCCTGGTGGTCCATCTGCTCAAGACGGCCGCGTTCGGGTACGTCTCGCTGATCGCGGTCACCCTCGTCCATCCGGTCCCGCCGGTGCGCACGGTGCGGCGCCACCGGGCCCTGCTCGCGGGGGCGTTGGCGGTCTCCGTCGTCCTGCACCTCGTCGGGCGGGTGACCGTGACGGCGGATTCGGTCGAGGTCGGCGACGGCCGCGGCTGGGCGCTGGCCGCGTTCGACGGCGTCTTCGTCCTCTACGGGGTGTGGGCCCAGACCCTGCTGGGCGCGGCGCTCCTCACCCACGCGCGCAGCGCGGCGCCCGGCGCCCTCCGCACCGGCCTGCGCCTCATGATCGTCGCCGTCGCGTCCGGGGTCGCCTGGACGCTGTGGGCCGTCCACGACGTCGCCATCAGTCTCACCTCGGGACGGCTGGGCGCCGAGGAGGACACCGTCTCCGTCACGCTCGGCGCGCTCACCGCGCTGCTCGCCACCGCGGCGGCCACGACCGCGTTCTGGAGCGGGCCCACCGGCACGCCCCTGCGATGGCTGCGCACCCAGCGGCGGCTGCGCGCCCTGCGCCCGCTCTGGTCGGCGCTCCACGAGCAGCTTCCGCACATCGCCCTCGGCTCCCCTACGGCGGGCCGAGTCCCGCTGCGGGACGGGGAGTTCGCGCTCTACCGCACGGTCATCGAGATCCGCGACGGCTACCTGTCGCTGCGCCCGTACATGCCCCCGGCGCCGCCCGAGGCGACGGGGACGAGCGGCACCCGGGCCGTCCGGGAGGCCGCCATGATCCGCGAGGCGCTGCGCAATCTGCGCGCGAACCGGCCCACCGTCCCCGGCGGCGCGCTCCCGACGACCGTCCACGAGCCCGCGGCGCCCGCCACGGGCGAGGTCGGCGCGGCCCTCGCGGCGGAGACGGCGTGGCTCACCCAGGTCTCCCGGGCGTTCGCCGCCCAGAGGGAGGGCCCGCGGGTGACGGCGGGACACGGCTCGCGCGCCTGAGCCGGGCGCCCTGCGGCTCGTCCCGGC
>NZ_FMCI01000048.1 GCF_900091845.1 Streptomyces sp. SolWspMP-5a-2
AGGGGTGGCCCCAGGTGGCGCAGGCGGTCCCGAACTCCCGCCCGCCGCAGGCGTGGTGGCGGAGCCGGAGGGGCCGTCCAGCGGGACGAGCGCCACCCCCGCCGTCGGCCGCGCGGGCGCCGCGGAGACGTCAGGCGCCGCCCCGCCCGGAGCGAGATAGGCGTCCCGCCCGTCCCCGCCGCCGCAGGCCGCCAGCGCCCCGCCCAGCGACAGGACGGCCGCCGCCGCCGTGATCAGGGCGCCCCGGTGGCCGCGGGCCCAGGTGTCACGCGTCCCGGAGTCGGTTCGAAGCATCGCGCCATGGTGACTGACGCTCCGTCAAAGAGGAACCCCGCGGCGCACTTCACCCCCGGCGGTTCGCGCGAGGAGAGCCGGACGGTCGGACCGTCCGGCCGTCACCGCTGCCGGGTCGGCCCGGCTCAGTCGGAGATGAGGCCCTCGCGCAGTTGCGAGAGGGTGCGGGTGAGCAGGCGCGAGACGTGCATCTGGGAGATGCCGACCTCCTCGCCGATCTGCGACTGGGTCATGTTGGCGAAGAAGCGCAGCATGATGATCCGGCGCTCCCGGGGCGGCAGCTTGGCCAGCAGCGGCTTGAGCGACTCGCGGTACTCGACGCCCTCCAGGGCGGTGTCCTCGTAGCCGAGGCGGTCCGCGAGGGAGCCCTCGCCGCCGTCGTCCTCCGGGGCCGGGGAGTCGAGCGAGGAGGCCGTGTAGGCGTTGCCGACCGCGAGGCCGTCGACGACGTCCTCCTCGGACACCCCGAGCACATGGGCGAGTTCGGCGACGGTCGGCGAGCGGTCCAGCTTCTGCGACAGCTCGTCGCTGGCCTTGGTGAGGGCCAGGCGCAGCTCCTGCAGGCGGCGCGGGACCCGCACCGACCAGGAGGTGTCGCGGAAGAACCGCTTGATCTCGCCGACCACCGTCGGCATCGCGAACGTGGGGAACTCCACGCCGCGTTCGCAGTCGAAGCGGTCGATCGCCTTGATCAGGCCGATGGTGCCGACCTGGACGATGTCCTCCATCGGCTCGTTGCGCGAGCGGAAGCGGGCCGCCGCGTAGCGCACGAGCGGGAGGTTCAGCTCGATCAGGGTGTCCCGGACGTAGGCGCGCTCGGGGCTGTCCTCGGCGAGCGCGGCGAGCCGCAGGAACAGGGAGCGGGACAGGGTGCGGGTGTCGATGGCTTCCGAGGCCGTGGGAGGCGCCGGGGCCGCGGGGGCCTCCAGCACCTGTACATCGTCGATCGCGGCGTCGGGCGCGGACTCGCTCTTCGTGAGCGTGAGCACCTTCGAGCTGCCCTGGTCTGCGGACATGCCACCCCCTTTGGGTCGCGGGACGGTCGTGACGAACGCTCCGGACGAGGAACGCCAGCCTTCACCTGAATACCGGAGCCGGGGCCACGGCAAACGCGTCTCCGGCAGAATGTCACATGTCGGCAACACGCTGTAGTGACATGTCGACATGTGAAACGCGAAAAGGCCCTGGAAGAAGGGGGTCTGACGGTGATTCGGGCCGAAAACACGCGCAACCGCCCTGGTGAGCGATTCGCTCGTGGCGGTTACGCCTCGATCCTGTTTGCGGATCGCAGCCGCTGGAAGCTACGCGCCAGTAGCCGGGACACGTGCATCTGGGAGACGCCGAGTTCGGCGCTGATCTGCGACTGGGTGAGGTTGCTGTAGTACCGCAGCAGCAGGATGCGCTGCTCCCGCTCGGGGAGCTGGACCAGGAGGTGGCGGACCAGGTCGCGGTGTTCCACGCCGTCCAGGGCCGGGTCCTCGTAGCCGAGCCGGTCGAGCAGCCCCGGCAGCCCGTCGCCCTCCTGCGCGGCCTCCAGGGAGGTCGCGTGGTACGAGCGCCCGGCCTCGATGCAGGAGAGCACCTCGTCCTCGCCGATGCGCAGCCGCTCGGCGATCTCGGCGGTGGTCGGGGTCCGTCCGAAGGCCGTGGTCAGGTCCTCGGTCGCGCCGTTGACCTGCACCCACAGCTCGTGCAGCCGGCGCGGGACGTGGACGGTGCGGACGTTGTCGCGGAAGTACCGCTTGATCTCGCCGACGACCGTCGGCATCGCGAAGGTCGGGAACTGCACGCCCCGCTCGGGGTCGAAGCGGTCGATCGCGTTGATGAGCCCGATCGTGCCGACCTGGATCACGTCCTCCATCGGCTCGTTGCGCGAGCGGAAGCGGGCCGCCGCGTAGCGCACGAGCGGGAGGTTCGCCTCGATGAGCGCCGCGCGCACCCGGTTGTGCTCCGGCGTGCCCGGGAGGAGGTCCTTGAGTTCGGCGAAGAGCACCTGGGTGAGCGCCCGGGTGTCGGCGCCGCGGCTGCGCTGCGGGGTCTCCGTGACTTCCTGGACCTCCTGCGGAGGCGCTGTACTGGCCGACACGGTCAACGCCACCTCTTCTTCGGTCAACTCATCCGTCAAAAGCGGTCATAGCATCACAAGACATGTGCACTGTGTGCAAGCACCCCATAACACCGTGTTGAGGGTCAGTTGGGACATAAAGCACAAAAAGGCCCCCCGCCGTACGGCGGAGGGCCCGGCGGGGGGCAGGCTCAGCGGGCCTCGTAGGCGTAGTCCGCGATCACCCAGGTGGAGAACTCCTTCCACAGGGCGACCCCGGCCTGGTGCTCCGGGTGGACCAGATAGCGGTGCAGCGCCTCGGGATCGTCGAAGCCGGAGTTGATGGCGAAGTCGTGGGCGATGGGGCGGTCGCTGATGTTCCAGCCCAGCTCCCAGAACCGGATCTCCGGGATCGTGCCCTCCAGCGAGCGGAAGGCCTCGACGCCCTCGACGACCCTCGGGTCGTCCCGCCGCACGCCCTCGTCGAGCTTGAACAGCACCAGGTGGCGGATCATGAGTTCCCTCCGTTGGCGGCCCAGGTCATGAAGTCGCCGATGGCCTTCGCGGCGTCCGATATGCCCTCGAAGCCTATCTGGACGTACCCCGCGGCCCCCTTCGGGTCCGTGATGATCACGTAGAAGACGAAGACCACGATCACGTAGACGGCGATCTTCTTGATGTTCACCGCCACCGCGGCCTCCCCTGTGACTGCTGCGCCTGGTGCCTGCCCTGTGGATCAGGTCGGCGGCGAGTGTAACCTCCGGGGCCGCCGGAGAGGTCAACCACCTGTGGAAGAACGGTGTTCGGCGCCCCGGCGGTGAACGCGCGAAGGGCCCCGTCTTGCGACGGGGCCCTTCTGAAGCGGTAGCGGAGGGATTTGAACCCTCGGTGACGGGTTACGCCACACTCGCTTTCGAGGCGAGCTCCTTCGGCCGCTCGGACACGCTACCGAGAGAGACCTTACAACACCGGGGGCCGTGCTCCGAAATCGGTGGTCAGGGAGTGCGGAAGAACGCCGTCAGCAGCCGGGCGCAGTCCTCCGCGAGGACGCCCTCGACCACTTCGGGACGGTGGTTGAGGCGGCGGTCGCGGACGACGTCCCAGAGCGAACCGGCCGCGCCCGCCTTCTCGTCGCGGGCGCCGTAGACCACGCGGTCCACCCGGGACTGCACGAGCGCCCCCGCGCACATCGTGCAGGGTTCCAGGGTGACCACGAGGGTGCAGCCGGACAGCCGCCAGTCGCCGGTCCGCGCGGCGGCCCTGCGGAGCGCCAGGACCTCCGCGTGGGCCGTGGGATCGCCGGTCGCCTCGCGCTCGTTGTGCCCCGCCCCGAGCACCGTGACGGCGTCCGGGGCGAGGACGACGGCGCCGACGGGCACGTCGTCACCGGCCTGCCCGGCCTCGGCCAGGGCGAGCCGCATCGCGGCCCGCCACGGGTCGCGGACCGGGTCGGGGAGCGGGTAGGGGTCGGGGGCGGGGTCAGCGGACGGTCTCCAGTACCTCCGAGGCGCCCAGGGCCTCGGCGATGTCGCCGAGCGCGTCGTCGTCGAGGGCGCTCAGCTCCTTCTCGCCGACCCCGAGGTCCGCGAGGATCGAGACGTCGCCCACCGGGCCCGACGGCACGGAGTCGACGGAGTCGTCGTCCCCGTCGTCGTCCGGCTCGCCGTCCTCGGTGCCGTCGAGGTCGAGGTCGTCGAGGTCGATGGAACCGTCCTTGCCGAGCAGTTCGTCGGTGAGCAGCAGCTCACCGTACGAGCTGCGGGCTGCTGCGGCGGCGTTCGAGACATAGACGCGCGGGTCCTCCTCACCGTCCACCCGGACGATGCCGAACCAGGACTCCTCCTGCTCGATGAAGACGAGGACGGTGTCGTCGTCTTCACCGGCGGACTCCCGGGCCAGATCGGCCAGGTCGGCCAGGGTCTCCACATCGTCGAGCTCCGTGTCGCTCGCTTCCCACCCGTCTTCGGTGCGCGCGAGCAGTGCGGCGAAGTACACCGTGACTCTCCCACTGGTCTGAGGCGTGCCGGTTGGGGGTCCTCCCGGCGGAGGTTACGGGCGGGGAGAGCTGTGCTCCGAGCCCCACCCACTCGGAATCGTGGCAGAAACGAGGCGTCCAGGGGACGTCTTCCGCTCCCTGTGTCCGGCTGTTTCGACCGGGCGCCGGTAAAGACCTCACCAGCGCACTCGTTGCCGCCACGAGCGGATCGTACGCGGCTTTCCCGCGCGCCCACGCACGGCCACCCGGTCAACGCCCTTGGCAGCGGGGATCTTTTGGCCGCGGGGGCGCTACCAGCGGAACGTCCGCATGCGCATCGCGTGGCGCAGCCTGGCCACCTTGGCGCGGCGCGGCTGGACCCGGTCGCGCAGTTCGCGGGCCTCGGCGAGGTCGCGCAGGAATCGGGCGCGGCGCCGCCGGCGCTCCGACTCGCTCTCCTGGGCGGAGACCTCACGCCCGGGGGGAGTCAGCGGCGACGTCAGCGGCGACGACAGGTCCCGGTCGGTATCGCGGTCAGGCAGGTCAGGCATCGGCTCATCACCCCAGTCCGTCCGTCCACCTTCCCCCGGACGGGCGGTTTGATGCCAGGGTGAACGGGCCCGGGGGCCCGGTTACTGTTGTGGACATGCGTCTCCACGTCGTCGACCACCCACTGGTCGCCCACAAGCTCACCACGCTGCGCGACCAGCGCACCGACTCCGCGACCTTCCGCCGTCTCGCCGACGAGCTGGTCACCCTGCTCGCCTACGAGGCCACCCGTGACGTCCGCACCGAACAGGTCGACATCACGACGCCGGTCGCCTCGACGACGGGCGTCAAGCTCTCCTACCCGCGCCCCCTGGTGGTGCCGATCCTGCGGGCGGGGCTCGGCATGCTGGACGGCATGGTCCGGCTGCTGCCGACGGCCGAGGTGGGCTTCCTCGGCATGATCCGCAACGAGGAGACCCTCCAGGCCTCCACGTACGCCACCCGCATGCCCGAGGACCTCTCCGGCCGCCAGGTCTACGTCCTCGACCCGATGCTGGCCACCGGCGGCACGCTGGTCGCGGCCATCCAGGAGCTGATGCGGCGCGGCGCCGACGACGTCACCGCGGTGGTGCTGCTGGCCGCCCCCGAGGGCGTCGAGATCATGGAGCGCGAGCTGGCCGGGAGCCCGGTGACGGTCGTGACGGCCGCCGTCGACGACCACCTCAACGACCTCGGCTACATCGTGCCGGGCCTCGGTGACGCGGGCGACCGCCTCTACGGGGCGGCCGAGTAGCGCGAGCGGTACGACCGCTCAGCAGGTCTTCTTCTTCGACGACGCGGCGGGCGTCGGCTCCGGCGCGGCCAGTTCGGCCAGCGCCTTGTCGGCGGCCGCCTTCGCCGTCAGCGACGTGAAGCCGGTGCCGAGGATCAGGTCGACGTCGGTGCCCTTGCGGGCCGCGTCGGTGCGCCGCTCGGCGTCGCCGAGCTGGGTGCCGAGCACGGGCAGCGCGCTGTCCAGGGCGGCCTTGGGGCCGAGCAGCAGGCCGCTGCCGGGGACCTTCTTGTCGTACTCCTTGGTGGCGTTGCCCACCTCGCCGATCTTGAAGCCGCGCTTCTTCAGCTCGTCGGCGGTCTCCTTGGCGAGGCCGCTGCGGGGCGTCGCGTTGAGCACGTTGACGGTGATCTCGCCGGGCACGGGCAGCGGGCCCTTGCGCGCGGCGGCCTGCGAGGCGCTCGCCTTCGGGGACGGGCAGCCGGCCGCCGAGTTGGCCGCGGAGGCCTTCCCGCCGCCGGTGAAGACGTCGACGAGCTGCAGGGTTCCCCAGCCGACCAGGCCGAGCGCGGCGACCGAGGCGACCACCAGGACCGCGAGCCTGCCGCGCCGCCGGCGCTGCCGCATCCGCGGGTACACGTCCCCGCTGATCCGGTACTTGCCGCCCATACCCGGGGGAGTCAGCATGCTCATGAACGCAGCGTAGTGCGACCCGGCGGTGATTCCTACTAGATGATCATCGGTCGGCCCACAGGAGAACCCGAAAGGGGCAACCGGTGGGCGGAACGGCTCAGTCCAGTTCCAGCACGCGGGCGTGCAGCACCTGCCGCTGCTGGAGCGCGGCGCGCACCGCCCGGTGCAGTCCGTCCTCCAGGTAGAGGTCGCCCTGCCACTTCACGACGTGCGCGAACAGGTCGCCGTAGAACGTCGAGTCCTCGGCGAGGAGGGTCTCCAGGTCGAGCTGCCCCTTGGTCGTCACGAGCTGATCGAGGCGGACCGGGCGTGGCGCGACGTCCGCCCACTGCCGGGTGCTCTCCCGGCCGTGGTCGGGGTACGGCCGGCCGTTTCCGATGCGCTTGAAGATCACACGGAAAGCCTACCGGCCCAGACGTTCCGGGCGCAGCCATGGCGGCGGAGTGCGAGGCTGGAAAAGACGTCTCCAACCAGGGCAAACCGGGAACAGGGGTCCGACATGAGCGACAGCGAGAGCGCGGCCGCGGCCGCCGCCCCCGGCCCCGCGGAGAGCGCTCCAGGGCTCCCGCCGGAGGCCGCCGCGATCGCCCGCGGCTACGCCTCCACCGGGCCCGCGCTCGACCTGGGCGCGCTGCTGTGGGACGGCCGGTGCCTGCCGGGGGCGCCGGTCCGCGTCCCGCTGGCCGCGCTGACCCGGCACGGCCTGGTCGCGGGCGCCACCGGCACCGGCAAGACCAAGACGCTCCAGCTGATCGCCGAGCAGCTCTCGGCGGTGGGCGTGCCGGTCTTCCTCGCGGACGTCAAGGGCGACCTGTCGGGGATCTCCGCACCGGGCGAGCCGGGCGACGCGGTGCGCGCGCGGTCCGCGGAGGTGGGCGGACGGCCGTGGACGGCGACCGGGTTCCCGGCCGCGTTCTACGCGCTCGGCGGCGCGGGCTCCGGCGTCCCGGTGCGGGCCACCGTCACCAGCTTCGGGCCGGTGCTGCTGGCGAAGGTGCTCCAGCTCAACCGGACCCAGGAGCAGTCCCTCGCGCTGATCTTCCACTACGCCGACACCAAGGGCCTCGAACTCCTCGACCTCAAGGACCTGCGGGCCGTCGTCGCCTTCCTCACCTCGGACGAGGGGCGGCCCGAACTGAAGGAGATCGGCGGCCTGTCCACGGCGACCGCGGGGGTGATCCTGCGGTCCCTGACCGCGTTCGAGGCGCAGGGGGCGGCCGCGTTCTTCGGGGAGCCGGAGTTCGACTCGGGCGAGCTGCTGGCCACCGCGCCCGACGGACGCGGCCTGGTCTCCGTCCTCGAACTGTCCGCCGTCCAGGACCGGCCCGCGCTGTTCTCGACGTTCCTGATGTGGCTGCTCGCCGACCTCTTCCACGACCTGCCCGAGGTCGGGGACGTGCAGCGGCCGAAGCTGGTGTTCTTCTTCGACGAGGCGCACCTCCTCTTCGACGGCGCCTCCGCCGCGTTCCTCGACGCGATCACCCGGACCGTGCGGCTCATTCGCTCGAAAGGTGTCGGCGTCTTCTTCGTCACGCAGAGCCCGAAGGACGTGCCGCCCGACGTCCTCGGCCAGCTCGGCAACCGGGTCCAGCACGCGCTGCGCGCCTTCACCCCGGACGACCGCAAGGCGCTCAGGGAGACGGTGCGGACGTTCCCGGACTCCGCGTACGACCTGGAGGAGCTGCTGACCTCGCTCGGCACCGGCGAGGCCGTCGTCACCGTGCTCGACGAGCGGGGCGCGCCGACGCCGGTGGCGGCCACCCGGCTGCGGGCGCCCGAGTCGCTGATGGGCCCGGTCGGCGCCGCGGCCCTGGACCGGGCGGTCGAGGCGTCCCCCGGGTACGCGCGGTACGCGCGGGCCGTGGACCGCGAGTCGGCCTACGAGAAGCTGACGGCGGCCCGTGAGGCGGCGCCCGGGACGCCGGCGACGGCACCGGCGGACAAGGGGAAGAGGGAGCCCTCGGTGGTCGAACAGGTCGTCGGCAGCGGGATGTTCGCGTCGCTGGCCCGTTCGATCGGCACCCAGGTGGGCCGCGAGATCACCCGCTCCCTCTTCGGGACGGCCAGGCGCCGCAGGTGAGGACGGCGACCGCCCGCCCGTGACGCGTCGGGCGGGGGCGCCGGGCCCCGGCGGGTCCGGCGCCCCCGCCGCCGTCGGGACCGCCCTCCGCGGGGAGCGGCGGGTCCGTCCGGCGGATCGGGCTCAGCGGGTCCTGGTCAGCGGGTCCGGCTCGCGCGGGACCTGGGGGACCTGGGGGACCTGAGAGGTCTGCGGGGCCTGGGGGGCCTGCGGGGGTCGCTGGGCGCGCTGGCTCTGCTCGGTGTGCGGGACCTGCCGGGTGTGCTGGCTCTGCTGAGCCTGCGGGGCCCGCTGGGCCGCCTTCTTCCGGGGTTTCGGCTCGTGTTCGGGTTCCCTGCTGCGGACGGCCTCGGCGCGCAGCAGGGCGCGCAGGACCGCGTACGGGTCTGTGGGCATGACGGTGTTCCTCGTGATTCGTGCGAGGTGCTGAGGGACCGGGCGGGAGCGGGGTCTGTCAGCAGCGCAGGACCACGGAGCGCAGGATGCGCGGGGCGGGCGCGGGAGCGGCCGGTCCTGGCGGCGGCCGGTGGGCCGCCGCGTCCGGGGCCGGGGCGGGCAGGGGAGCGGGGCGGGGCGGGGAGGCGATCCGCTGGGCGGGGTGCGCCGCGGGCCGGGCCGCCGCTTCCGTGACGCCGTACTCGGCCTCCATGGACGAGGTCAGGGCCGGAGCCGTGTACGCCTCGGTCGGCACGAGCAGGGCGAGCAGCAGGACGAAGGTCCGCAGCCACTGCCGGCGGGGGAGACGTCGCGCGATGCTCACGGGTCCTATTTCCCCACCCGGAGTAGGGGTTTCATCACTTTGGCCGTGGAATTCGCCCGCAATGACTATTTGTCACACAGTGGCTGGAATGTGCTGGGCCCGGCCCCGGATGCGGAGCGCGGTGACGATCTCGACGACGCCGACCGCGACCAGCCAGATGCCTCCGACGAGGGTGAGGACGGCGACCGACTCGAACGGTGAGTCGATCAGCACCACACCCGCCACGAACGTCACGATCCCGAGGAAGATCTGCCAGCCGCGGGCGGGCATGGTCCGGTCGGAGGCGGCGGCCAGGGTCTGGGTGACGCCCCGGATCAGCCAGCCGATGCCGATCCACAGGGCGAGCAGCAGGATCGACTGCATCGGGCCGCGGAAGCAGAACAGGCCCAGCAGGACGGACACCGTGCCGCTGACGAAGGCCAGCACGCGCAGCGCCGTCCTGCGGTGCGTGCCGAACGCGGCGACGAGCTGGAAGACGCCGCTGATCACCAGGTAGAGGCCGAACAGGACACCGGCGGCGCGCAGGGAGGCGCCCGGCCAGACCAGCACCAGCACGCCGAGGACGAGCGAGGCGACGCCGGTCAGCAGGACGACCTGCCAGGCGGCCCGGGACAGGGCGTGCAGGGGGCCTTCGAAGGGCGGCTCGTCGTGCCCGTAGGGGGAGGTGCCGCCGGCGGGGTGGTCGCGGTGGTCCTGGCTCCAGGAGCCGTGCGATGGCTGCGTCATGGTCCATGCTCTGAACCCGCGCGCCCGTCCCGCCACCGCTGACGGCCACCCGGCTGACCCGCCCGCCGCGCCCCGGCGGCTACCCGCCTGACTTCGCGGACTTCGCTGACCCGGTGGACTTCGCCGACCTGGCGGACCCGGTGGACTTCGCCGCCGTCCCGGACTTCCCGGTCGTCGCCGCTTTCTCGGCCTTCTTCGCCTTCTCGGCTTTCTCGGCCTTCGCCGCCGCCTTCATCTCCTGCTTGTGGGCCCTGACCCGGGCCAGCGAATCAGGTCCGGTGATGTCGGCCACCGAGCGGAAGGAGTCCGGCTCGCCGTAGGCGCCCGCCGCCTCCCGCCAGCCCCGCGGGCGCACCCCGAGCTGCTTGCCGAGCAGGGCCAGGAAGATCTGCGCCTTCTGCCGGCCGAAGCCGGGCAGTTCCTGGAGGCGGCGCAGCAGTTCGGCGCCGTCGTCGACGCCCTTCCAGACCAGCTCGGCGTTGCCGTCGTAGTGCTCGACGAGGTACTGGCACAGCTGCTGGACACGTCCCGCCATCGAGCCGGGGTAGCGGTGCACGGCGGGCTTCTCGGCCAGCAGCGCGGCGAAGGCGTCCGGGTCCTGGACGGCGATGTCGTGCGCGTCGAGGTCGGCGGCCGCCAGCCGGTCCGCGATGGTGCGCGGTCCCCTGAACGCCCACTCCATCGGCACCTGCTGGTCGAGCAGCATGCCGGTCAGCGCGGCGAGCGGGGACCGCCCGAGGAGCGCGTCCGCGTCGGGGTCCTGGGCGAGGTGAAGGGTGACGTCCATGCCTCGATGATCGCGCGCCCGGCGTCAGCCCGCGCGCCAGTACCCCAGCGCGTGCGTGCGCTCCCTGGCGACGCCCAGTTCCTTGCGGACGTAGGCGGACAGGGTCCGGGTGGTGCGGGTGTCGCAGGCGATCCACACGTACGGCGCCGGGTCGGCGGCGAGCGCCTCGGGGAGTTCGGCGCGGACCCGTGCGACGAGGTCGCCGCGGGCCACCCGGCGCACCTCGTGGCGGCCTGGTCCGGCGCGGAAGGGCAGGCCCTCGCCGCCGCCCTCGAACCAGACGGTGGCCGGGGCGGTGGCGAACGCGCCGAGCAGGGAGTTGATCGCGGGCAGCGACGCGGGGTCGCCGATCGCGAGGACGCGGCCCGGCGCGGGCTCGGGCGGCTCGAAGCCGGTGCCCTGGACGGTGGCCTCGATCGTGTCACCGGGGGCCGCGGCGCGGGCCCAGTCGCTGGCGGCGCCCTCGTGCAGGGCGAACTCGAAGGAGAAGGTGCCGGTGGCGGGGTCCGGGTCGACCAGGGTGTAGGCCCGCTGGTGCGGCCTGCCCGCGTTGTCGAACCAGAGCCTGACCCACATCGTCGGGTGGACGCCGGTCGCGGCGAGCAGCCCGCCGTCGTCCAGGCGCAGCCTCCGGTACTCCGGGGTGACGTCCTCGACCCCGGTGACCGTGAGGGTGAAGTCCTTCGCCCGCATCAGCCGGAGGACCGTGCCCTCCCAGCCCCGCCCCTGCGCCATGCCGTCTCCACCCCTCGCGTACGATTCCTCCACCGATTACTTAGGTAAGGCTAACCTAAAAGTCAGGAGGGTCCCAGGGTGGGCACCGAGATCTACCGCGATGCGTGGGGCATCCCGCATCTGCGCGCCGGCGGCGTCCTCGAACTGGCCCGCGCCCAGGGCCGGGTGACCGCCCGGGACCGCTCCTGGCAACTGGAGGTCGAACGCCACCGGGCCCAGGGCACCTCGGCCGCCTT
Source organism: Streptomyces sp. SolWspMP-5a-2 (assembly GCF_900091845.1). GTDB lineage: Bacteria > Actinomycetota > Actinomycetes > Streptomycetales > Streptomycetaceae > Streptomyces > Streptomyces doudnae. Next base: position 11,592 of record NZ_FMCI01000048.1, read on the forward strand.
CCTCGGCCCCGACGCCGTCTCCTGGGACGTCCTGGCCCGCCGCGCCCGCCTCGACGACACCGCGCGACGCTGCTTCGACGCGCTGGCCGCCGCCGACCCGGAGACCGCGGACTGGGTCAGGGCCTACGTCGACGGCGTCAACGAAGGGCTCACCGGCGGGCCCGAGTTCACCGCCACCGGCCTCGCCCCCGGCCGCTGGGAGCCCTGGACCCCGCTCGGCGTCTGGCTCGCCGTCCACATCCTGTTCGCCGGGTTCCCGGCCAAGCTGTGGCGCGAGGAGGCCGTCCGGCACCTCGGCGACGACGCCGTCGGCCTCTTCGCCACCGACGGACCCGGCACCTCCGGCAGCAACGGCTGGCTGGTCGCCGGCGCCCGCACCACCACCGGGCACGCGGTCATCGCGGGCGACCCGCACCGCTTCATCGAGGACCCCGGCGTCTACCAGCAGATCCACCTGTCCTGCCCGGAGTTCGACGTCGTCGGCCTCGCCGTCCCCGGCGTCCCCGGCATCGCCCACTTCGGCCACACCGGCACCGTCGCCTGGGCCATCACCAACGCCATGGCCGACTACCACGACCTCTACCGGGAACGGCTGCGCCGCACCGGCGCCGGGGTCGAGGCCCTGGGCCCGGACGGCAGATGGCACCGGGCCGCCCGGCACACCGAGACCGTCGAGGTGGCGGGCGAGGAACCCGTCGAGGTCGAGGTCGTCGAGACCGGCCGCGGACCGGTGGTCATCGGCGGCCCCGAGGGGCTCGACGCGGGCGTGCCGGACGCCCGGCCGCTCGCCGTCAGCCTCCGCTACCCGCCCCGCGTCACCCACGACCTCGGTTTCGGCGCGCTGCTGCCGCTGCTGCGGGCCCGCCGGGTCGCCGACGTCGACCGGGCCCTCGACGGCTGGGCCGAGCCGGTCAACGTGGTGCAGGCCGCCGACACCGAGGGCGGCACGCTGCACCGGGTCGCCGGGCGGGTGCCGGTGCGCGCCGCCGCCAACGGCGTGCGCCTCGTGCCCGCCTGGGAACCCGGGCACGAGTGGCGCGGCTGGCACCCGGCGCCCCGCGCCCGGCTCACCGACGGCGTCGCCGTCATGGCCAACCAGCGCGGCCCCGCCACCCCGCTCGGCGTCGAGTTCGCCCCGCCGCACCGCGCCGACCGCATCGCCGCCCTGCTCGCCCGGCGGGAGCGGTGGGCGCCCGCCGACATCCCCGCCATCCACCTCGACACCCGGCTCGCCTCCGCGGGACCGCTCCTCGACCGCCTCGCCGCGCTCGACGGCCTGACCCCCGGCGCCGCAGGCCTCCGCGACCGGCTGCTGCGCTGGGACCGCCACATGGACGCCGACAGCGCCGACGCCGCCCGGTACGCGGCCGTGCGCGGCGCCGTCGTCCGACTCCTCGCCGCCCGACCGGAGTTCGCCGCGCTCGCCGTGCCGCCCGCCTACCCCGACGTCTTCCACCCCTGGCTCGCCTTCGTGCCCCGCGTCGCCTTCGCCCTCGAACACCTGCTGCGCGCCGAGGAGTTGTACGGCATCGACCGGGACGCCGTGGTCCGCGCCGCCGTCGAGGAGGTCGCCGCCCGGCCGCCCGCGGGCACCTGGGGCGACACCCACCGGCTCGCCCCCTGGCGGGCCCTGACCACCACCGCGTACGACGAACCCGGGCTCTCCGGGGACCACGACTGCGTGCTGGCCACCTCCTCCGTCCCCGGCCTCACCGACCTCAGCGGACGCGGCCCCTCGGCCCGGTACGTCTGGGACCTGGCCCGCCGCGACGACAGCCGCTGGGTGGTCCCGTTCGGGGCCTGCGGCGTCCCCGGCTCACCGCACCACCGCGACCAGCTCGCGCTCTGGCACACCGGCCGACTCGCCCCCGTCATCACCGACTTCGACCAGCTCACCCGGGAGACCGACGATGTCTGACCCCTACGCCCACCGCGCCACCCTGCACCAGCGGGCGGTCGACGGCTTCGGCACCGTCCGCGTGCTCGACCTCGACCCCGAGGCCGACGCGCCCGTCGTCCACTCCTGGGTGCGCGAGGAACGCGCCGCGTTCTGGGGCATGAACGGTCACACGGTCCGCCAAGTCGCCGAGGTGTACGCCCACTTGGCCACCCTCGACACCCACCACGCCCACCTGGTCGTCAAGGACGGCACGCCCGCCGCGCTCCTGCAGACCTACGAACCCGCCGCCGACCGGGTCGGCGACTGCTACCTGGTGCTCCCCGGCGACATCGGCGTCCACCTGCTCCTGGCGCCCGCGGGCCCGGACGGCGCCCGGCCCGGCTGGTCGGCCGCGCTGCTCGGGGTCGTCGCCGGGTACGTGCTGGGCACGCTGGACCGCACCCGGGTGGTCGTCGACCCGGACGTCCGCAACGAGCGGGCGATCGCCCGGTTCCTGCGGCAGGGCTTCACCCCCGGCGAGACCGTCGTCCTGCCCGAGATCGACCTCCCGGACGTCCACCTGCCCGAGAAGAGGGCCCAACTGGCGTTCCTGGAACGGGCGGTAGCCTTCCCCGGATGAGCACCGGCCGCCCGCAGCCGAGACCCGGCACGCCCGTCCCCGCGACCGCGCCCCCCGGCACGGTGAGCGTTGTGCCCCCGCCGCCCGTACCTCTGCCCGAGGCGGAGCGTCGTACGACGGAGAGTGACGTGGGGTGTGACGGTGACGGGACACGCGGCGGAGCGCGGCAACGGCGACGGCAGCGGGGCGGCGCCGGGCGGCTCACCGGCACCCGGGCCCGCCCCGGGCTCCCCCGCTCCCCCCGTCCCCGACGACGGCTTCAGGGGCTGGTGCTGCTGGCGTCCGTGCTGGTCCTGCTCGTCCTCGGCGGGGCGGGCACCGCGTCCGCCCACGCCGCCCTGCGCGCCACCGACCCCGGCGACGGAGCCGTCGTCCCCACCGCCCCCCGGCAGCTCACCCTGACCTTCACCGAGTCCGTCGCCCTGCTCGACGACTCCTTCCGGATCCTGGACCCGCAGAACCGGCGCGTGGACACGGGCGCCCCCGGACACGGACCCGGCGGCGCCGCCACCGCCCGGGTCGCCCTGCCCGCCGGCCTCCCGCAGGGCACCTACGTGGTCGTCTGGCGGGTGGTGTCGGCCGACAGCCACCCCGTCTCCGGCGCGTTCACCTTCTCCGTCGGCAAGGCGTCCCCGACCCTGGCCGTCACCACCGCGGGCCCCACCGAGGACCCGGCCACCGCGAGCCTGCACAACATGGGCCGCTACCTGGCCTACCTGGCGGCGGCCCTGCTCATCGGCACCGCCGCCTTCATCGCCCTGTGCCGCCCGGCCGACCGCGCCCCCCTGCGCGCCCCGCTGCGGATCGGCTGGTGGACGCTGCTGGGCGCCACCCTGCTCCTGCTGGTGCTGCGCGCCCCCTACGAGACGGGCGCCGGACCCGCGGCCGCCCTCGACGCCACCGCCTTCGCCCGCACCCTCACCGGCCGCCCCGGCATCGCCCTGCTGGCCCGCGTCGCCCTGCTGCTGGTGGCCGCCCTCTGGCTCCGCGGGCTGCCCGACCGCGCCCGCCTCTCCCGCCCGGCCCGCGCGGCGGGCGGCGCCCTCGCCGTCGGCCTCGCCCTCACCTGGGCGGCGGCCGAACACGCCTCGGCGGGCATCCAGGTGCCGGTGGCCGTCGGGTCGGCGGTGCTGCACCTGCTGGCCATGGCGGTCTGGCTCGGCGGTCTCGGCGCCCTGCTGCTCACCCTCCGCCGCGGCGCCGACCCGGACCCGGCCACCGTCACCCGGTTCTCCCGGATCGCCTTCGCCTCGGTGGCCGTCCTCGTCGTCACCGGCGTCTACCAGTCCTGGCGCGGCCTCGGCTCCTGGGACGCCCTCACCGGCACCACCTACGGCCTGCTGCTCACCGCCAAACTGGCCGCCGTCGTCCTGCTCCTGGCGGCCGCCGCCCTCTCCCGCCGCTGGACCGCCCGGCTGGCGGCGGCACCCCCCGGGGACCTCCGGACCCCCGGCGACCCCGAGACCTCCGAGGACATCGCGACCTCCGGCGCCCCCGGACCCCCGGCGACCCGGTGGACGCCCCCGGCCCGCCGCTCCGCCGGGTCCTGCGCCGCTCGGTGCTCGCCGAGGTCGCCGTCGGGGTCGTGGTGCTGGTGATCAGCACGGTGCTCAGCGGGACGCTGCCGGGCCGGGCGGCGGCCGAGGCGGCGGCGGAGGGCCCCGCGACCGCGGGCGGGCTGCCCGCCGCGTCCGTGACGACGATCCCGTTCGACGCCGGCATCCCCGGCGGCACGGGCAAGGTGCAGATCACCCTGGACCCGGGCCGGGTCGGCGCCAACGGCGTGCAGGCGGTCGTCTACGGACCCGACGGCGGCCTCTCCGCCGTCCCCGAACTCCGCCTCGCGCTCACCCTGCCCGCCCAGGACATCGGCCCCCTCGACGCCAGGATCCGGGACACCGGCGGCTACTGGACCGCCACCGGCCTCACGGTCCCGCTCGCCGGCACCTGGACGATGAAGGTCACCGTCCGCGTCTCCGACCTGGACCAGGTGACCGTCAGCGCGCCGGTGCGCATCACGGGATAGCGGCGCCGCGCGGCCGGACGGTCACAGTTCCCCCAAAAGCTCGACGGCGACCCTTGACCCCCGACCTGACATGCCGCTGTCATTACGGCCACGATGTCCGGTCAGGTTGTTTTCTGGTCGATTTCGATTGTTTCGATGTGGCGTTTCCATGGCCGAACCCTGCTCACAGGAGCCGTTCATGCGCGACCTCTCCCCCACGGGGCAACCATCGCAACACTCCCTCCCGCCGAGCCGCCGCCGCGTGCTGCGCCGGGCCGGTGCCGGCGCACTCCTCGCCGGGACCGGCGTCCCCCTGCTGAACGCCTGCGGCGGCGGCGCCGGCGCCGGTGACCCCAGGACCGTCACCCTCGGCTCCAACGGCTCGGACGCCGTCCCGAAGGCGGCCTACGCCGAGATCTACGCGGCCTTCAGGAAGAAGTCCGGGATCACGGTCGACGTGAACACCAAGGACCACAACACCTTCCAGGAGCAGATCAACTCCTACCTCCAGGGCACCCCGGACGACGTGTTCACCTGGTTCGCCGGGTACCGCATGCAGTTCTTCGCCGCGAAGGGGCTCGCCACCCCGCTCGACGACGTCTGGGCGAAGATCGGCGGCAACTTCCCGGACGCCATGAAGAGGCTCAGCAAGGGCGAGGACGGCACGTACTACTTCGTCCCGCTGGACACCTACCCCTGGGCGGTCTTCCACCGCGGGAGCGTCTTCGAGCGGCACGGCTACGAGGTGCCCGCCACCTGGGACGCCTTCGTGGCCCTGTGCAAGCGGATGAGGAAGGACGGCCTCGTCCCGATCGCCTTCGGCGACAAGGACGCCTGGCCCGCGCTCGGCACCTTCGACCAGCTCGACTTCCGCACCAACGGCTACGACTTCCACGTGGACCTGATGGCGGGCAGGGCGTCCTGGACCGACGCCCGGGTGCGCAAGGTCTTCGACCTGTGGACCGAGATCCTCCCCCACCACCAGGACGGCGCCGTCGGCCGCACCTGGCAGGACGCGGCCCAGGCGCTGGTCGCCGGGAAGGCGGGCATGTACCTGCTGGGCTCCTTCGTGGGCCAGCAGTTCACCGACCCGGCCGACCTGGCCGACCTCGACTTCTTCCCCTTCCCCGCGATCAGCCCCGAGTTCGGGCAGGAGACGGTGGAGGCGCCCACCGACGGCTTCATGCTCAGCCGCAAGCCGAAGAACCACGCGGGCGCGGTCCGCCTCCTGGAGTTCCTCGGCACCCCGCGGGCCGAGGAGATCTACCTCAGATCCGACTCCAGCGTGGTCGCCGCCGCGAGCACGGCCTCCACGGCGTCGTACACCGCCCTCCAGAAGAAGGCGTTCGACATGATCAGCGGCGCCCGGAGCCTCACCCAGTTCATGGACCGCGACAGCCGGCCCGACTTCACCTCGACGGTGATGCAGCCCGCGCTGCAGACGTTCGTCCGCGACCCCAAGGGCGTCGACAGCCTGCTCACGTCCATCGAACGGCAGAAGAAGACGATCTTCGCGTCGTGAGCGCCCCCACCGAGACCGACGAGCCCCCGCGGGCCGCGCCCACCGCGCCCCCGCCGGGCGCCCCGCCCGCCGGGCCGACCGGCCACCGCCGCCTCCTCACCCGCCGCGACCGGATCACCCTCGCCCTGATGGCGGGCGTGCCCGCCCTCCTGCACGTCGCCCTGGTGTGGCTGACCGCGCTCGCCTCCGTCGCGCTCGCCTTCACCACCTGGGACGGCATCGGCTTCGACACCATCCACTGGGTCGGCCTGCGCAACTTCCGCGAACTGTTCACCACCAACCCGCAGTTCTGGCCCGCCGTCGAGCACAACGTCGTCTGGTTCGCCGTGCTGATCCTGCTGCCGACGCCCTTCGGCCTCTTCCTCGCCCTCCAGCTCGACAAGCGCGTCCGCTTCAGCCGCGTCTACCAGACCGCGTTCTTCCTGCCCGTCGTCGTCTCCCTGGCGGTCATCGGGTTCGTCTGGCAGCTCGTCTACAACCCGGACACCGGCCTGATCAACAGCCTCGTCGGCGCCAACAGGCCCGGCCACTACATCGACTGGATCGGCGACCCCGACCTCAACCTCTGGGCGATCCTCGTCGCCGCGTCCTGGCGGCACACCGGCTACATGATGATCCTGTACCTGGCCGGCCTCAAGAGCGTCGACCCGGCCCTGCGCGAGGCGGCCGCGCTCGACGGCGCCGACGAGTGGCAGACCTTCAGGCACGTCGTCCTGCCCGCCCTGCGCCCCACCAACACCGTCGTCCTGGTCGTCACCGTCATCGAGTCGCTGCGCGCCTTCGACCTGGTCTTCGTCTTCAACAAGGGCGCCCACGGAACGGAGTTGCTGTCGATCCTGGTCACCGACAACATCATCGGCGAGTCCAGCCGCATCGGCTACGGCTCCGCGATCGCCGTCGTCCTGCTGCTGATCTCGCTGGCCGTGATCATCCCGTACCTGGTCGCGACCTTCCGCACGGAGCGACGCGGATGACCGCCGCCGACCGGCCCGCCCGCCGCGCCCCCGTCCGCCCGGCCCGCGTCCTGCTGCACACCTTCCTCGTCGTCACCTCCCTGGCCTGGCTCGCCCCGCTCCTGTGGGCGCTGCTCGCCGCGCTGCGCCCCTACGCGGAGACCAGCGAGAAGGGGTACGTCTCCTGGCCCGACCGGCTCTCCACCGGCAACTTCACCCAGGCGTTCGAGCAGTCGGACATGGCGCACTACGTCGTCAACACGCTGGTCGTCGCGGTCCCGGCGGTCCTGCTCACCCTCTTCCTCTCCTCGATGGTGGCCTTCCACGTGGCCCGCTTCGACGCCCGCGTCAACCTCTCGCTGCTGCTGGTCTTCACGGCCGGGAACCTGCTCCCGCAGCAGGTGATCATCACGCCCCTGTACCGCCTCTACCTGCTGGTCGACCTGCCCGGCATCACGGCGAGCGGCAAGCTGTACGACTCGGCGCTCGGCCTGGTCCTCATCCACGTCGCGTTCCAGTCGGGCTTCTGCGTCTTCGTGCTGAGCGCCTCCATGCGCTCGCTCCCGCACGAACTGACCGAGGCGGCGCTCGTCGACGGCGCCTCCGTGTGGCGCCTGTACGCCCAGATCACGCTCCCGCTCTGCCGCCCGGCCATGGCGGCGCTGGCCACGCTGCTCTCGATCTGGATCTACAACGACTTCTTCTGGGCGATCGTCCTGATCTCCACCGGCGACAACATGCCGGTCACCTCGGCCCTGAACAACCTCTCGGGCCAGTACTTCACGGACCCCAACCTGGTGGCGGCGGGCGCCCTCCTGACGGCGATCCCGACCCTGGCCGTCTACTTCGCCCTCCAACGCCAGTTCGTGAGCGGCCTGACGCTGGGGTCGGGGAGGGGGTGAGGAGCCGGGGCGAGGGCCTCAGGAGGCGAGGGTGTCAGGAGGCTGGCGGGCCGGGGGCGGGGCGGGCGGCGCCCTGGAACACCTGGCCCGCGTGCCAGCGGAGGTGCGGCTCCGCGACGGGCGCGGCGCCGGGCTGCGGACCGAGCAGCGGCCGGCCGGCGAGGGCGAGGACCTGCTCACGGGCGGCCCTCCCGCGCCCCACGAACCGCTGCGACACCAGGATCCGGTGCCCGTCCCCGATCCCCAGGACGCCCTGGTCGAGGAGCTTGTGGTGCAGCGAGCACAGACACAGCCCGTTGTCGACGTCGTCCGGACCGCCGTACGCCCACCAGCGCACGTGCGCGGCCTCCAGCCCGACGGGCAGGGCGCCGATCATGCCGTCGTAGCCGCAGAACGCGCACCGGTACTCGTAGGCGGTCAGCACCGCCTCCCGCATCCGGGTGCCGCGGCGCCGGGGTCCGCCGGGGGCCGGGACCGCCGCCACCTCGCCGGGTTCCAGCCCGACGGCGGCGCAGAGGTCGGCGTGCAGGGAGGGCGGGAAGTGGGAGTCCAGGAGCGTCCGCGCGATCCGTCCGAGCAGCGCGGGGTCCCGCCGCAGCGCGTCCCGCAACCCGGGCGCCAGCCGCCCCACGGCACGGGTGGCGCGCAGCTCGCCCACCCGGGTGCCGGGACTGCCGGGACCCCGGTCGGTGCGCACCTCCCAGACGCCGTCGCCGACGAGATGGTGGAACGGGTAGGCGGGCGAGGTGGCCCGCACGGGCCCGTACTCGGCCAGCAGCCGCTTCAGGTCGTCCTCGACGGCGGTGTACGGCAACTCCGAGCCGTCCGGGTCGCGTTGATGGCGTCCGAGCGCGTACAGGAACAGCAGCGGCTTGTGCGGGGCGCGGACACCGTCCCTGCTCCACTGCCGCAGCCGCGCGGCGCGGTCGACCCAGTCCATGCCGGGGGAGTGTAGCGAGGGGGGTGCCGCCCGCCGCCGGGGTGGAGGAGCGGGCGCACCGGGCTCCACCCGTAGTTCCACCCGTGGGTCCAGGCGCGAAACGGCCTTCGCCAGCAGGCTTGCAGCATGACAACGACCGACTGGATCACCGACATCGCCCTCCTCCTCGTCGTCTTCCGGCAACTGCGGGAGGGCCGCCTCGACGCCAAGTCGTACCTGATCCCGCTGGGGATCGTGGCCTTCGTCGCGCACACCTACCTCGACAGCGTGCCCACGGCGGGCAACGACCTGGTGCTGATCGGCACGCTCGTCGCCGTCGGCGCGGCCCTCGGCATCGCGGGCGGCGTCTACACCCGCGTCCGCCAGGTCGGCACGGAGCTGTACATCAAGGCGGGCGCGGTCTCCGCGATCCTGTGGGTGCTGGGCATGGGCGCGCGGATGGGCTTCCAGCTCTGGGTCGACCACGGCGGCGCCGACGACGTGGCCCGCTTCAGCCTGGAGCACCAGATCACCACGGGCGACGCGTGGGTGGCGGCGTTCGTGCTGATGGCGCTCACCGAGGTGGTGACCAGGCTGGCCACCATATTCGTCCGCGGCCGGATGGCCACCCGGGAGCAGCGGCGGGCCGCCGGTGACGGACCCCGCGTCGCGGTCGCCGCGGACCGCGCGGTCTGAGCACGGGTTATCGTCGCGCCGTGTCCGCCACCGACAACGCCGCATCCCCAGGGCCGGTCTCCGAACGGGAGCCCGGCCCCCGGGCCGTGCTCCGCTACGACACCGGTCTCCAGTGGGCCGTGACCCTGCTGATCATCGCCGTCCCGGTCTCCAACGTCCGTCCGGTGGGCGTCAGCGGCCGGGGCCTGGCTGTGGTCGCGCTGCTGGTGGTCAACTCCGCCGCCCTGCTGGCCAGGCATCTGCCGCCGACCTTCCCGCCCCGGGCCGCGCTGGCCTGGCTGACCACCGGTGTCGTGGCGTCGGCGGCGCTGCTCGAGGTGAGCGACGGCGGCTCCGGCTACCTCTTCGCCTACTTCCTCGTCGGCCACGCCGGGTACCGCCTCTCCCTCAAGCCCGCCCTGGCGGTCGCGGCCCTCTCCAGCCTGCTCTGCGGCGCCGTCTTCTACTTCTACGTGGGCCCCGACCACCAGGTGCTGACGTGGACCTTCGGCCTCAGCACGGGCATCCCGGTGGTGGCCGGGATCCTGGGCCGCAGCAAGCAGCAGGCGGTGGAGGCGAAGCTGCAGGCCGCCGAGTCCGCCGAGCGGGCGGCGCGGGCCGAGGCGCGGACGGCCGTGCTCACCGAGCGGAGCCGTATCGCGCGGGACGTCCACGACGTGCTCGCGCACTCGCTGGCCGGGATCAACATGCATCTGGAACTGGCGGACGCCCTGATCGACACGGGTGACCTGGAGAAGGTGCGCGCGGCGCACAACAGGGCGCAGAGCCTGGTCAAGGAGAGCCTGAAGCAGGCCCAGTGGACCGTGCACGCGCTGCGCGAGGACTCGCTCCCGCTGCTGGAGAGCCTGACCGCGATGATCGAGTCGTCGGGCCACCGCGGGGCGCTGACCGTGACGGGGACCGTGCGCGAGCTTCCGGCGCCGGTCACCCAGAACGTGCTGCGGATCGCGCAGGAGGCGCTGACCAACGCGGCCCGGCACGCTCCCGGGGCCGGGCTCACGGTGGGGCTCGCCTTCGAGGAGACGTCGACGACCCTCACCGTCCGCAACGGGGCCCCGAGCGGTGCGGCGGGCGCGGGGGCCGGGAGCGGCATGGGGCTGATAGGAATGCGCGAACGCGTCGCCCTGCTGGGCGGCACCCTCACGGCGGGCCCGCTCACCGAGGGTCCGGAGAGGGGCGGATGGCAGGTGGAGGCAGTGATCCCGGGATGACGACGACCGACGAACCGGCCCAGGGGCCGCACGACCCGGGGCCCGAGCGCCCGCTGAGGGTGATCGTGGCCGACGACCAGGCGGCCGTCCGCGAGCCGCTGGCCGCGGTGCTGGACATGACCGAGGACATCGACGTCGTGGCCGCCGCCGCGGACGGCGCCGAGGTCCTGGCCGCCGTGGCCGCCGGGCCAGTCGACGTCGTCCTGATGGACCTGCGCATGCCGGTGATGGACGGTGTCGAGGCGACCCGGCGGCTGACCGAGGAGCACCCGGGGACGGCCGTGGTCGTACTGACCACCTTCGCCGACGACGACTCGATCCTGGCCGCCCTGAGCGCGGGCGCCCGCGGTTACCTGACGAAGAACGCGGGGCGCCAGGACATCGTCCGGGCGATCCGGGCCGCCGCGGCGGGGCAGTCCGTCCTGGACCAGGAGGTGCAGAACCGCCTCCTGGCCACCGTGCGCACCCGGCCCCCGGCCGCCGCGAGCCCCCTCCCGCCGGACCTCACCCGCCGCGAACGCGAGGTGCTCACCCTGATCGGCCGGGGCCTGCCCAACCGGGCGATCGCCGAGAACCTCTTCATCAGCGAGGCCACGGTCAAGACCCACATCAACAACCTGTTCGCCAAGGCGGACATCAAGGACCGGGCGGAGGCGGTCCGCCGAGCGATCACGGCGGGGCTGGCGTGACGGGGGAGCGGGAGGCGGGCGCCCGGGGCCCGCGGCCGTGGGCGTTCAGGGGGCGGAACCCGCGCGCTTGTCCCCGACGGCCGTGAGGCTCCACAGGGGTGGGCCGACCCCGGAGAAGCCGCAGACCCCGCGGCTCAGGGCCTCCGCCTGGTCCAGGGCGGTGATCGGCTCCAGGACGTCCCGGACGGACAACGATGCGCCGGAAAAGCAACGAGGAAAAGTCGAAGGGCCCCGCCGCGAACGGTGGGGCCCTTCGACATCGTGCCCGGTGAGGCACTGGCGGAGGATACGAGATTCGAACTCGTGAGGGGTTGCCCCCAACACGCTTTCCAAGCGTGCGCCCTAGGCCTCTAGGCGAATCCTCCGCCGGGAACATTACATGACCGAGGAGGGTGCTCGCGAACTCGTTCCCAGCCGCTGACGTCGGGTACTCTCTGGGTAGCCCCTCACGCGGCGCTATCTGACTGAACTCCCCCAGGGCCGGAAGGCAGCAAGGGTAGGTCGGCTCTGGCGGGTGCGTGGGGGGCGTCTTCGTTGCCCGGCGGGGTCGGTCGGGAGCCCCGCTGTCAGTGGGCGCCTATAACCTCGTACGCGTGTCGTCTCTTGCGCTGTATCGCCGCTATCGCCCGGAGTCGTTCGCCGAGGTCATCGGGCAGGAGCATGTAACCGACCCGTTGCAGCAGGCGCTGCGGAACAACCGGGTCAATCACGCGTACCTGTTCAGCGGGCCGCGCGGCTGCGGCAAGACGACCAGCGCCCGCATCCTGGCCCGCTGCCTGAACTGCGAGAAGGGCCCGACGCCCACCCCCTGCGGGGAGTGCCAGTCCTGCCTCGACCTGGCGCGCAACGGCCCCGGCTCCATCGACGTCATCGAGATCGACGCCGCCTCCCACGGTGGCGTGGACGACGCCCGTGAGCTGCGCGAGAAGGCGTTCTTCGGGCCCGCGTCCAGCCGCTACAAGATCTACATCATCGACGAGGCCCACATGGTCACGTCGGCCGGCTTCAACGCGCTGCTGAAGGTCGTCGAGGAGCCCCCGGAGCACCTCAAGTTCATCTTCGCCACGACCGAGCCCGAGAAGGTCATCGGCACCATCAGGTCCCGCACCCACCACTACCCCTTCCGGCTGGTTCCGCCCGGCACCCTGCGGGAGTACCTCGGCGAGGTCTGCCAGAAGGAGGGCATCCCGGTCGACGACGGCGTGCTGCCGCTCGTCGTGCGCGCGGGCGCCGGCTCGGTGCGTGACTCGATGTCCGTCATGGACCAGCTCCTCGCGGGCGCCGCCGCGGACGGTGTGACGTACGCCATGGCCACCTCCCTCCTCGGCTACACCGACGGCTCGCTCCTCGACTCCGTCGTCGAGGCGTTCGCCACCGGGGACGGCGCCGCCGCCTTCGACGTCGTCGACCACGTCATCGAGGGCGGCAACGACCCCCGCCGCTTCGTCGCCGACCTGCTGGAGCGCCTGCGGGACCTGGTGATCCTCGCCGCCGTCCCGGACGCCGCCGAGAAGGGCCTCATCGACGCCCCCGCCGACGTCATCGAGCGGATGCTGGCCCAGGCGAGCACCTTCGGCGCCGCCGAGCTGAGCCGGTCCGCCGACCTCGTCAACGAGGGGCTGACCGAGATGCGCGGCGCCAACTCCCCGCGCCTGCAGCTCGAACTGATCTGCGCCCGCGTGCTGCTCCCCGCCGCCTACGGCGATGAGCGCGCCGTCATGGCCCGCCTCGACCGCCTCGAACGCGGAGCGGCGCAGTTCTCCGGCGGGGGCGGCGCCACCGCGCCCGCACCGCCGCCGGGGCCGACCGGCCGACCGGCCTACTGACCGACTGACCGACCGGCCGACCGCACCACGGTCTCCGCCGTCCGCGGAGGTGACGAACCGGGCCTCGGGGAGGGACGTTTGCAGTCCTGAGACCCACCTTTGCAGCAGCAGCGGTTACGGTGCTGACGTACGTGATCGACGGGGGATGGGGAGGGAAACATGCCCGGAACCGTGCTGCTGCTCGCCGCCGCTCCGGTGGGCAGGGGCCGCCTGGTGGACGCCGCGTCCGTGCTTCCCGTCCTGGCGGCGGTGGAGCCCGCCGTGCTGTCCGGGACCGGCACCGCGAACGTCGTGGAGCTGGCCGACCCGCTGGAGCCGCAGGCCGTCCTGACCCGGCTGCGGGCCGCCGCGACCGCGCCGGGGCCGCTCACCGTCTTCGTCACCGGCCAGCTCCAGCTCGACCGCAGGCAGCGGCTCCCGCACCTCTCGCTGGCCCGCACCACGCCCGCCACGGTCCGCTACACCGCGCTGCCCTGGCACTGGCTCCGCGAGGAGCTGCGGCTGCGCCCGCCCGGCGCCACCAGCCTCGTCCTCGACCTGCACGCCGACGCCGAGACCTGGCAGTGGCTGAGCGAGCACCCGCTCGACAGCGGGCACAACAACACCGTCCACGGGCGGATCGCGCCCCCGCCGGGCCGCCGCGCCGTCGCCGCGCCCGGCTACATGAAGGCCGTCGCGACGATCCTGCGCAGCGGTCACCGGCCGCCGCTCGACCAACTGCACCAGCAGGCGCTGTCCCGGATCGCGGACGAGCCGCCCGGCCTGGAGCTGGCGGCGCCGGGACCCGCCCCCGACGACCCGCACGCCGTGATCTCCGCCGCCGTCCAGGCCGGACGGCACGGCGAGGCGGAGTCCCTCGCCGCCCGGTACGAGCAGGCCGCGGCGCACACCCACGGGCCGGGTTCGGAGCCGGTGCTGCACTGGAGCGAGGTCCGCGCCGACCTCGCGATGCTCGCGGGCGACCCGGCGCGGAGCTGCCGCACCTGGCTCGCGGTGGCCGAGGCCCGGCTCGCCGCGGGCCAGCCGGTGGACGCCCCGGCCGTCGAGGCGGCCGTCGACCGCGCCCACCACCAGTGGGGCCAGGTCGCCGAACCGGCCGCAGCCCGCGAACTGGGCCTCGCCCTGGCCGCGCTGCGCTCCCGGGTGCCGGGCCGCCGGGAGGGCGCCCTGGACCATGTCCAGCGCCAGCTACGGCAGTTGCAGACCCAGGGCTGACGGGAGGCGGCGGACGTCGGCCGGGAGGCGGGCGGACGTCGGCCGCGAGAGGGCGGACGGCGGCCGAAGGGGCCCGGCGGCCGTCGGAAGCGGATGGACGCCAGGCGGCAGGGGCCCGACGCCCGTCTGAAGCGGGCGGACGCCCGGCGGGAGAGGCGCGTCGCCGTCGGGTGACGGCACGGGGGTTACCCGACGGAGTGTATTTCCGCACCGGCCCGGCGGCCCGGGGCCCGCACCGGGGCCGTCGGCGGCCGTCACCCCGGGCGCCCGGTGCCCCCGGCCGTCATCCGGCGTGGTGCGCCTGCTGTACGTTGCTGGTCCGCGGCCCGTCCACGGCTCTCGCCGGGACGGCGTTGGCGGCCAGGACCAGCATGGCCACGGCGACGACGGCCGCGCAGAGTCCTCGGGCGTAACGCTCGGAGATGTGTCGGAGCACGGCAACCTCTCAACAGCGTTGTATTAAACCCACTTAAGACGCCGTTTAACCTAGAGCCAGTCGTGGGTCAACAGCAAGAGGGCCAGGGGGAGTTGGGGATGTCCGAGCGTGACGACCCGGGAACCATCGGACGCCGGGTCCAGCAGTTGCGCGCCGAGCGCGGGCTGACCCAGCGGCAGTTGGCCGAGCCCGCCTACACACCCGCCTACATCTCCACCCTGGAGGCCGGACGGGTCCGCGCCTCCGAGGACGCGCTGCGGCACATCGCCGAACGCCTCGGCGTCGCCTACGAGGAGCTGGCCACCGGACGCCCCGCCCACCTCGCCACCGACCTGCGCCTCAGACTGACCGAGGCGCAGCGCACCCTCGCCACCGGCGAGACCGCGCAAGCCACCGAGCAGTACACCGGCCTGCTCGCGGAGGCCCGGGAGCACGCCCTGCCGGAGGCCGAGGCCGCCGCCCTGCTCGGCCTCGGCGAATGCGCCCTCGACACCGGTGAACTCGCCGCCGCCCGCCAGTACTTCGAGCGCACCGAGCAGGCCCTCGCGGACGCCCCGCTGACCGCCCGGGTGCCCGCCCTGCGCGGCCGCGCCGTCTCCCACTACCTCGCCGGTGAACTCCGGTACGCCGTCTACCTGCTGGAGTCCACCCTCGACGAGCTGAACCGCGCGGGACTCCACGACCCGGACGCGCTGCTGCTGCTCTACGCCAGCATCATCGGCCCCTACATGGACATGGGCGCCCACGCCCGCGCCGCCCAGGCCGCCGAGTTCGCGCTCACCCTCGCCCCGCGCGCGGGCGACCCCGCGCTGGTCGCCCGGATGCACCGCTCGGTCGCCCGCACCCTGCTCGCCGAGGGCCGGGTCGCCGAGGCCGACGCCTCCCTCGCCAAGGCGGCCGAGCTGTACCGCACCCTCCATCTGCGCACCGAACTCGCCAACTGCCACTGGATGCGCGGCTACGTCTGCGCGCAGAACGGCGAACTCAAGCGCGCCGAGGAGGAGTTGCGCACGGCCCTGACCATGCTGGCGGCCGGTCGCGCCGCCCTCTACGGCAGCCAGGCCGCCGTCGAACTCGCCGACGTGCTGCACCGGCGCGGCAAGTCGGAGGAGGCCGCGGAGCTGCTGCGCGAGGTGCTCAGCGACCTCAGCCCCGAGCGCGGCGCCCTGCACGCCGCCGCCGCGCACCGGCTGCTCGGCATCATCGCCGAGGACGCCCGGGACACCGAGTCCGCCGAGGAGCACTACGTGCGCGCGCTGAGCCTGCTGGAGCGGGCGGGCGCGGCCGGTGACCTGGCCGACCTGTGCCGCCTCCTCGGCGACCTGCTGCGCCGCACCGGCCGGGTCGAGGCGGCCCTGGACGCCTACCGCACGGGCCTGCGCCACCGCACGGCCCCCGGCACCACCACCCTCGGCCCGGCCCCCGCACAGCCGCCTCTGTGACCCCGCGGGTCACCGTCACCCGCGCCCGGCACCCCGGGGGCACGGCTCGGCACCGACGTGGCCGTTTCGTCCCCGGGGGCCCGGGTACCCGCGTGCGGTCCGGCCGCCCCGAGCACGCGAAGGAGGCGGTGGCCGTGCGACCCAGGCACGACCGAGGTGACTCCGGGGACGGGCACGACCGCGCCGCCGAGGAGATCGCCGGGTGGCTGTGGGGAGCGGGGCCCGACGAGGTCCCCGACCGGCTGTGCCGCGCGGCGACCCGGCTGCTGCCGGTGACCGGCGTGAGCGTGTCCCTGTACGCGCGCGGGGTGCCGGTGCGGCTGGCGGCGAGCGGCGCGCAGGCCGCCCGGCTCGGCGACATCCAGGCCGCCCTGGGCGACGGGCCCTGCCACACGGCGGCGCTCACCCACCGCACCGTCCTCGCCGACGACCTGACCCGGGGACCGGACGCCGCCCGCTGGCCGGTCTTCGCCCAGCAGGCGACCGACGCGGGGGTGCGGGCCGCGTACGTGCTGCCGCTGGGGGCCGCCGCGGTCTGCGTCGGCACGCTCGACCTGCACCGCGACGAACCGGGCCCGCTCGGCGCCGCCGACCTGCGCACGGCACGGGTCCTCGCGCGGGTCACGACGGCCGCGCTGACGGTGCTGGTGCGCGAGGACGCGCCCTGGCCCGGCGGCCGGCAGGCCGAGATCCACCAGGCGACCGGCGTGGTCATGGCGCAGCTCGGCATCTCCGCCGCCCCGGCCCTGGCCCGGCTGCGGGCCCACGCCTTCGCCGAGGACCGCACGATCCGCGACCTGGCCCACGAGGTGGTGCGCGGCCGGATCAGATTCGACGGCGAGGGATGACGGCGGAAGTTCGACGGCGGGGGATGACGGCGGAAGGCAGGGTGCCGGGACCCGGTGGTTGCGAGCCGGGCGCGGCGCGCTCGCGGAGCCGCAGAAGCCGGGGGCTCGACGGAGTCGGGGAGCCGAAGAAACCGGCGGAGCGGCAGAAGCCGAAGTAGCCGGGGAAGCCGAAGTAGCCGGGGAAGCCTGGGCCCGGTGGCGTTCCGGCGGGTCGGGTCAGATCTGGACCCGGCCCTGTTTGCGGACCTCCGCCAGCCGCTGCGCCCCCAGCCGGGCCACCGCGCCGGTCACGTCGGCGGAGACGTCGCCGAGGCCGCCGTCCGTGACGGTGATCGTGTCGTCGCCGACCCGGACCGCGGCGACGTCCAGGGTGAGGACCGGCGCGTCCTCCTGGTCGGCCGGTCCCTTCATGGTGACCCGCAGGCCCTGCCGGGCGTCGCCGACCTCGGGCAGCCGCGCGTCGGCGACCTCGACGGTGTGCGGGGCGCCGCCCGTGCCCTTGGCGGTGAAGTGGCGGCAGGTGCGCGGCAGTTCCCGCAGCCACGCCAGGGTCCTGTCCACGTCGGCGCGGGGCAGGGCGAGCACCTGGTAGCGGAGCTGCGCCTCGTCCATGGCGTCGTCGAGGCCGATCACCGCGCGGGTGCCGGACGCGCCGCCGAACAGGTCGTCGGTGTAGAGCGCGTCGAGCAGCCGCCGGCAGTCGGGCGCGTCGGCGGTCGCCTTCAGCATGGTGTCCCGCCAGGTCGCCGCGCCCTGCGTCGGTGCCCAGGGGTCGCCCAGGTCGGCCTCGGTGACGAGGGCGGCGCGCGCCTGGGCGTCGGTGAGGGCGCCCGCGGCCGGTGCGGCGGGCGCCGACGGGCGGGCCGACGGCGACGAGGTGTGCCCGCCGCCCTTGCGCCGCGGCCCGTCGGCGGACCCGGCGGAGCAGCCGGCCGAGGCCAGCAGCGTCCCGGCGGCCAGGACGGCGAGCGCGGAGGAGGACAGGACACGGGCCGGGGTTCGGGGCATCGGGGTCTCCTGGGGACCGAGGACGACGGCGGCGACGGCGGGCCGGGCGGCGGATGCGCGGTCCGCCCGGGTTCCCAAAAGACCACCGACCCCGCACCCGCACCACCGAGCCGACCCGTCCGGGTTACCCGCCCGGCGCAGTCACCCCCACCGGGTTCACCCGTACCGCCGAGCCCGCGCGCTCCGCCCGCTCGCTCCACCGGCTCGCCCTGCCCCCGTGTCCCGCTCGCTCGGCCTGCCCGCTCGCCCCGCCCCCGTGCCCTGCCCGCCCGCTGGCTCCCCCCCCGGCGGCCCGCCCACCCCCGCGTCCCGCTCGGAACCCACCCCGTAAGGTCGCTCCCAGCAGGGCCTTCGGTGGCCCGGGAGAGGAGTTGCGCCGTGCCGACCGGTCAGACCGTTCCGGTGATCATCGACTGCGACACCGGGGTCGACGACGCCCTGGCCCTGCTGTTCGCCGTCCGGCACCCCGGGATCGACCTGCGGGCCGTCACCTGTGTCGCCGGGAACACCGACGTCGACGGCGTCGTGCGCAACACCCTGACGGTGCTGGAGATCGCGGGCGCGGGCGACGTCCCGGTCGGGCGCGGCGCCGAGCGTCCGCTGATCGAACCGGCCCGCTCCGCGCGCCATGTGCACGGCGCCGACGGCATGGGCGACCTCGGGCTGCCCGCGCCCGCCCGGCTCCCCGCCGACGTGGACGCGGTGACGCTGCTGCGGCGCGAGATCCTCGCCTCGCCGCGCCCGGTCACCCTGGTGCCCACCGCGCCGCTCACCAACATCGCCCTGCTGCTGCGCACCCACCCGGAGGTGACGCGCAACATCGAGCGGATCGTCTTCATGGGCGGCGCGGTGGCCACCGGCAACGCCACCCCGGTGGCGGAGTTCAACGTCTGGCACGACCCGGAGGCGGCGGCCGTGCTGCTCACCGCCGGGGTGCCGATCACGATGTACGGGCTCGACGTCTTCGAGCGGGTCGTCGTGCCGGGGCCGCGGGTGCGGCGGCTGCGCGAGAGCGCGGAGCCGGGCGCGCGCCTGGCCGGTGCGCTCCTCTCGCACCGCCCGGCGACACCGGCCGCCGACGGCGACGACCCGGGCGGCGGCATCGGGGACGCGGGCGCGGTCTGCGCCGTCGTCGACCCGGCGGGCATCACCACCCGCGCGCTGCCGGTCGAGGTCTCCCTCGCGCCGGGCCCCGCCCGCGGCCAGACCGTCGTCGACCGCCGCAGCCGCCCCGGCGAGGCCGAGATCCACGAGGGCACCCGCGAACAGGCCCTGGTGGACGTCGCGCTCGACGTGGACGTCGACCGGTTCGTGCGGCTCTGGCTCGACACGGTCGCCGGGTAGGGAACGGTCCTGGCGGCGCCGTCCGGCACGTCCCGCGGTCAGGCCGCGGAGCGGTCGGCGGACGGCCTGCGGCGCAGCGCCGGTTCCGTGACCGGCGGGGTGTCGTAGGCCATGTCGAGCCTGCTGACGTCGGTGCCGGGGGCGACGACCTCGTCGATCCGGTCGAGGACGCCGTCGTCGAGGGTGACGTCCGCGCCCGCGAGCAGGTCGTCGAGCTGCTCCTCGGTGCGCGGGCCGAGGATCGCGGAGGTGACGCCGGGGTGCGCGACGGCGAACGCCAGGGCGAGGTGGGTGAGGGACAGCCCGGCCTCCTCGGCGATCGGGATCAGCCGCTCGACGGCGTCAAGCCTGGCCTCGTCGCCGAAGTGCCGGAAGCCGCGCGCGGCCCGGCGGCTGTCGGTGGCCCGCCCCTTGCGGAACCGGCCGGTGAGCATGCCCTGGGCGAGCGGGCTCCAGACCAGGGTGCCCATGCCGTACCGCTCGCAGACGGGCAGCACCTCGCGCTCGACGGAGCGGTCCAGGATCGAGTAGGGCGGCTGCTCGGTGCGCGGCCGGTGCAGCCCGCGCCGCTCGGCCGTCCACTGCGCCTCGACGATCTCCGAGGCCGGGAAGGTCGAGGTGCCGAAGGCCCGCACCTTGCCCGCGCGCACCAGGTCGGTGAGGGCGGAGAGGGTCTCCTCCACGTCGGTGTCGGGCGCGGGCCGGTGCACCTGGTAGAGGTCGACGTGGTCCGGTGCCGAGGCGGCGCAGCGAGTCGTCGAGCGCCCGGACCAGCCAGCGGCGGGAGTTGCCGCGCTGGTTGGGGTCGTCGCCCATCGGCAGGTGCGCCTTGGTGGCCAGCACGACGGTGTCCCGCCGCCCGCCCCTGAGCGCCTTGCCGACGATGGTCTCGGACTCGCCGCCCGAGTAGGCGTCGGCGGTGTCGATGAGGTTGACGCCCGCGTCCAGCGCCTTGTGGACGAGGCGGACGCAGTCGTCGTGGTCGGGGTTGCCGAAGGCGCCGAACATCATCGCGCCCAGGCAGTAGGGGCTGACCTTGATGCCGGTGCGGCCCAGCGTGCGGTATTTCATGGCTCTCCTCGTCCGCGCCGGGGGCCACGGACACGCCGATAAACGGGACATCGTTCCGTTACGACGATACGGAACGCTGTCCCGCTTAGCAAGCGACGGCGGGCCGGGCCCCGGCCCCGGGCATGCCGAACGCCCCGGAACGGGGGAGGTCCGGGGCGTTCGGGTCAGGGGGTGGGGCCGGTCAGGCGCGGGTCGCCCCGCGGCGCCGCTTCGACAGCACGACGAACGCCGCGCCGCCCGCCACCAGCACCGCGGCGCCGCCCGCGAGCAGGCCGGTGCCCGCGCCGCCGCCGGTCTCGGCGAGGCCGCCGCCCCCGCCGTTCGGGGTGGGCGCCGGGCTGTCGGACGACTTCGGCCCGTCGGACGCCCCGGGCGTGCCGGACGGCGCGTCGCTCGCCTCCGGGGTGTCGGCCGACGGCGTCGGGGAGGCGGGCGGGGTGGACCCGGCGGCCGGTTCCGACGGCTCCCGCGAGGGCTCCCGCGACGGCTCCTGCGGGGCCGGGGCCGACGGGGACGGCGAGGCCGGGGGCTGGGACTCCCCGTCCGCCGTGCAGTCCCGCGTGCCGCCGTTCCAGGCCGCGATCAGCTTGTCCTTGATGACCGGGCGGTCCGGGCCCTTGGGCAGGTCCCCGTGCTGGAGGCCGTCCTGCGCGTCCGTCCTGCCGTCGAACTTCACGGCGCCCCGGTACAGGTCGATCTGGGCGAAGCAGCCCGCGTCCGGCACCGCGATGTCGAGCGAGTCGGTCTTCCCCGGCCGCACCGTCACCGTGTCGAAGTCGACGAAGACCTGCTCGCCGGAGGTCTTGAAGGACGAGCCGTGCGCCAGGTACGAGGCGAGCGAGGCGGTGCAGCCGGCGGCGTCGCCCGCGGCACGCACCCTGATGTGCACCTTGCCGTCCTCGGTGGGCTTCAGGTTCTGGTCGTCGACCCGCACGGAGTCGGCGAACCCGGAGCCGTCGAGCGAGAACTGGCAGCGGTCCGTCCCGGTGGCCGTGCCCGCGCCGGAGCCGGGGCGGTAGCCGCCGCCGTGCTTCCAGCCGTCACCGCCGGGGGCGCCGTGCGCCCAGGCGCCGGAGGCGGAGGCGACGGTGGCGGCGCACAGGACGAGCGAAGCGGCGCCCGTACCCAGCAGACGGCGCGCGGTGACACGGCTCAGTGTGGACATGCGTTCCCCAGGGTGCGTGTGCGGAGCCCCGGCGGCGGGCGGCGCGGGACGGCGCGCGGCGGCCGGCCGCGGGGGCGAGTGGTCTCGGGAGCACCGGGCCCATCGTTCGGCTCATCGCGCGCGTGCGCCACAGTGCCTTCACATCCTGGATCGCCCCGAGTGCGGTGTCAACCTGCGGTGATATCAAGGGAGTTCAACAAGTCATCACATTTCCACCACATCGGGAACGGGTTGCTCCGCCCCGGGACGGGTTCCGCGCCGGACGATGTGGACAGGAATCTCTGCGCCGGGTCCCCCGCCGATCCGGGTGCCGGGCCCGCACCGGGCAACCGACGAGTCCTCCGCTGATCCGTTCGCCGCCGACAAGGGGAGCACGTGACCGACCCGAAGCCCGACCTCTCGTCCAAGGACCCCGACTGGTGGCGGCAGGCCGTCGTCTACCAGGTCTATCCGCGCAGCTTCGCCGACGCCGACGGGGACGGCCTCGGCGACCTCGGGGGCGTCACCGAACGCCTCGGCCACCTGGCCGCGCTCGGCGTCGACGCCCTGTGGCTCAGCCCCTTCTACCCCTCGGAACTCGCCGACGGCGGCTACGACGTCGCCGACCACCGGGACGTCGACCCGCGCCTGGGCACCCTCGACGACTTCGACGCGATGGCCGCCGAGGCGCACCGCCTCGGCCTGAAGGTGATCGTCGACCTGGTCCCCAACCACACCTCCCACCGCCACCCCTGGTTCCGCGAGGCGCTCGCCGCCGGGCCCGGCTCCGCCGCCAGGGACCGCTACGTCTTCCGCGACGGACGCGGCGACGCCGGTGAACTCCCGCCCACCGACTGGCAGTCCGTCTTCGGCGGCAGCGCCTGGCGCCGGGTCCCGGACGGGCAGTGGTACCTGCACCTGTTCACCCCCGAGCAGCCGGACCTCAACTGGGACCACGACGAGGTCCGCGCCGACTTCCGCACCACCCTGCGGTTCTGGTCCGACCGGGGCGTGGACGGCTTCCGGGTGGACGTCGCGCACGCCCTGGTCAAGGACCTGGCCGAGCCCCTGCGCGACCTCGGCGACCCGGAGGCGAGCCACGAGAGCGCCCTGCTCACCCTCCCGCCCGGCACCCACCCCTTCTACGACCGCGACGAGGTGCACGCGATCTACCGGGACTGGCGGACGGTCTTCGACTCCTACACCCCGCCCCGCACGGCGGTCGCCGAGGCGTGGGTGCCCGGGGCGAGGCGGGCCCTGTACGCCCGCCCCGACGAACTCGGCCAGGCCTTCAACTTCGAGTACCTGCAAGCGGGCTGGGACGCCACCGACCTGCGCGCGGTCATCACCGAGTCCCTGGAGACCGCCCGCACCGCGGGGGCGTCGGCCACCTGGGTGCTCTCCAACCACGACGTGGTGCGGCACGCCTCCCGGCTGACGCTGCCGCCCGGCACCGACCCCGGCGCCTGGCTGCTCTCCGGCGGCACCGCGCCCCCCGTCGACCCGGAAGCCGGGCTGCGCAGGGCGCGCGCGGCGACCCTCCTGATGCTGGCCCTGCCCGGCTCCTCCTACCTGTACCAGGGCGAGGAACTCGGCCTGCCCGAGGTCGCCGACCTGCCCACGGAGGCGCTCCAGGACCCGGTGTGGGAGCAGACGGGCCGCACCAGCAAGGGCAGGGACGGCTGCCGGGTGCCGCTGCCGTGGACGCCGGACGGACCCTCGTACGGCTTCGGCGCGGGCGGCGCGTGGCTGCCGCAGCCCGCGTGGTTCGCGCGGTACGCGGTCGCCGCCCAGGACGGCGCCGAGGGCTCCACCCTGGAGCTGTACCGGGCCGCCCTGAAGCTGCGCCGCAAGCTGCTCCAGGGCGAGACCCTGACCTGGGCGCCGGACGCCCCGGACGGCGTGCTGCACTTCACCCGCTCGGACGGCTGGCGGTGCGTCACCAACCTGTCCCGGTCACCGGTCCGGCTCCCGCCCGGGGAGGCGCTGCTGAGCAGCGCCCCGCTGACGGAGGACGGCGGGCTGGCCCCCGACACCACCGTCTGGCTGGCCTGAACTCCCCTAGCCCACCGTCGGGTCGGGGTTCACCGGTGCTCCGCCGCCGAGGTCGACCGGCGTGGAGGTGGCGTTCGGCGGCGGGGTGAGGACCACCTCGGGCTGGCCCGGGGCGGGCGGCGGCGGGGTGAGGTCGCTCTGCGGCAGCTTGGGCGGTGTGGTCTGGGTGAACAGGGCGGTGTCGAAGTCGACCAGGCCGGTCTTCTCCATCACCGTGATGTGGTCGAGGACCGTGTTGTTGGCCTGGTCGGCGAGGGCCCGCACCAGGCTGTTCTTGGTGGTGGAGCGGATCTTCGCGATCGTGTTGAAGATCGAACCGTGGGTGACCCGCAGGATGTTGGCGAAGTCGGTGTCGAACCGCTCGCCGCTCTCCGCGGTCAGCTGGGTGACGAACCCCTGCTGCTGCGGGCTGGCGAGGTTGGGCAGGGTGATGTTCAGCATCGGCGCGATCTTGCGGCAGCTCGTGTCGAGCGCCGCGTGTCCGTCGACGAGGTGCTCCGAGGCGGTGATGACCGCCTTGCTCGTGCCCTTCTCCAGCCCGATCTTGCCGAGCGGGTACTCCCAGAGCCCGGCCGCCCGCACCTTGACCACGAAGTCCCGGTCCTGCTCGGTCAGCGGGCCCCACTGGGTGTTGGCGATGACCCGGTCCTGCGCGGTCGACACCTTGGTCACCCCCAGCATCGAGGGGTAGGCGAGGGCGCTGAGGGTCAACGTCAGGGCGCCGCCCACGAAGAGAGTTCCCACCGCGTTCCGCGAAAAGCGCACCGTGCCTCCTGCCCGATCGTGGGCCCCGCCGAAGTGCGACGAGGGTCGAACGCAGAGCAGTACGGACGGCGGGCCGT
Organism: Streptomyces sp. SolWspMP-5a-2; assembly: GCF_900091845.1. Lineage (GTDB taxonomy): Bacteria > Actinomycetota > Actinomycetes > Streptomycetales > Streptomycetaceae > Streptomyces > Streptomyces doudnae. Next base: position 36,239 of record NZ_FMCI01000048.1, read on the forward strand.
TACGACTCTGTCGATTCGGCAAAATCCACCGGATGTGATCCACGTCTCCTCCGGACCCGCGCGGGGAGGTGCCCGGCACCGGCCGCGTTGGCCGAGTGTTGACCAACTCCCGGGTGATTCCGGACGTGTTCGCGGGAGAGTCGTGACAGGGACCCGACCTAGATTCGGCCCATGCCCCCACACCTCCCCCCGCGCCGGACCGCCGGGGCGCCACCGCGCGCGAGCCTGCCGGTGCTGCCCTACCGCAAGCCCACCCAGGGACGCGACTACTGGGTCCTGGACGACGTCCTGCCCGACGCGGACGCCGTACGGGAACGCTGCCTGGCCAGGGACGACTGGGTCGAGGGCTACCCGTACACCGCCGAGACCTGGCCGGGGCTGCGCACCATGCCCGGCCTCGACGCCGGTGAACTCGCCCGTGTGGAACGGCTGGTGCGCGCCGCCACCGGCGCGAAGGACCTGTGGGTGCAGCGGGCGCCGGGCGGCGGCACCCTCAACCACAACTGCGTCCAGGTGGTCGGCGCGGGCGAGAGCGAGCCGCGCCCGCACACCGACTCGCGTTCCCTGTGCCGGTACGCGGCCGTCCTCTACCTGAACCCGGCCGTGCCGAAGGACTGCGGCACCAGCTTCTACCGCCAGTCCCTGCCCGGCGGCAGGCTCGGCGGCAACACCGTGCGGGCCCCGCACACCAACCTCGTCGAGGCGCTCGGCACCCGGTTCGTCGCCCCGGACGCCTTCGAGGAGGACGTGCGCGTCCCGCACCGGCACAACCGGCTGCTCCTCTACCACGCCAACCTCGTGCACAGCGCGACCGGTTACTGCGGCAGCACGATGGAGGACAAGCGGATGACCGCCGTGTTCTTCTGGATGGCGGGGTGAGCGGGTCCCTCCGGAGCGGCGGCTGAACTGATCGCTCCGCCCGTTCGTCCTCACCTCGGACGGGACGGGACGAGCGGGGGGACCACCATGGCGGAGCGGACACCACCGGACGGCAGCGGCACCGGCAGCGGAATCGGGACCGGGACCGGAACCGGGGGAGGGGTCGCGCGGGGGACCGGCGGCGGGAGCGCGGACGGCGCCCGGCCGCGCTGGTGGCGTCCGGCCGGGCCGCTCTCCTGGCGGCGGGGCCGGGTGCTCGCCGCGCTCGCCGTGCTGATCGCCGCCCTGCTCCTCCTGCACCGGCAGGTCCCGCAGACGCCCGGCCGGATCGGCAGCCTGCTGGAGTCGTTCCTGCCCTGGCTCGGCCCGCCGGTGCTCCTCCTGCTCGCCCTCGCGCTGCTGCGCCGGGCGCCCCTGGCGCTGGCCGCGCTGGTGCTGCCCGCGGTGGCCTGGGCGTGGGTCTTCGGCGAACTGCTGCTGCCCGGCACCGCCCCTGGACCCCGCGAACTGGTCGTCGTGCAGCTCAACGTCAGCGACGACAACGCCGACCCGGAGGGCACCGCGCGCGCCCTGGCCGCCGCCGACCCCGACCTGGTCGCCCTGGAGGAGCTGGTCCCCGGGTCCCGCGCGGCCTACGAGCGGGCCCTCGCCCCCCGCCTCCCGTACCACGTGGTCCACGGCACCGTCGGCCTCTGGTCGCGGTACCCGCTCTCCGGCGACCGGCAGACGGACATCAGGCCGGAGTCGTTCGGCGACGACTGGAACCGCGGCCTGCGCGCGGTGGCCGCCACACCCCGCGGCGAGGTCGCCGTGCACGTGGCGCACCTGCCGTCGGTCCGGGTCACCCCGCGCGGTCTGGCGTCCGCCCGGCGCGACGAGAGCGCGGCCCGGCTGGCGCGGGAGGTGGCCGCCGAGCCGGTGCGGCGGGTGATCCTGCTGGGCGATCTCAACGGCACCGTCCAGGACCGCGGCCTGGCCCCGCTGACCGCCCTGCTGAACGTGCCGGAGCGCGGTTTCGCCCTCAGCTTCCCCCGGGCCTTCCCGCTGGTGCGCATCGACCAGGTCATGGCCCGCGCGGCGACCGTCCCCCGGATCGGCACCCTGCGCGTCCCGTCGGGCGACCACCTGCCGGTCCTCGCCAGGGTCGCCCTCGACTGACCCGGGCGGCCGCGGGGAGCCCCCAGACGCACGGGCCCCACGGACCGTCCGTGTTCCGCCGGACCGATCCGTGGGGCCCGTCCCGTGCGGCGACCGCTCCATACGGGACGGGCGAGCCGTCCCGCGGGCAGTCCCGGCCGGTCAGCGGCGGCCGAGGCCGCCGCTGCCGAAGGAGCCGCTGGAGCCGGGCAGCCAGCGCTTGCGGCTCTGGTCCGCGCCCGTCCTGCTGCCCGTGTGATGGATCTCGTGCGGCGTCAGCCGCTCCCGGCCCGTGGTGACGGGCATCTCGTCCGGCTCCCGCATCTCCCGCGTCTCGTACACCGCTCCGGTGTCCGGGAGGTGGGGCTGCTCGTCGGGGCGGGGACGCGGCGACTCCCGGTCCCGCACCCGCATACCGAACTGCACGGCCCAGATCAGCGCACCCGCGATGATCAGGCCACCGACAAACGCGACGGTCACGTTGAGCCAGCCGTTCGACCCAGCCGCCAGGACATACGTTGCGTTACTCATGTCCCTATTATCCCGCAATGTGATGAGATGCGTACCTGGAGGTCGTGGTGAACCCGCGTTCACCACGCGCGCGCCGGGTCTCCTCCGGGTTACGTATCGCGCAATCCCTGGTGGACAGCCGGTGAGCGGCCCACCATGAGGGCATGACACCGGCCGAGACAGCCCTTCAGCAGCTGGCGACCTGGCCCGACCTCACCCCCTGCCCCGCCGCCTGCGGGACCGGCCCCGCCCTGCGCTCCACCCGCGACGAGATCGTCCACTTCCACTCCGCCCGGGACGTCGACCTCCACCTCACCGGCCAGGCCATCGCCCGCCTGCGCCACGACATCGCCGGTTCGACCGCGCTGCGCATGGTCCCCGGCTCCCGCTGGGTCACCGTCCACCTCGACTGCGCCACCGACGTCGACCTGCTGCTCAGCCTGGTCAGCGTCGCCCTCAAGGCCCACCAGAGCGCTCCCCCGCCGACCGGTCCCGTCCCCACCGCGACGTGCAACTTCCACCGGGTCACCGTGCTGCCGCGCGACCACCGGGCCGAGGTGTGAGACCGGCGGGGCGCGCTCACATCCCGCGCAGCGCCTCCGCGTCCGCCTCCCGCGCCAGACGGGCGATCAGCCGCCCGCCCTCGCGGAGCGTGCCCGCGCGCTGGGAGCGGTGGACCGACGTCTCCAGCTCGTGCCGCAGGAACGGGGACGCGGCCAGCGCCCTCGGGTCGAGCTGGACGTGGTGGCCGTCCGCGTCGTAGAGGACCAGGTGGGCCGAGACGCCCTCCTGCTGGCGCACCGACACCAGCGCGTCCGCGCGCACCGTCCGCTCCCGCCAGGCGCCGCGCACGGTGAGGCGGCCCGCCGCCAGCCGGATCCGGGGCGGCACCAGGACCGCGAGGAGGACCGCGGACAGGGCCGCCCAGAGCAGGGCCCTGGGCAGGGTCAGGGTGCCCGCGGCCCGGTCGAGGAGCTGGGGCAGCGCCAGGAACAGCAGCGCGCACCCCGCCCCGGCCCTCGCCTGGCTCCGCCAGCGGCGGTCACGGCATCGCACGTTCCCGACGCTAGGCGCCCCGGGCCGGGGCGGAGCCCGCGCTGACGGGACCCTGACGTCAGGGTCCCGTCAGCGCCGCCCGTTCGGCGGTACCGGGCGCGACCGGTCCGCGCGGCCCCGCCGCGACCGCCCGGACCGCGCGACCCGCCGGGGGACGGGGCCCGGTCACGTCAGGGTCGCGTCAAGGCGGTGGCACGCGCCGTAAGAGAGGCGTCAACGCGGAGCGGGACCGTTCGAACCCGGGTTCTCCTCGAACAGTCCGAGCCGTTCCCGTTCCGCACCTCATCCAGGAGTCAGCGATGGCCGATCTGGCCTTCGTCGTCGTCACCCTCGCGGTCTTCGCGCTGGTGGCCCTCGTCGCCAAGGGGGTGACCAAGCTGTGACCGCCGAGAACATCGTCGGCCTCGTCGTGGCCGTCGCCCTGTTGGGTTACCTCGTCCTCGCCCTGATCTTCCCGGAGAGGTTCTGAACCGGAGATGGGTCCCGTCCTCGCCGGAGTGCTCCAACTGCTCGCCCTGACGGCGGCGCTCGCACTCGTCTACGTCCCCCTCGGCACCTACATGGCCCGGGTCTACACCTCCGACCGGCATCTGCGGGTCGAGAAGTGGATCTACAAGGGCATCGGCGCCGACCCCGACACCCGGATGCGCTGGCCCGCCTATCTCCGCGCGGTCCTCGGCTTCTCCCTCGCCGGCGTCCTCTTCCTCTACCTGCTCCAGCGGCTCCAGGGCGTGCTGCCCGGGTCGCTCGGCTTCTCCTCGATCGAGCCCGCGCAGGCGTTCAACACGGCCGTCTCCTTCGTGACGAACACCAACTGGCAGTCGTACGCCGGTGAGCAGGCCATGGGCCCGCTCGTGCAGACCGGCGGCCTCGCCGTGCAGAACTTCGTCTCGGCGGCCGTCGGCATCGCCGTCGCGATGGCCCTGGTGCGCGGCCTCGCCCGCACCCGCACCGGTGACCTCGGCAACTTCTGGGCCGACCTGGTGCGCGGCACCGTCCGGGTGCTGCTGCCGCTGGCGTTCGTCGCCGCGCTCGTCCTCGTCGCCTGCGGCGTCCTGCAGAACTTCGCCGGGATCCACGAGGTCGGCCAGTTCCTCGGCGCCCCGCAGCAGTGGAACGGCGGCGCGGTCGCCTCCCAGGAGGCCATCAAGGAGCTGGGCACCAACGGCGGCGGCTACTTCAACGCCAACTCCGCCCACCCCTTCGAGAACCCGACGCCCTTCTCCAACCTCTTCGAGATCTTCCTGATCCTGGTCATCCCGTTCGCGCTGACCCGCACCTTCGGCGTGATGGTCGGCTCGGTCCGGCAGGGCTGGGCGATCCTCGCGACGATGGCCGCCATCTGGGTCGGCTTCGTCGCCCTGATGATGTGGACCGAGTTCGCCCACCACGAGGGCGCGCTGCGCATCGCGGGCGCCTCCCTGGAGGGCAAGGAGCTGCGCTTCGGCGTCGGCGCCTCCTCGATCTTCGCGGTCTCGACGACCCTGACCTCGACCGGCGCGGTCGACTCCTTCCACTCCTCGTACACCGGCTTCGGCGGCGGCATCACCCTGCTGTCGATGATGCTCGGCGAGATCGCGCCGGGCGGCACCGGCTCCGGCCTCTACGGGATGCTGATCCTGGCGGTCATCGCGGTGTTCATCGCGGGTCTGATGGTCGGCCGCACCCCGGAGTACCTGGGCAAGAAGATCGGCGCCCGGGAGATCAAGCTGGCCGCCCTCTACATCCTGGTCACCCCGGCCCTGGTGCTGGTCTTCACGGCCCTCTCGATGGCCCTGCCGACCCCGCCGCACTCGATGCTCAACCCGGGCGAGCACGGCTTCTCCGAGGTCCTGTACGCGTTCACGTCCGCCGCGAACAACAACGGCTCCGCCTTCGCCGGACTCGACGCCAACACCGACTGGTACAACACGACGACGGCGCTCGCGATGCTCCTCGGCCGGTTCCTGCCGATGGTGTTCGTCCTCGCCCTGGCCGGTTCGCTCGCCGGGCAGCAGCCCGTCCCGGTCACCGCGGGCACCCTGCGCACCGACAAGCCCCTCTTCGCCGGGCTGCTGCTCGGCGCGATCCTGATCATCGTCGGCCTGACGTACTTCCCGGCCCTGGCGCTCGGACCGCTGGCCGAGGGGCTGGCGTCATGACCGCCCGCAACGAGAACCGAGAGAGCGAGATGTCCACCCCCACCCCGACCCGGGCCCCGCACAGCGACCTGCCCACCGGTCACCGGCCCGACGAGAGCCGGGTCGGCGCCGGACACTTCGACGCCGGGCAGTTGCTGGCCGCGCTGCCGCAGGCCGTCCGCAAGCTCGACCCGCGGGTGATGGTCAGGTCGCCCGTGATGTTCGTGGTGTGGGTGGGGTCGCTGCTGACCACCGTCTTCGCCTGCACGGACCCGGGCGACTGGTTCGGCTGGGCGATCAGCGCCTGGCTCTGGCTGACCGTGGTCTTCGCCAACCTCGCCGAGGCCGTCGCCGAGGGCCGCGGCAAGGCGCAGGCCGAGACCCTCCGCAGGGCCAAGACGGACACGGTCGCCCGCCGCCTGACGAACGGCCGCGAGGAGCAGGTGCCCGGCACCGCGCTCGGCATCGGCGACCTGGTGGTCTGCGAGGCCGGGGACGTCATCCCGGGCGACGGCGACGTCGTCGAGGGCGTCGCCTCGGTCGACGAGTCCGCGATCACGGGCGAGTCCGCGCCGGTCATCCGGGAGTCGGGCGGCGACCGCTCGGCCGTCACCGGCGGCACCAGGGTGCTCTCCGACCGGGTCGTCGTCCGGATCACCACGCGCCCAGGCGAGACCTTCATCGACCGCATGATCGGCCTGGTGGAGGGCGCCGCCCGGCAGAAGACGCCCAACGAGATCGCCCTCAACATCCTGCTGGCCGCCCTCACCCTGGTCTTCCTGCTGGCCTGCGCCACGCTGCCGCCGTTCGCCGCCTGGGCGGGCACCCGGCTGACCATGACGGTGCTGGTGGCGCTGCTGGTCTGCCTGATCCCGACCACCATCGGCGCCCTGCTGTCGGCCATCGGCATCGCGGGCATGGACCGGCTGGTGCAGCGCAACGTGCTCGCCATGTCGGGCCGCGCGGTCGAGGCCGCGGGCGACGTCTCCACGCTGCTGCTCGACAAGACCGGCACCATCACCCTCGGCAACCGGCAGGCCGCCGCGTTCGTCCCGGTGCGCGGCACCACCGAGGCCGAGGTCGCCGACGCGGCCCAGCTCTCGTCGCTGGCCGACGAGACCCCCGAGGGCCGCTCCGTCGTCGTCCTCGCCAAGGGCGGGTACGGGCTGCGCGAACGCCACCAGGGCGAGATCGTCGGCGCCGAGTGGGTCGCGTTCACCGCGCAGACCCGGATGTCCGGCGTCGACGTCGACGGGCGCAGCATCCGCAAGGGCGCCGCCGGGTCGGTCGTCGCCTGGGTGCGCGAGCGCGGCGGCGAGGTCGCCGAGGACGCCGAGGACGCCGTGCGGACCATCTCCGAGTCCGGCGGCACCCCGCTCCTGGTGGCCGTCGAGGACGAGCGCGGCGCGCGCGTGCTGGGCGTCATCCACCTCAAGGACGTCGTCAAGGACGGCATGCGGGAACGGTTCGCCGAACTGCGCCGGATGGGCATCAGGACCGTCATGATCACCGGCGACAACCCGCGCACCGCGAAGGCGATCGCCGACGAGGCCGGGGTGGACGACTTCCTCGCCGAGGCCACCCCCGAGGACAAGATGGCCCTCATCCAGCGGGAGCAGGCGGGCGGCAAGCTGGTCGCGATGACCGGCGACGGCACCAACGACGCCCCGGCGCTCGCCCAGGCGGACGTCGGCGTCGCGATGAACACCGGCACGTCGGCCGCGAAGGAGGCCGGCAACATGGTCGACCTCGACTCCAACCCGACGAAGCTCATCGAGATCGTCGAGATCGGCAAGCAACTGCTCATCACCCGGGGCGCGTTGACGACGTTCTCGATCGCCAACGACGTCGCGAAGTACTTCGCGATCATCCCGGCGCTCTTCGCGGCGGTCTACCCGGGCCTGGGGCGGCTGAACATCATGGCCCTCTCCTCGCCCGACTCCGCGATCCTCTCCGCGGTCGTCTTCAACGCGCTGATCATCGTCGCGCTGGTGCCGCTCTCCCTGCGGGGCGTGCGGTACCGGCCGATGAGCGCCGACCGGATGCTCCGCCGCAACCTCGCGATCTACGGCCTCGGCGGCCTGGTCGCCCCCTTCGTCGGCATCAAGATCATCGACCTGCTCATCTCCCTCATCCCCGGAATCGGCTGATCGCCATGAACAACGCGGTATCCCTCACGGCCCGGCTGCTCGGCGCGGGACTGCGCGCCCTGCTCGTGCTGACCCTGGTGACCGGCGTCGCCTACCCGCTGCTCGTCACCGGCATCGCGCAGACGGCGTTCCGCTCGAAGGCCGACGGCTCGCAGATCACCGCGGACGGCCGGGTCGTCGGCTCGTCCCTGATCGGGCAGTCCTACCTGCTGCCGCTGGAGAAGGGGCAGCGGACGCCGGACGCCGACCTGCGCTGGTTCCAGGGCCGCCCGGCGAACGGCCTGGGCGCCAACACCGTCAACACGCGGTACCGGCTGCTGGTCTCCGGCGCGACCAACCTCGCCGCCGACAATCCGGTGCTGATCCGGCAGGTCGAGGCGGCCAGGGCGGCCGTCGTCAGGGACAACTCGGTCCCCGGCCACCCCGACCAGGTCCCGGCCGACGCCGTCACCTCCTCCGGCTCGGGGCTCGACCCGGACATCTCCCCCGCGTACGCGCGGCTCCAGGTCGACCGGGTCGCCGCGCGCAACGGCCTGCCCGCCGCCCGGGTCGCGCGGCTGGTCGAGCGGCACACCGAGGGCCGTACCCTCGGCTTCATGGGCGAGCCCCGGGTCAACGTCCTCGAACTCAACATCGCCCTGCGGGCGTTGACGGCGTCCCACTGACGGGACACTGGGACGGCAGAGGGGGAGAAGGGCCCGCGGCGGCGACCGCCGCGGGCCCCCTCCCCCTCCCCCGAAGGGTGACGACACGAAAGGCACGCCCATGACCCGGGTGCTCGTGGTGGAGGACGACCCGCAACTGGTACGGGCCCTCGTGATCAACCTCCAGGCCCGCCGGTACGGCGTCGACTCGGCGCCCGACGGCGCCACCGCGCTCCGCCTCGCCGCCGACCGCAGGCCCGACGTCGTGCTCCTGGACCTCGGGCTGCCCGACATGGACGGGGTGTCCGTCATCCGGGAACTGCGCGACTGGACCCGGGTGCCGATCCTGGTCCTGTCGGCCCGGCAGACGTCCGAGGAGAAGGTGGCCGCGCTCGACGCGGGCGCCGACGATTTCGTCACCAAGCCGTTCAGCATGAACGAACTCCTCGCCCGGCTGCGGGCCGCCGTCCGGCGCACCGAGCAGCAGCCGGTGCCGCCCGCGACGACCCGGGTCGAGACGGCCGGCTTCACCATCGACCTGCTGGCGAAACGGCTGGTCCGCGACGGCCACGACGTGCGCCTGACCCCGACCGAGTGGCAGCTCCTGGAGATCCTGGTCACCCACCCCGGACAGCTCGTCACCCAGCGGCAGTTGCTCCAGGAGGTGTGGGGCGTCTCGCAGAGCAGCAAGACGAACTATCTGCGCGTCTACATGGCGCAGTTGCGCAGGAAGCTGGAGGCGGACCCGTCGAGGCCGCGCTACCTGATCACCGAGGCGGGCATGGGCTACCGCTTCGAGGCATGACCCGAGGCGAAGCCGACCCGCCACACCACCTGCCGCCCGGCCTGGTCACCGCCGGGCCACCTGGTCTCACCGCCGGGCCACCTCGTCACCGCCCGTCGTCCGGCCTCGTCACCGCCCGTCGCCCAGTCGCCGCATCTCGGCGCGGAGGCGTCGGCCGCCGCCGGGGCCGCGCAGGGCGGACACCTCGGCGGCCAGCGGCGACGGCGGCACCGCGAGGACCGGACAGGTGGCGTGGGCCAGGCAGTAGCGGGCCACCGACGGCGCGCACATCCGGCGCAGCCGCCCCCGCCGCCCGGTGCCCACCACCAGCAGGTCCCCTTCCCCGCAGGCGAGTTCGACCAGCGCCCGGCCCGCCGAGCCGCGCGAGGTGACCGCCGAGAGCGGCACCCCGGGGCCGTCCGCCGTCGGGAAGGCCTCCGCGAGGACGGCCAGCAGCCGCCCCTCGGCCAGCGCCCGCCACTCCCGCAGCAGCGGTTCGGGGACGGCCGCCCGGCTCGTCGGGCCGTCACCGCCCGGCGCCTCCCAGGCCAGCACCGCCCACAGCTCCGCCCGTCTGCGCCGGGCCTCCTCGGCGGCCCGGTTCAGCGCGGTGAGCCCGCCCAGCGAGCCGCTCACCCCGACCACCACCCGGCCCGTCCCGTCCCCTCGCACCCTGCCCATGCCGCTCCCCACGTCACGGTTGCGGGGCCCGGCGCACCTCCGGCCGGACCTCGCCCCATCACACTCCCGTACGCCCTCCGCTGCCACCCCGGGCGCGACTTCTTGCCGCTGCCCTGACATCGCGGGCCCACGCCTGGACGAGATGCGTCAACGTCCCGACAGGACGGGGTGCATATGCCGCCGACGCGCTTAGGATCGGTCCCGAGCCCCGGCCGCCTCCCCGCGTACCGGGGCTCCGACCATGGCACGGACCCGGTCGGGAGGCCGCCGTCCGCGACCGGGGTCCGCCGGAGGCGGCGCCCGCGCCGACGACGCACGAACCGTCGTCGGCACGGGCGCCCGCAGCGGCACGCCCGCACGGCCGGGCCGCGGTTCGCGCCGCACGGCGGCGGAGCGGGACGCACAGGCCCGGAAAACACCCCGGATTTCCTGCCGCTTTTCCCCGCGCATTTCCTCCGGAATGCAATCGGTACGGGAAATGGGAATTCCCGCTCCGTGGGTTCCTCCATGGGCCCCTCTGTGGGCTCCGGACCGGACGATCCGGATCGCGCGGGGAATTGCCGTTCCGCCCTGTCCGAGGGCGCAGCAGGTCAGGGCGGGTGCGGAAGTCCCGGCTGCTAGCATGGCGGGCAGCCCTGCCGGGAGCGGCGGCGGGCCAGGGAAGGAAACCTCGTGGAATATGCTGCGTTCGCGGACCGGACGCCCGATTCGCAATACCGTACGATCTTGGAGAACATCCTCGATCACGGCGAACAGGTGCCCACCCGGCAGGGGCCGGACGCGCTGACGCTTATGCAGCAGACGATGAGCTTCGACCTCGCCAACGGATTCCCGGTCATCACCGACCGCAGCATGGCGCGATTCTGGCGCAAGCCGATCGGGGAACTCTGCGCCTTCATCAACGGCGCCACCACCCTCGCCGAGTTCGCCGAGTTCGGCTGCGACTGGTGGGGCCCGTGGGCGACCGAGAGCAAGACCGCCAAGCGCGGGCTGCCGCCGGGCGACATCGGCCCCGGCTCCTACGGCGGCGCGTTCCACGACTTCCCCACGGCCGAGGGCGGCGGCTTCGACCAGTTCCGCCACCTGGTCGAGCAGATCCGCGAACTCCCCGCCGACCGCACCCACTTCGTCAGCCCGTGGATCCCCCAGTACCAGGTGCGCGGCGCGGGGAAGACCCCGAGGACCACCATCGCGCCCTGCCACGGCTGGGTCCACGTCCGGGTCATCCGGGGCCGCCTGCACCTGCACATGTTCCAGCGCTCCGGGGACGTCCCGGTCGGCGTCCCCTCGAACATGGTCCAGTACGCGGCGCTGCTGCTGATGCTGGAGCACCTCACCGGCCTCCCGGCCGCCCGCTACTACCACACCATCTCGGACGCCCACGTCTACACCGACCAGGTCGACGGCGTGAAGCTGATGCTGGAGCGCGAGCCGCTGCGGCTGCCCACCGTCACCCTGAACGAGCGCGGGCGCGCGGTCACCGACATCCACGGCTTCCGCGGCGAGCACTTCGACATCGCCGACTACGCGCCCCACCCGGGCATCGGCTCCATCCCGGTCTCGACATGATCAGGTCCCTGATCGTCGCGGCCGCCACGGACGACGTCATCGGCGCGGACGGCGACCTGCCCTGGTACATCCCCGGTGACCTGCGGTACTTCAAGGAGGTCACCCAGGGCCACGCGGTGGTCCTGGGCCGCCTCACCCACGAGTCGATCGTCGCCCGCCTCGGCCGCCCGCTGCCCCGCCGCGCCAACGTCGTCGTCAGCGGCTCCCCGGCCCCCGCGGCGACGACGGGCGAGGTCCACTGGTCCCCCTCGGTCGAGGCGGCCCTCGACACCGCCGCCGCCCTGGAGCGGGCGGCCGGGCTCGACGAGGTGTTCGTGATCGGCGGGGCGTCCGTGTACCGCCAGGCCCTCGCGTCCGTCGACCGGATCTACCTGACCCGGGTCCACCTCACCGTGCCGGGCGACACCCGGATGCCCGCGGGCTGGCTCGACGGCTTCACCCCGGTCTCCCGCACCGACGTCCCCGCACAGGGCGACGTCCCCGCGCACTCCTTCCTCGTCCTGGAACGGGCGGAGCGGGCGTGAGCCTCTACTGGTTCGGCAACTGCCGGACGGAGGAGCAGCGCGCGGAGATGGAACGGCTGGACCGCGCCGGGGTCTGCCTCTTCTGCCCGGACGTCATCCGCTCCCACGAGAAGCAGCAGATCGTGCGGGAGACGGCGCACTGGATCGTCACCCCGAACGAATTCCCGTACGCCGGGGCCCGGTTGCACCTGCTGCTCATCCCCAAGGAGCACGTCACCGACCTGGTCGAGCTGACGGCACCGGCCCGCGCCGACCTCTTCGAGGCGCTGTCCTGGGTGAAGGACACCCACGGCCTCGACCACTACGGCCTCGGCGCCCGCAACGGCGACAGCCGCTTCACCGGCGGCACGATCCGCCATCTGCACCTGCACGTCCTGGTCGGCGAGGGGGACGCAGATCCGGACGCCGACGGGGAGTTCACCCCGGTCAGGATGAAGTTCAGCTCCCGCCCGCCGACCCGCTGACGGCGTCCTCGGGCTCCATGTCCACCCACACCGTCTCGACCCCGCCCGCCCGCAGGACGTCCTCGCCGTCGAGCATCGCGTACGGGCCCGCGAAGTAGCAGCGCCGGAAGCCGGATTCGACGACCAAGCGGGCGCACGCCGGGCACGGGAAGGTGGAGACGAACAGCTCGGCGCCCGCCAGTCCGAGGCCGTCCCGGGCCGCGCGGGCGACCAGGGACGCCTCGGCGTGGATCGCGGTGGACAGGTCGGGCCGCAGCCCCCGGCTGAAGTCGTTGCGGGGGTCGCCGTCGACGTAGGGGGCGTACTCGGTCGGGTGGTGGTGGTTGAACGCGGTCCCCAGCACCCGCCCGTCCCGCGCGGCGAGGGCGCCGACCTGCCGCCACCAGTCGGAGCTGCGCCGCGCCTCGTCCTGCGCGCGCCCCATCAGACGGCGGTCGAGGGCCGCGCGGGAGATCCGCCCGTCGAACCGCGCGGGCCGCCGCGCCCGGCTCCACTCCCGGTCCCAGCGCAGGAACGTCGGCTCGAAGCGCACCTCGGCGCGGTCGGGCAGGCCGGGCAGCTCGACCAGCCGGTGCATGATCTCCTCGTCCGGCACCACCACGACGTCCGCGTCGAGGGCGGCGGCAAGACCGTCGGGCTCGACGACCGCCACCGGCGTGCCGGGCACCACGAGCCGGGCGTGCGCGGCGGCCCGCTCGGGGCTCAGGGCGCGGATCTCCTTGGCGAGCTTGGGGAAGAGCGTGTGGAACCCGGTGCCGAGGACGAGGATCTCGTCGGAGTCGGCGTGCCGGGTCAGCAGGGCCTCGTACCCGGAGTGCAGGACGGGCAGGTAGAGCAGGGTGCGCTTGGTCACCGGGTGCCCTGGTCGTCGTTGAGCCCGAGCTGGATGCGGCGCAGCCGCGCGGAGGTGGAGACGGTCGCCATCCGGTCGAGGACCTCGACCCGGGTGCAGTACTTCGACTCCAGCTCGGCGATCTCCTCCGGGCTGTAGGTGTCGGCGGTCGCGACGAGCACGTCCGGGCGGACCGCCTCGATGAGGCTCCACCGGGGGTGATCGGGCTCCTTCAGGGTGACGAGGCCGACCCCGCGCTGGTGCGTGACCATCCGCAGCCGCTCCATCTCCGGCACGGCCGGCCGGTTGGGGCCCTTGCGCTGGCGGATCTTCTCGTCGCTGTCCAGCCCGACGATCAGGAAGTCGCCGTACTTGCGGGCGGCCTCCAGGTACATCGAGTGACCCTCGTGGATGATGTCGAACGACCCGCTCGTCAGCACGACCTGCATCCCGAGGACCCGCAGCGCCTCCACGATCTCGGTGATGCGCCGGTAGTCCGCGATGAACCGCAAGTCGAAGTTCGACTCGTCAGCGAAGAGACCCTTGGCGTACATGGATCCTTCGTGGATCAAGTCATTGGCCCACCGGGCTTTTCCGAGCTTGCTGGTCATTTCCCTCTTGGCCTCGCTCCGGGTGTGGTATCGCCTCGATGGTAGCGGGAGAGGGGTGGTGGTGGCGGTGACAGCGGGGCGGAAGTGACCGCCCGGTGACCGTGTGCGAGGAGCCCGCCGCACCCGCGGGTGACCGGGCGCGATCCCGGGGCCCGGCGGGTCACCGGTCCGCCGGCGCCGCGAGCCGCGCGGCGAGGCCGGACGCGGACGGGGACTCCACCGACGCGACGATCCGGCCCCCGGCCAGCACCAGGGCCCTGTCCGCGCGGGCCGCCGCCACCGGGTCGGCGGTGAGCAGCACCACCGTCTGCCCGAGGTCGTCGACGAGGTCCCGCAGCAGCCCGAGGACCCGGTCGGCGCCGGCCGGGTCGAGCGCGCCGGTCGGCTCGTCGGCGAAGACCACCACCGGGTGCCCCGCCAACGCCCGCACCACGCAGACGCGTTGCTGCTCGCAGCCGGTGAGCGCGGCGGGCCGCGCGGCCAACCGGTCGGCCAGACCCGCGCGTTCGACGAGCGTGGCGAGCCATCCGGGGTCGGGGCCGCGTCCGGACAGCCGCAGCGGCAGCGTGATGTTCTCCTCGACGGTCAGGGACCCGATCAGGCTGTGGTCGCGGAACACGAACCCCAGCCGCTCGCGCCGCAGTTCGCTGCGCTCGGACTCGCCGAGCCCGCACAGCTCCCGGCCGCCGATCCGCACCGTGCCCGACGTCGGGGTGTCGAGCCCGGCCGCGCAGTGCATCAGGGTGCTCTTGCCGGAGCCCGGCGGGCCCGTCACGGCGACGAACGTGCCGGGTGCGACGGTCAGCGACACGTCGTCCAGGGCCCGTACGCCACCCGCGTAGACCCGGCCGACACCGGTCAGGGCGACGGCGGGGTCGCGGTCCCGGGCGGTGGCGTTCATCGGCGTCCCTGGGTGGCGCGGGCGGCCGGATCGGCGATCCGGGGACGGTGCGCGTGGGTGCCTGTGCTCGCCATGGGGCGTTCCTCCTGCGGTGGGCCGCTGGGTGTGTCGGACACTGACGCTACGGATCTCGACGCCGAGCGGCCCATCCGGTACCCCCGGAACGCCCGGAGAAGCCCCGCCCCAGGCACCGGCCCGCACCGCACCACGACACCGAACCGCCCGAAGAGCCGTACGGGGAGCGGAAGTTGCCACCGCCCGAGGGAAACGTCCGGGCGGCGGTGCCGGTGCCGGTGCCGGTGGCGCGGGTGGGGGAGGTGCGGGTGCCGGTGGCGTCGGGCGCGGGGGAGCGGCCCGGCAGGCAGTCCGGTCCGCACACCGGCAGGCGGGACGAGCGCCGGGCCCCTCGGCACGCGGGCGGGCAAGCGGGCCCGCTGGTCGGTCGGCCTGTCGGTCAGTCCGTTCGGCGTAGGCCCGCCACCAGGACCTCCACCAGTCGCCGCGCGTCGTAGCCGACGCTCCGCTCGGCGCCGATGCAGAGGTTGCCGACCCCGCGCATCAGCTCCAGCGCGGTCAGGCCGGTGCGGATCTCACCGGCCTCGGTCGCCGCGTCGAGCAGCCGGGTGCACACCGGCACCAGACGGTCGACGAAGTACGCGTGCAGGTTCTGGAACCCCGCGTCGTCCGACTGGAGCACCCCGGCGAGCCCGTGCTTGGTGACCAGGAAGTCCACGAACAGGTCGATCCAGCGGGCCAGGGCGGTGTAGGGGGTCGGGCAGCTCGCCAGCAGCTCGGGGCCCGCCTCCGCGCACGCCTCCACCTGGTGCCGGTAGACGGCGATGATCAGGTCGGCGCGGGTCGGGAAGTGGCGGTAGATCGTCGCCGTCCCCACCCCGGCCCGCGCGGCGATGTCCCGGACCGGGGCCTCCACGCCCGACGTGACGAAGACCGCGGCGGCCGCGTCCAGGAGGGCGCCCTCGTTGCGCCGGGCGTCGGCCCGGCGGGGTCGCCGCGCGCGCTGGTCGTCGTCGCTCATGGCCTCGGTCCTCCGGTCCCCGCTTGCTATGCGGAACGACGTTCCGTATCGTCAAACGGGACGGGGTTCCGTTTGACGATGATGCCAGAGCGGCACGCCGCCCGCCAAGCCACCCCCTGCCGCCACGGCGGCGGTACGGAAAGGACGTCCGCCATGACCGCCACCCCCGGCCAGGTCCCCGCCCGGGACCCCGCCCCCACCCCCGGCGCGGGCCCGCGCCGCCGCACGAGCTTCGGCATCATGACGGCGCCCATGAACGTCGGCTACGACGCGATCCTGCGGGTCTGGCAGGAGGCGGACACCGTCCCGGAGATCGAGCACGCCTGGCTCTTCGACCACCTCATGCCGATCGGCGGCGACCCGGACGGCCCCGCCTTCGAGGGCTGGACCCTGCTCTCCGCGCTCGCCGCGCAGACCCGGCGGCTGCGGCTCGGGCTGCTGGTGACCAGCAACCGGTTCCGGCCGCCCGCGGTGCTGGCCAAGATCGCCACCACGGTGGACGTCGTCTCCGCCGGACGGCTCGACTTCGGCATCGGCGTCGGCTCCCGGCCGCACCCGCCCGCCGCCCGGCGCGAGTACCCGGCGCACGGCCTGCCCTTCCAGGACACCGCGGACGCCGTGGAGAGCCTCGCCGAGGCGTGCACGGTCATCCGGCGGCTGTGGACGGAGCCCGCGCCCTTCGACTTCGAGGGCAGGCACGTCCGGCTGACCGGGGCGTTCGGCAACCCCAAGCCCGTCCAGCGGCCGCACCCGCCGCTGCTGATCGGCGGACGCGCGGCGGCGACCCTGCGGGTGGCCGCCGAACACGCCGACCTGTGGAACATCCCGGGCGGCGACATCGAGGACGCCGTCGCCCGCAGCGCGCTGCTCGACCGCTACTGCGCGCGGATCGGCCGCGATCCCGCGTCGATCGTCCGCTCGATGCACCTGGGGGTCTCCTACGAGGACCCCGCCGGTGCCCGCGCGGCGATCGCGGCGGCGACCGCGGCCGGTTTCACCCATGTCGTCCTCGGCCTGCCCGCGCCGTACCCGCGGGGCGTCGCCCGGTGGGTGGCGGACGAACTGATCCGCCCCAGCCAGGACCCCGGGGCCCCGACCGGCTGAGCGAGGGAAGGCCCGCGACGCGTTCTAGCTGTCCCAGACGGTGCTGCTTTGGTGCTCGTCCGCGGACGGCTGCAGGGGGCTCGGGAAGAGCGGGTCGGGCGCGGGCTCCGGCTCGGGGCGGGCGTGGCAGGTGAAGCCCAGCTTCTCCATGGCCCGGACGACCTCGCCGCTGCTGAAGTCGCGGCGGTCCTGGCGGGTCACGGCCTCGCCGACCTGCATGACCGGGTAGCGGCGGCGGCCGATGGTTACCGAGAACCCGGTGATCGGCTCGGGGGTGACGCCGGACATCGTGGCCTGCACCCCTTCCTTGGTCAGGTCGAACGGGTACCGGGCGATGACACAGCGCATGTTGCCTCACAGGGGAGAGGGAAGGGGTCCGCGCCCCGGCGGGAACGGACCGACCGGAATCGGCGGCGACGGCGGCGGGCCGGTGCGGGACGTCGGGGACGTCCCGCGGCAGGGTCCGGTCCGCGCGGCCGGGACCGCCGCGGGGACGGCGGTCCGGTCCCGGGGTGACCGGGTCCGGCCGCGCGTCGTGGCCACGGGGGAGCGGGTGCTCCGCGCGGG
>NZ_FMCI01000139.1 GCF_900091845.1 Streptomyces sp. SolWspMP-5a-2
TGCACGTCGATCGCGCAGCGCCGTCCGCGCACCCAGGCCCAGGCCGCGCACGTGCCGTCCGGGCCGCTCACCAGCACCGTGTCCCGCGCCGGGTCGACCCCGGGCAGGGTGAGCCGGGCGGCGACGCCGTCCGGGACGGCCGGGGCGGCGCCGTGGGCCGCGTGCTCGCAGACGGCCACCAGACGCTGGATCGCGTCGGCGTCGGCGAGCGCCGCGGGGCGGGCGAGGTACCCGGGCGGGATGTCGAACGCGGGGCAGGGGCGCATGGGAGGAAGACTGCCCCGCCGCGAGGTGTTCCGCACCGTCCGACATGGGCTATGATTGATCTTGAGCCGGTCACCACAACTCGCGGTTACTGGTTGTGCGTTGGTGGTCCAAGGAAAGACGCCCCGCTTCCTGCGGGGAAATGCAGGTGCAAGGCCTGCCCGGCGCTCCACGACGAAGCCCGTCCCGCGACAGCGGGGCGGGCTTCGCGCATGACGGGGGGGAGGGTGCCGGGCGGGGTCCCCGCGGTCACCCCCTGGCGGTCCGTCAGGGGCGGCCCGCCACCCGGGGATCGAAGCCGAACGGCAGCTCCAGCCGGTGCGCCCGCATCAGCGCGTCGTCGCCGAGGATCTCCGCCGTCGGACCGTCCGCCGCGATCACGCCCTCGCTCAGGACCAGCGCGCGCGGGCACAGTTCGAGGGCGTACGGCAGATCGTGCGTGACCATCAGCACCGTCACGTCCAACCCCCGCAGGATGTCGGCCAGTTCGCGCCGGGAGGCCGGATCGAGGTTGGACGACGGTTCGTCCAGGACGAGGATCTCCGGCTCCATCGCCAGCACCGTCGCCACGGCCACCCGGCGCCGCTGCCCGAACGAGAGATGGTGCGGCGGCCGGTCCTCGAAACCGCCCATGCCGACCAGGTCCAGCGCCCGGCCGACCCGCTCCCGCAGCTCAGGGCCGCGCAGTCCGGCCGCCGCCGGGCCGAACGCCACGTCCTCGCGGACCGTCGGCATGAACAACTGGTCGTCCGGGTCCTGGAAGACGATGCCGACCCGGCGCCTGATCTCCGCCGTGTTGCGCCCGCCGACCGGCAGCCCGGCCACCGTCACCGTCCCGGCGCCGCCGCCGAGGATGCCGTTGAGGTGCAGGACGAGGGTGGTCTTGCCCGCGCCGTTGGGGCCGAGCAGGGCGACCCGCTCGCCGCGCGCCACCCGGAAGTCGACGCCGAACAGGGCCTGGTGGCCGTCCGGGTAGGCGAAGGCGAGGCCGGAGACCTCCAGGGAGGCGGGGGCGGCGGGATCGGTCGCGGTGTCGTTCACGGGGGCGTTCACAGGGTCCATCCCAGCAGACAGATCAGCAGGGCGGCAGCCGGGAGGGCCAGCGCGCACGACCACTGCGCCCGGTCCGCGCGCACCTCGTCGAGGACCGGCATCGAGCCGGTGTACCCGCGGCTGACCATCGCCAGGTGCACCCGCTCGCCGCGTTCGTAGGAGCGGATGAACAGGGCGCCCGCCGACTTCGCGAGCACCCCCCAGTGCCGCACCCCGCGCGCCTCGAAGCCGCGGGACTGCCGGGCGATCCGCATCCGGCGCATCTCGTCGGCGATGACGTCGCCGTAGCGGATCATGAAGGAGGCGATCTGCACCAGCAGCGGCGGCAGCCGCAGGCGTTGCAGGCCCAGCAGCAGGGCGCGCAGCTCGGTCGTGGCGGCCAGCAGGACCGACGCGGCGACGCCCAGGGTGCCCTTGGCGAGGACGTTCCAGGCACCCCACAGACCGTTCACGCTCAGCGACAGGCCGAGGACGCCGACCCGCTCGCCGCCCGCGACGAACGGCATCAGCACCGCGAACGCCACGAACGGCACCTCGATCAGCAGCCGCCCCAGCAGGAACCCGGCGGGCACCCGGGCGACCGCCGCGACGGCTCCCAGCAGCACCGCGTAGGCGGCGAACGCCCACACCGCCTCGCGCGGGGTCGACACCACGACGACCACGAAGGCGAAGGCCGCGGTCAGCTTCAGGTGCGGCGGCAGCGTGTGCACACCGGAGCCGCCGGGCCGGTAGAGCCGGTGGGCGTGCCCGGCGCCCATCTCAGGACGCCTCGGACGCGCGCCTGCGCCGCAGCACCCAGAACACCGCGCTGCCCGTGACGACGGTCGCGCCGACGCCGATCACCCCGGCGAGGCCGCCGGAGAGCCGGGCGTCGGAGACGTCCTTGACGCCGTAGTCGGCGAGCGGGGAGTCCGCCGACGCGTGTTCCTCGGCCGCGCGGTCGATGCCGTGGTCGGCGGCGACCTTCTCCAGGCCGTCGGGGTTCGCGGAGGCGTAGAAGCTGACGAAGCCCGCCAGCACGAGGGAGGTGACCAGGCCGGTGATCCACAGCGCCCGGCGGGAGGCGCGGGGCGCGGCGGCCACCGGCTCGGGGGCGGGCGCGGGCGCGTCGACGAGGTCGCCGTCCACGCGCAGCTTCAGCCGTGGCCGGGTCAGGTCGCGCGCGCCGTGGACCAGGTCGGGGCGGACGGCGAGGACGGCGCCCACGGTGAGCGCGGTGATCACCGCCTCGCCGATCCCGATCAGGACGTGCACGCCGATCATGGCGGTGGCGACCTTGCCGAGCGCGACGTCGGTGGTGCCGCCGAGCGCGTAGATCAGGGTGAAGGCGACGGCGGCGGCCGGTACCGACAGCAGCGCGGCGACGAAGGCCGCGCCGGTGATCGAACGCCGTCCGCGGGGCAGCACCTTCACCAGCCCGCGGAAGACGCCGTAGGCGACGACGGTGGTGACGACCGCCATGTCGGTGATGTTGACGCCGAGGGCGGTCAGCCCGCCGTCCGCGAAGAGGATGCCCTGCATGAGCAGGACCACGGAGACGCAGAGGATCCCGGTGCAGGGGCCGACCAGGATCGCGGCGAGGGCGCCGCCGAGCAGATGGCCGCTGGTCCCGGCGGCGACCGGGAAGTTGAGCATCTGCACGGCGAAGATGAAGGCGGCCACGAGTCCGGCGAGCGGCGCGGTGCGTTCGCCGCCCGGCTCGCCGCCGGGTCCGGCCGGGCCGCCGGCCAGTTCACGGCGCGCGCCGCGCAGGCTCACGGCGACGGCGCCCGCGGCGAGGACGCCGGTCGCGGCGGAGAGGGGCGCGTTGATGAATCCGTCAGGGACATGCACCGTCTGATAATAGTGAGTTCTTGCGAACCCTTTGCAAGAGCGAGACGGTCCCGGATCGGACGCGGAGGCGTGGATCTCTTCCCGTTCCGGAGGGCAAAATCGGTAAAATGTGCGACATTGGAGGGAAAGCGGGCGCACAGATTCCGCACAGGTGACGCAGGGTAAGGGGTCGTCCGATGTCGGTGGTCGAGCAGTACGCCAGCGCCCGTATCGTCACCGACGCCGACGCGGCGGCCCAGGCGGACGGCGGCGCCGTCCCGGTGGTGCTGCGCTACGACCCGCAGGCGGACGCGCGCGCGGTGCGGATCGGGCTGCCGGGCCCGCACGAGTGGACCTTCGACCGGTCCCTGCTGGAGGAGGGCCTGCGGGCACCGGCCGGGGACGGGGCGGTGCGGGTGTGGCCGTGCGGGCGGGTGCAGGCGGTGGTGGAGTTCCACTCCGCGGGCGGGGTCGCCGTCGTTCAGTTCGACCGCAAGACCCTCGTCCGCTTCCTGCGCCGCACCTACACGGCGGCGCCCGCCGTCACCGGCTGAACCCGCCCCGCCCGGCCCGTGCGCCGGGGCGGCCGCCTCAGGCGCCCAGGCCGAGGAGCGCGGCGACGATCGGGCCCGCGGTGTCGCCGCCGTGGCCGCCCGCCTGCACCACACCGGCCCCGGCGAGGTCGCCGCGGTAGGCGGTGAACCAGCCGTTCGGCTTCTCCTGGTTGTCGACCTCGGCCGAGCCCGTCTTCGCCCCGTAGTCCGGGCCGAGCCCCGACATCGCCTCGGCGGCCGTGCCGTACGCGGCCGTGTACCGCATCAGCTCGCGCAGTTGGGCGAGGGTCTTCGCGGACATCGTGCGGGAGGCCGTCGCCAGCTTCCGGTGGTCGACGGAGGGCGCCACCAGGTACGGCTGGTGGAAGGTGCCCGAGGTGACCGTCGCCGCCACCGACGCCATGTTCAGCGGGTTCATCCGCACCCCGCCCTGCCCGATCAGCGAGGCCGCCATCTGGGCCGCCGACTGCACCGGCACCGAGCCGTCGAAGGTCGGCACCCCGATCGCCCAGTCGTTGCGGGAGAGGCCGAAGACCTCCTGCGCCTGCTTGGTCAGGTCGCTGTTCGAGAGCTTCTTGGCCTGGCTGATGAAGGCGGTGTTGCAGGAGCGGGCGAAGCTGGCCTTGAAGGTGCCGCCCTTGATCTCGAAGTCGTCGTCGTTGTGGAACTTCCAGCCGCCGTAGGTGAACGTCTTGGGGCACGGGTGCTTCTTCTCGGCCTCCGCGAGCCCCTTCTCGATCAGCAGCGACGAGGTGACGACCTTCATCGTCGAACCCGGCGCGAGGGAGCCCTGGAAGGCGACGTTGAAGTTCTTCGAGGAGTTCGCGGCGGCGAGGATCTCACCGGTCGAGGGCCGCAGCACCACCACGGACGCCGACGAGCGCTCGGCGACCTTCTTCTCGGCGGCGGCCTGGAGCTTGGGGCTGAGCGTGGTGCGCACCGAGCCGGGGGTGCCCTTGCTCAGCTCCAGGACGGTCTTGTCCGACAGCTTCGCCTTCTCGGACGCCGAGCCGCGCACCACGCGCAGCTCCACGCCCGCCGTGCCGCCCGCGGTCTTGCCGTACTTCTCGCGCAGCCCGTCCAGCACCGGCCCCAGCGACGGGTACGCGGCGGTCGTCAGCTCGCCGCCGTCCCGGTCGAACGCCTTCACCGGCGGGGTCCCGGACTCTCCGGTGACCAGGGTGTCGCCCTCCTTCAGGTCCGGGTGCAGCACCGAGGGCCGCCAGGAGACGATCGGCTCGCCGTCCGCCGCGCGCCGCACGACGGTCAGTGAACTCGCGTACGCCAGCGGCTTGCTGGTCCCCTTGTAGGTGACCGTGCCCTTCACGTCGAACGGCACCTTGCCGCCGCTGCGGGTGCCCGCGGTCAGCGTGACGTCCCCGACGCGGGCGTCCTTGGCGTAGCCGGTGAGCAGGGCGGTGGCCGCGCCGGCGTCGTCGGTCGCGGCGGCCGCGGCCGGCACCTTGCCGCTCTGCCAGGCGGTGAGGAACCGCTGGGCCGCGGTGGTGACCTCGGCCGCCGTCAGCGGGCCGGACTTCACCGCCTTGTGACCGGCGGAGGTGGCCGGGCCGTCGTCGGCCGCCGCCCCGCCGCCGAACAGCGCCCACCCGCCGAGTCCCGCGCCGCCGACGACCACGGCGATCACCCCGCCGACCACGGCCGGGCGGGTCTTCCGTGGCTCGGCCACGCGTCGTCTCTTGCCCACAGTTACCGAATCCTCCGCACAATCCCCAGGGCCCCCGCCATGCCGCGTTGCCCGCACCCCCGGCCGACCCCGACGACGGTCACCAGCCTAGAGTCCCGTCCGGCGCCGATGACCTCAGCCGCCCGCTCGTAGCACGCTTGCGACAATCGGACCGGCCGCGTCCGCCCCGTGCCCGCCGTCCTGGGTCATCGCGGCGGCGGCCAGGTCGTCGCGGTACCCGGTGAACCAGCTGTCGGACCTCGACTGCCCGTCGACCTCGGCCGAACCGGTCTTCGCGCCGATGCTGCCGCCGAGCCCCGCCATCACCCGGGCCGCCGTGCCGCTGGTCGCGGTGCGGTTCATCATCGCCCTCAACTGCCGCACGGTGGACGGCGCGAGGCCCCGGGCGGTCGCCAGCGCGCGGCCGTCGAGCGCGGCGGGGACCAGCACCGGCTGCCGGAAGACGCCGGTCGTCGCGGTCGCCGTCACCGACGCCATGTTCAGCGGGTTCATCTGCACCTGGCCCTGGCCGATCAGGTTGGCCGCGGTGTCCGGGCCGCCGGAGGCGGGGACCGAGCCGTCGAAGGACGGGATGCCGGTCTTCCAGTCGTCCCGGCCGAGCCCGAAGCGGTCCTCGGCCTCCGCGGTGAGGGTGTCGGGCCGCACGTCGTCGGCGAACTTCACGAAGGCGGTGTTGCAGGAGCGGGCGAAGCTCTCCGCGAGGGTCGCGCCCGGGTCGGGCGCCATCCCCGTCAGGTTGTGGAAGGTCTGGCTCTGCCACACCGCCTCCGCCGGGCAGGTGGCCGGGCCGTCCATGGTGGCGAGGCCCGCGTCGATGAGCGCCGCCGCGCTGACGATCTTCATCGTGGAGCCGGGCGCCAGCTTGCCGAGGAAGGCCGCGTTGAAGCCGTCCGCACGGTGGTTGGCGACCGCGAGGACCTCGCCCGTGCTCGGCTTGACGGCCACCACGGACGACTCCCGGTACCCGGCCACCGCCTTCTCCGCCGCCGCCTGGGCGCGAGCGCTGAGCGTGGTGCGCAGGGTGCCCGCCCGGCCCTCGGTGAGCGTCAGCAGCGTGGTGGCCGCCGCCCCCTCGTCCCGGTGCCGTGCCGACAGCTCGACGCCGGGCGAACCGCCGGCCGTGTCACCGTACTTGGCGCGCAACTGGTCCAGGATCGGGCCCAGCGAGGGGTAGTCGTCCCCGGACAGGACGGTGCCGTCCCGGTCGACGGCCTCGATCGGCGGGCTCGCGGCCTCGCCGGTCACCAGGGTGTCGCCGTCGACGAGCCGCGGATGGACCACCGCGGGGCGCCAGTGGACGAGGGCCCGTCCGGTGGTCCGGCCGCGCACCACCGTCAACTCGCCGCGGTAGGACAGCGGTCGGGACGCCCGGCCGAAGGACACCGTCGCCCGCACGGTGAACGGCACGGTCGCCCCGGTCGCCTTCCCCGGCGTGATCCGGGCGTCCCCGATGTGCGCGGTGGTGCCGAACGACGTCAGCAGCGGCTCCGCGTCCGCCGCGTCGTCGGTGAGCGACGCCGCCCGCTTCCCGTCGCCCTTCTGCCACGCCGCGAGGAACTCCGCCGACGCGGCCTCGATCTCCCGGCCGCTCGGCGGCCCCGACGCCACCGGGCGCGGACCGGACGCGCCGGAACCCCCGTCGGTCACGGCGGAGATGAGGGTGTAGGCGCCGTACCCGGCACCGCCCACCATCGCCGCGAACACGCCGCCGATGACGGCTGTTCTGACCCCCCTGCCCATGCGGACCTCCCCGTTGCCCCCGCCGACCGCCGCACGAAGGGCTTTCTGAACACGTTCAGAAAGCCCTCGGCTCTTGCACAGTACGGGGTGGAGGGGGCCCTGGGGAGGGGAGTGTCCCGATCGTTAGGGGCGGGGGAGCGGCGCCCGCCCGCCCCCGGCTACACCCAGGTGTCCAGCCACATCCGCGACCGCCACTGGTCGATCGGGATCGCCGTGCCCGTGTACAGGGGCCAGAAGTAGATGAAGTTCCAGGCGATCAGCAGCACCAGGACGCCCGCGCCCGTCGCGCCCGCCACCCGGCGGGTGTCGCTCGACCCCGGCGGGCCGATGACCGCGCCCAGCAGCATCGCCACCGCCAGGCACAGGAACGGCAGGAAGACCACCGCGTAGAAGAAGAAGATCGTCCGCTCCTGGTAGAGGAACCAGGGCAGGTACCCGGCCGCCACCCCGCAGGCGATCGCGCCCGCCCGCCAGTCGCGCCGCAGCAGCCAGCGCCACAGCACGTACAGCACCGCGAACCCGGCCACCCACCACAGCAGCGGGGTGCCGATCGCGAGGACCTCGCGGGCGCACTTCTCGCCCGCGTCCGCCGGACAGCCGTCCGCGC
This sequence comes from Streptomyces sp. SolWspMP-5a-2, assembly GCF_900091845.1. Classification (GTDB taxonomy): domain Bacteria; phylum Actinomycetota; class Actinomycetes; order Streptomycetales; family Streptomycetaceae; genus Streptomyces; species Streptomyces doudnae. Next base: position 7,736 of record NZ_FMCI01000139.1, read on the forward strand.
CGGGCGACGGCGACTCGTAGAAGTAGGAGACCGGACGGCCGTCGACGATCCAGCTCCACGGGTTCGACATGTACGTGTGCGGCGAGGAGAGCCCCACGTGGAACTCGTACACCTCGTGCTCGTAGTGCCACAGGCTGCGCAGCCAGTCCGGGAGCCAGGTCCAGGAGCCGCCCCTGCCGTCGGTCGCGGCCCAGTTGCGGAAGTAGCCGCCGCTGCCGTCCGTCGACGAGCGGATCCAGCCGGTCCACGAGACGAGGTAGGTGACGACCGCGACCGGCACCGTCGCCAGGAACGCCAACCCCAGATCGCGCTTGAGGACCGCCAGGTACGGCCGTCCCGCACCGGCGACCCGGCGCGCCCCGACGTCCCAGAGCACCGACATCACCGCGAACGCGGCCAGGAAGTACAGGCCGTTCCACTTGGTGCCCAGCGCCAGCCCCAGCAGCAGACCCGCCGTCCAGCGCCACGGCCGCCACCCCAGCCGGGTCCCCTCCGCCACGTCCGCGTCCGGGCGGGCCAGCCCGTCGGCGCCGACCGGCAGCGCGGCGGCGAGCCGCTCCCTGGCCCGGTCCCGGTCCACCACCAGCGCGCCGAACGCGGCCAGCACGAAGAACATCAGCACCCCGTCGAGCAGCGCCGTGCGGCTCATCACGAAGTGCAGCCCGTCGACGGCCATCAGCGCGCCCGCCAGGCAGCCGAGGAACGTCGACCGGAACAGCCGCCGTCCGATCCGGCACAGCAGCAGCACCGACAGCGTGCCGAGCAGCGCGGTCATGAACCGCCAGCCGAACGGATCGAACCCGAACACCAGCTCGCCGAGCCCGATCACGTACTTGCCGACCGGCGGGTGGACCACGTACGCGGCGTCCGTCGGGATCGGCACGTGCCCGTTGCGGGACAGGATCAGGTCGTTGGCGTCCTTGGCCCAGTCGACCTCGAAACCGCGGTGGACGAGCGCCCACGCGTCCTTCGCGTAGTACGTCTCGTCGAATATCACCGCCTTCGGGCTGCCCAGGTTCCAGAACCGCATCACGCCCGCCACCAGCGTCACCACCAGCGGACCGCCCCAGCCCGCCCAGCGCCCCAGGCGTCCGGCGAGCCCCGGACCGACCCCGAGGAGCTGCCACAGCCGCGCGCTGGGCTCCGCGTACGGCGGCACCAGACGCTCGCGGACGTCTGCGCCGGTCCGCGCCGAGTGGCCGAAACGGCGCAGCCGCTGCTGCCAGGGCGGCCGCTGGTCGTGCGTGGTCTGGCCCTGCCGGGTGTCCGTGGAGGACGCGGTACTGGTCACCGCGCCATCGTAGGGAACGGCGCTGTGTGAGTCCCGTGCATGGGCGGATGCGTCCGCCGCGGACCGGGGCTGGGAGGATGGACGGCGTGACTGGAACCCTCGTCCTCGCAGGCACCCCCATCGGCGACACCGCGGACGCCCCGCCCCGGCTCGCCCAGGAACTGGCGGACGCCGACGTCGTCGCCGCCGAGGACACCCGGCGGCTGCGGCGGCTCACCCAGGCGCTCGGCGTGACCCCCCGCGGCCGGATCGTCTCCTACTTCGAGGGCAACGAGGCCGCCCGCACCCCCGAGCTGGTCGAGGAACTGGCGGGCGGCGCGCGGGTGCTGCTCGTCACCGACGCCGGGATGCCCTCCGTCTCCGACCCCGGCTACCGGCTGGTCGCCGCCGCCGTCGAGCGGGACGTCAGGGTCACCGCCGTGCCGGGGCCCTCCGCGGTGCTCACCGCGCTCGCCCTGTCCGGGCTGCCCGTCGACCGGTTCTGCTTCGAGGGCTTCCTGCCGCGCAAGGCGGGCGAACGCCTCACCCGGCTGCGCGAGGTCGCGGCCGAGCGGCGCACCCTCGTCTACTTCGAGGCACCGCACCGGCTCGACGACACCCTCGCCGCGATGGCCGAGGTGTTCGGCGCCGACCGCAGGGCCGCCGTCTGCCGGGAACTGACCAAGACGTACGAGGAGATCAAGCGGGGCGGGCTCGGCGCGCTGGCCGCGTGGGCCGCCGACGGGGTGCGCGGCGAGATCACCGTCGTCGTCGAGGGGGCGCCGGAGAAGGGGCCCGAGGAGCTGGACGGCGCGGAGCTGGTGCGCCGGGTGCGGGTACGCGAGGAGGCGGGCGAGCGGCGCAAGGAGGCCATCGCGGCCGTCGCGGCGGACGCCGGACTCCCCAAACGGGAGGTCTTCGACGCGGTTGTGGCCGCGAAGAACGCTTCACCCGAGCGAGGGGCGCGCGGCGCCGTGTGAGCGGAGTCATACCCCCTCTGAGCAGGGCTCATCTCCTCTGAGCGTGCGCCCCACGGCAGGGCAAAGGACCGTATCCGAAGGCAAAGCCCAGCGCCCCGCCCGAGCCCGCTTCGGCAAGGAAAGTCCAAATCGCCCTCAACACATGACAGTGCCTGGTGCTTTCCCGCGAGGGGAGGCGTCCACTGGGTGGTGGGGACGCACCCGTCCCTGTGTCCAGCGGAAAAAGAGGAGCTGGCATGAGCGACACTGCAGGACCGACCGGCCTGCGCGGCCCGGTGACCGCCGTCGTGCACGAGTCCTATTCCTTCGCCTGCATGCGGTGCGGGCACGGGTGGGAGCAGTCCTACGAGATAGAGCACCACACGGACACCGACGGCCACCGGTTCGTGGTCTACGTCGCGGACGGCCACGTCGTCCCGTCCCCGCTGAGCCGCCCGAGCTGCCACAACTGCGACAGCCACGTCGTGCGGATCATGCGGCCCGGACAGGTCTCGTCGGTGCAGGGCGCCACGTTCCACCAGGAGCGCCACGCCCCGGCGCCCGGACCGGCCCCGGAGACGGACGCCCCCGCGCCCGCCGGGACCCACCACCACTGGCACCTCTCCGACCTCCTGCACCCCTTCCAGCACCGGGCGGGCTGACACGTGACGCCGGGCGGGGTGTCCCTTTCGTAGGATCGGGACATGCCTGCCTCGTCCGACAAGAACACCGCGCCGCCGCCCCCTGAGCCCCTCCGGGTGCCCGTCGCCGACTCGCACACCCACCTCGACATGCAGTCGGGCACGGTGGAGGAGGCGCTCGCGACGGCCGCCTCGGTCGGCGTCACCACCCTCGTGCAGGTGGGCTGCGACCTCGCCGGATCACGCTGGGCCGCCGAGACCGCGGCCCGCCACGACGCGATCCACGCGACCGTCGCCCTGCACCCCAACGAGGCGCCCCGCATCGTGCACGGCGACCCCGACGGCTGGTCGCGGCAGGGGGCGCGGGCGCCCGGCGGCACCGCCGCGCTGGACGCCGCGCTCGCCGAGATCGACCGGCTGGCCGCGCTCCCGCAGGTCAAGGGCGTCGGCGAGACCGGCCTCGACCACTTCCGCACCGGGCCCGGGGGCAAGGACGCCCAGGAGGCCTCCTTCCGCGCCCACATCGAGATCGCCAAGCGGCACGGCAAGGCCCTCGTCATCCACGACCGCGACGCCCACGCCGACGTGCTGCGCGTCCTCAAGGAGGAGGGCGCCCCCGAACGCACCGTCTTCCACTGCTACTCGGGCGACGCCGAGATGGCCGAGGTCTGCGCCCGCGCCGGGTACTTCATGTCCTTCGCCGGGACCGTCACCTTCAAGAACGCGCAGAACCTGCGGGACGCCGTCGCCGTCGCCCCGCCCGAGCTGCTCCTGGTGGAGACCGACGCGCCGTTCCTGACCCCCGCGCCCCACCGCGGCCGCCCCAACGCGCCCTACCTCGTGCCGCTCACCGTCCGCGCCATGGCCGCCGTCCGGGGCGTCGACGAGGACACCCTGGCGACCGCGCTCGCCGCGAACACCGCGCGGGCGTTCGACTACTGAGGCCGCGCGGCCACCCTGCGTGGTCGCGCCGCTTTGGAGAGTGACCGCCGCTCCGCTAGGTTCTGTGGGCCCGATCGGGACCCCCTCTGGCCCACTGGAGCGTGTCGGCGTGAGCAACTCCCCGTACCGGACCCTCGGGGCCCCGGCCGTTCCCGACCCCCGGCCGCCCCCGCCGCAGCGCCCGGCCCGCACCCCGCGTACGACGGCGGCCCCGGCCCGCGCACCGCGCACGCCCCGCACACCGGGTACAGCCCGTACGCGCCGTACAACCCGTACGCGTGGCACGGGTCCTCCCACGGCGCCGCCACCGTGCCCGCCCCGCCCCCGCAGGACACGCTCCCGCCGACGCCCGCGCCCGCGCCCGCCCCCGCCCCTGCCGGGCACCGGCGCGGGGCGCGGGCCGCCGTACGCCCCGACACCACCGTGCGCCGTCTGCTCCCGCAGGCCCTCGTCGTCGCCTTCCTCGCGGGCGGCACCACCGCCTTCGTCGCCCAGGACAAGGCCGTCGAACTGACCGTCGACGGCGAGGAACGCACCCTGCACACCTTCGCCGGCGACGTCACCGGACTCCTCGCCCGCGAGGGCGTCGACGTCGGCGCCCACGACGTCGTCACGCCCGCCCCCGGCACCGCCCTGCACAGCGGCGACGAGGTCTCCGTGCACTACGCCCGACCCGTCAGGCTCACCCTCGACGGCCGGCGGCACGAGGTGTGGACCACCGCCCGCACCGTGCACGAGGCGCTCACCCGGCTCGGCGTGCGTGCCGAGGGCGCCTACCTCTCCACCGCCCGCTCCACCCCCATCGGCCGCGCCGGGCTCGCCCTCGACGTCCGCACCGAACGCTCCGTCACCGTCCTTGTCGACGGCCGCGCCCGCGCCGTCCGCACCAACGCGGCGACCGTCCGCGAGGTCGTGCGGCAGGCCGGTGTCACCCTGCGCGGCGAGGACAGCACCTCCGTGCCGGGCGACAGCTTCCCGCGCGACGGGCAGACCGTCACCGTGCTGCGCGTCACCGGCGGCGAGGAGGTGCGTGAGGAACCGATTCCGTACCCGACCGAGCGCGCCGCCGACCCGTCGCTGTTCCGCGGCACCGAGGTCGTCGAGCGCACCGGGCAGCCCGGACTGCGCCGCGTCACCTGGGCCCTGCGCACCGTCAACGGCGTCAAGGAGCGTCCGCGCCGGGTCCGCGCCGAGGTGGTGCGCGCCCCGCGCACCCAGCTCGTGCGGTTCGGCACGCGGGCGCTGCCGACCTCCGTCGCCGGGGCCGACGGACTCGACTGGCAGGGCCTCGCCGCCTGCGAGTCCGGCGGGCGGCCCGACGCCGTCGACCCGTCCGGCACCTACGGCGGGCTCTACCAGTTCGACACCCGCACCTGGCAGGGGCTCGGCGGCAGCGGCCGCCCGCAGGACGCCCCGGCCGCCGAGCAGACGCTCCGCGCCAAGACGCTCTACGTGCGGCGCGGGTCGAGCCCCTGGCCGCACTGCGGGGCCCGGCTGCACGGCTGAGCGGCACCCCGCGGTGCCGGGCGGCGGGGGCGCCCCGCGCGCCCCGTACCCTGGTCGGGTGACCAGCCCCACCCACGACGCCCTGCTGGGCCCCGCCGACATCCGCGAACTGGCGGCGGCGCTCGGCGTGCGCCCCACCAAGCAGCGCGGCCAGAACTTCGTCATCGACGCCAACACGGTCCGCCGCATCGTGCGCACCGCCGAGGTCCGCCCCGACGACACGGTGGTCGAGATCGGGCCGGGGCTCGGATCGCTCACCCTGGCGCTCCTGGAGGTCGCCGACCGGGTCACCGCCGTCGAGATCGACGACGTCCTGGCCGGCGCGCTGCCCGCGACGATCGCGGCCCGGATGCCGGAGCGCGCCGACCGCTTCGCGCTGGTCCACTCCGACGCCATGCAGGTCACCGAGTTGCCGGGGCCCGCCCCCACCGCCCTGGTCGCCAACCTGCCCTACAACGTCGCCGTGCCGGTCCTGCTGCACATGCTCGCGACCTTCCCGACCATCGAACGCACCCTGGTCATGGTCCAGGCGGAGGTCGCCGACCGGCTCGCCGCCGCCCCCGGCTCGAAGGTGTACGGCGTCCCGTCCGTCAAGGCCAACTGGTACGCCGACGTCAAACGGGCCGGATCGATCGGCCGCACGGTGTTCTGGCCCGCCCCGAACGTCGACAGCGGGCTCGTCGCCCTGACCCGCAGGACCGAGCCGGTCGCGACGACGGCACCGCGGCGCGAGGTCTTCGCGGTCGTCGACGCGGCCTTCGCGCAGCGCCGCAAGACCCTGCGGGCCGCGCTGTCCGGCTGGGCCGGGTCGGCCGCGGCGGCGGAGGCGGCACTGGTCGCCGCGGGGGTCTCCCCGCAGGCCCGCGGCGAGGCGCTCACCGTCGAGGAGTTCGCCCGCATCGCCGAGCACCGCACGCGCTAGCGCGCGGCGCACCGGGGGGCGCCGCGCCCGCCCGTGGCCCGACGGCCGCCCCGCCGAGACCCCGTCGCCCCCGCCCTCCGCCCAGACCCAGGAGTTCCCGCTCGTGAGCGTCAGTGTCACCGTTCGTGTCCCCGCCAAGGTCAACGTCCAGCTCTCGGTGGGGGGCGTCCGGGCCGACGGGTTCCACGACCTGGCCAACGTCTTCCTCGCCGTCGGCCTCTACGACGAGGTCACCGTGACCCCGTCCGACACCCTGCGGGTCACCTGCGCGGGTCCTGACGCCGCCCAGGTGCCGCTGGACCGGACGAACCTCGCCGCCCGCGCCGCCGAGGCGCTCGCCGCCCGGTACGGCCGCGACGCGAACGTCCACCTGCACATCGCCAAGGACATCCCGGTGGCCGGGGGCATGGCGGGCGGCAGCGCGGACGGCGCGGGCGCCCTGCTGGCCTGCGACGCGCTCTGGGGCACCGGCGCCTCCCGCGGCGAACTCCTGGACATCTGCGCCGAGTTGGGCAGCGATGTGCCGTTCTCCCTGGTGGGCGGGGCCGCGTTGGGCACCGGACGGGGCGAGCGGCTGACCGTCCTCGACGTCGGCGGCGCCTTCCACTGGGTGTTCGCGATGGCCGCGCGGGGTCTGTCCACGCCCGCCGTCTTCCGGGAGTTCGACCGGCTCGGCGCGGGCCGGGACATCCCGGAGCCGGTCGCCTCCGCCGACCTGATCGACGCGCTCGCCAAGGGCGACCCGGACGCGCTCGCCGCGACCGTCTCCAACGACCTCCAGGCCGCCGCGCTCTCCCTCTTCCCCGAACTGGCCGCCACCCTCGCCGCGGGCCGGGCGGCGGGCGCGCTCACCGCGCTGGTCTCCGGCTCGGGCCCCACCACCGCGTTCCTGGTCCCGGACGCCGGGTCGGCGGAGCGGGTGGCGCGCGCGCTGCGCGACTCCGGCACCTGCCGCACCGTCCGCACCGCACCGGCCCCGGCCCCGGGCGCCACGGTCCTCGGCGACTGAACCAACCACCCCTCCCCGTAGGGCGCTGCGCCGGGCGGCGGACGAACCGGCGTCCGTGCAGGGCGCGTTGCGGGACCTTCGCGGCAACTCGGCGGGAAAAAAGGCGGGTTGGCCGTCGTCAGGGGCTCCCGGGTGCGCCGGGGGCGGGCGGGGCGGATAGCCTCCGCCAAGGCTCCCGGTCCGCGCCCCGGCCCCGGTCGGCGGCCGTCGGGCCAGGACGCCGTCCGGTCCCGCACGCCCCGTGGAAGGCACCACCGTGTCCGTACCCCCCACCTCCCCGCACCGCCAGCAGCGGTCCCTCTCCCGCCGTGGCGTGATCGCCGCCGCCGGGGCCGTCGCCGCCGGAGGCGCGCTCGCCCCCGTCGTCTCCGCGGCCACCGGCTCCGAAGGGACCGCCGAGGCCGCGGAGGGCGGCACCGCCGCCGGTACCGAGAAGCGGGACTTCCCCGCCACCCGCACCGCCGCGGCCACCGGCACCGGCGAGACGTCCACCGCCTTCGCCGCCGGGTACGTCGCCGTGCGCTGGAGCGGCGCGGGGGACGGCGTCGGCATCCGGCTCGCCGACGGCGCCTGGCACCCGGCGGGCGGCGGCTGCGCGGCCGTCGAGGACGGCGGCACCGCGCTGGTCGCCTCCGGGGGCGCCACCTCGTACACGCTCAGGGCCGGGGACGGCGCCGGCGACCTGCGCTCCCTCGCCATCGACTCGGCCCGCGGCCCGGCCCGTTCCTTCACGGTGCCGACCGAGCCGACCCGGGTCCGCGGGGTCGAGTACCTCTCCCGGCCCGCCTGGGGCGCCGACGAGGCCAAGCGCTACAAGGACGGCGTGGTCAACTCCCCCGAGGCGTACTACCCGTTCCAGACGATCACCGTCCACCACACGGACACCCCGAACGACGACGCCGACCCCGCGGCCACCGTCCGGGCGATCTACGAGTACCACGCGGTCACCCTCGACTGGGGCGACATCGGCTACCACTTCCTCATCGACGAGTCCGGCGCCGTCTACGAGGGCCGCTACTCGGGCGACGACGCCGTCCCCGCCTTCGACCCCGAGGGACGCCTCGTCACCGCCTTCCACACCAGCGGCTTCAACTCCGGCAACCTCGGCATCGCGCTGATCGGCACCCTCGTCGACCAGGGCCCCACCGACGCCGCCCGCGCCTCCCTCGTCAGGCTGATCAGGGCCGTCGCCCGCCGCGGGGGCCTGGACACCACGGCCCGCACCACCTACGTCAACCCGGTCAACGGCGTCACCAGGGAGGTCGCCACCGTCAGCGGGCACCGCGACTGGCTGGAGACCGACTGTCCGGGCCGGACCATGTACGAACTGCTCGCCGCGGTCCGCGCCGAAGCGGCCGGATGACGGTGCGGCCGGGCGGCTTCCCGGGGCGCACTACCCTGGGGGGCTGACCCGTCCCCCCGAGCAGGAGTGAAATGGCCGTCAACCTGGTCAATGTCGAGAACGTCAGCAAGGTGTACGGCACCCGTGCCCTGCTCGACGGCATCTCGCTCGGCGTCTCCGAGGGCGACCGGATCGGGGTGGTCGGCCGCAACGGAGACGGCAAGACCACCCTCATCCGCATGCTGGCCAAGGTCGAGGAGGCCGACACCGGGCGGGTCACCCACTCCGGCGGGGTCCGCATCGGCGTGCTCACCCAGCACGACTCCCTCGACCCGGCCGCCACCGTGCGCCACGAGGTCATCCGGGACATGGCCGACCACGAGTGGGCCGGGAACGCGAAGATCAGGGACGTGCTCACCGGCCTCTTCGGCGGCCTCGACCTGCCCGGCTTCCCGCAGGGCCTGGACACCGTCATCGCGCCGCTGTCCGGCGGCGAGCGGCGCCGGATCGCGCTCGCCAAGCTGCTCATCGAGGACCAGGACCTGATCGTCCTCGACGAGCCCACCAACCACCTCGACGTCGAGGGCATCTCCTGGCTCGCCCGGCACCTGCGCGAGCGCCGCTCCGCGCTGGTCTGCGTCACCCACGACCGCTGGTTCCTCGACCAGGTCTGCACCCGCATGTGGGACGTGCAGCGCGGCTCGGTCTACGAGTACGAGGGCGGCTACTCCGACTACGTCTTCGCCCGCGCCGAACGCGAGCGCATCGCCGCCACCGAGGAGACCAAGCGGCAGAACCTGGTCCGCAAGGAGCTGGCCTGGCTGCGCCGGGGCGCCCCGGCCCGCACCTCCAAGCCGCGCTTCCGGGTCGAGGCCGCCAACGAGCTGATCAAGGACGTACCGGCGCCCCGGGACACCAGCGAGCTGATGAAGTTCGCCTCCTCGCGGCTCGGCAGGACCGTCTTCGACCTGGAGGACGTCACCGTCCAGGCCGGGCCCAAGGTCCTCCTCAAGCACCTCACCTGGCAGCTCGGGCCCGGCGACCGGATCGGCCTGGTCGGCGTCAACGGGGCGGGCAAGACCTCCCTGCTGCGCGCGATGGCCGAGGCCGCCCGCAGCGAGGGCGAGCGGCAGCCCGCGGGCGGGCGGATCGCCGTCGGCAAGACCGTCAAGCTCGCCTACCTCTCCCAGGAGGTCGCCGAACTCGACCCGCGCACCCGGGTCCTGGAGGCCGTGCAGCAGGTCCGCGAGCGCGTCGACCTCGGCAAGGGCCGTGAGATGACCGCCGGGCAGCTCTGCGAGACGTTCGGGTTCGGCAAGGAGAAGCAGTGGACGCCGGTCGGCGACCTGTCCGGCGGTGAGCGGCGCCGTCTGCAACTGCTGCGGCTGCTGATGGACGAGCCGAACGTCCTCTTCCTCGACGAGCCCACCAACGACCTGGACATCGAGACCCTGACCCAGCTGGAGGACGTCCTCGACGGCTGGCCCGGCTCGATGATCGTCATCTCCCACGACCGGTTCTTCGTGGAGCGCACCACCGACCGCGTCTTCGCGCTCCTGGGCGACGCCTCCCTGCGGATGCTGCCGCGCGGCATCGACGAGTACCTGGAGCGCAGGCAGCGGATGGCGGAGACGGCCGCCGCGGCCTCACCGGTCGCCGCGCCCGCCGCGGAGAGGCCCGCCGCCGAGCGCAGCGCCGCCGACCAGCGCGCGGCCAAGAAGGAACTCCAGAAGATCGAGCGGCAGTTGGACAAGGTCGCCGAGCGGGAGACCAAGCTGCACGCGCAGATCGCCGAGCACGCCACCGACTTCGCGAAGGTCGCGGGCCTCGACGCCGAGTTGCGCGACCTCGCCGGGCAGCGGGACGACCTGGAGCTGCGGTGGCTGGAACTGGCCGAAGAGGCGTGAACGGCGCGTGAAGGCGCGTAACGGAGCCATCACGAGCCGGTTCTCCCTTGGGAACAGGGGTTGAACCGGCCCGGTCCGTTGTCGGGAGTGGGTGATAGAAAGGGCCGTCTGAGACCTTTCTGAGCCTGCCCGAGCCCCTGGACGGCCCGGCGCGTGGCCAAAAATCAGTGGAACGGGGGAGGCGCTGATGACTCAGCCGCCACAGGGAGACTTCGGAGCACCGCAGGACAAGCCGGAGCGGCCGCCGCAGTCACCGGACGCGTCGCAGTCGCCGTCACCGGACGCGCCGCCGCCGCCGCCGAGCGGTGGCGGGTTCGGCCCGCCGCCCCCGGCCGGGCCCCCGCAGACCCCGCCGCCTCCGGCCGGACCGCCGCAGACCCCGCCGCCTCCGCAGGGCCCGCCCGCCCCGCAGCCCGGCTACGGCTTCCCGCAGACCCCGCCGCAGCCCGGCTACGGCTACCCGCAGACGCCCCCGCCGCCCGGCCCCTACGCCCAGCCCGGCCCGTACGGGCAGCCAGGACCCTACGGGCAGCAGCCGGGCCCGTACGGCGCGCCGCAGCAGCCCGGCCCCTACGGTCAGCCGGGCCCCGGCCACCCGCAGCCGCCCACCTACCCGGGCGCGCCCGGCGCCCCGGGCGGCGGCTCCCGCAACCCCTTCAAGGGCAGGCCCGCGCTCGCCATAGGCGCCGCGGTGGCCGCGCTCGTGGTCATCGGCGCCGGTGCCTTCGCGATCGTCGGAGGCGGCAAGGACGACGGCCCGAAGCCGGTCGCGGGCCGCAGCGACGACCCGAAGGCGTCCGCGTCCGCGTCGGCGTCGGCGTCGGTCGACACCGGGGACGGCACGGGCGGCGGACGCTCCGACACCGACGACCTCAACTCCGGCCGCCAGGCGGGCGAGGCGAAGGTCCTCTGGTACAAGGACGCCCCGGCGGCGCCCGGTTCGGGCGCCGACGCACCCGGCATGTGGATCACCGGCAAGGCGGCGGTGAAGGCGGCCTACAACCAGGTCGTCGCCTACGGCACCGCCGACGGCGAGCCGGTCTGGCCCGCGATCACGCTTCCGCAGAAGATCTGCGCGGTCACCCCGGACGCCTCCTCGGACGGCAAGGTCGTCGTCGCCTACGAGAGCGGCACCAGCGATCGCGCCAAGTGCAACCAGCTCCAGCAGATCGACCTCGGCACCGGCAAGAAGGGCTGGAAGGCGCAGCTCCCCGAGGGCGCCCTGTTCGACAGCACCATCTCCGTCGGCCTCTCCCTCACCGGCACCACCCTCATGGTGGGGCGTTCGCAGTCCGGGGTCGCCTACGACGTCGACAGCGGCACCAAGCTGTTCGACAAGACCAAGTACGGCGAGGCCTGCTTCCCGACCGCGTTCGCGGGCGGCGACAAGCTGCTGTCGGTCTCCTCCTGCGGCGCCGGCGGGTCGAACGCGCACGACGAGCTCCAGGAGCTCGACCCGGCCTCCGGCAAGGCCCGCTGGACCCACAAGATCGACAAGGGGTGGACGGTCGCCCGCGTCTACTCGGCCGACCCGCTGGTCGTCTACAGCACCAACCAGGACAAGAAGGCGTGGAACATCTCCACCTTCGACTCCAGCGGCTCGATCCGCTCGCAGGTCGCCGTGCAGGACAGGTTCGCCCCCCAGTGCGGCTGGGCGATTCTCAGCCGCAACCTCCAGGGCTGCAAGGGCGTGGCCGTCGACGCGGACACCCTCTACCTGCCCACCGACGCGACCACCGGGCCGAACGAGATCGTGGCGATCAGCCTGGCCAGCGGCAAGGAGAAGTGGCGGGTCAAGTCCCCGGCGGACGACTCGATGCTCCCGGTCAGGGCCGAGGGCGGCAAGCTCGTCGCCTATGTCGAGCCGTCCTACGACGCGGGCGGCCAGGTCGTGTCGATCGCGACCGGCTCCGGCGCCCACAAGCCGGTGAAGCTGCTCCAGAACCCCGCGTCGGCGGCCCGGGTCGAGAACGGCTTCTTCTCCAAGGACTTCGACTGGGTCGACGGCCGCTTCTACCTCTCCACCACCCGCCTGACCGGCGGCAGCGCCGCGAAGGAGAAGCTGATGCTGGCCTACGGCAAGTGACCAGGACCGCGCCTCTCCACCCCGCCCCGCCGTTCCAGCCGTCCCCGCAGAGTTCTCCCGGAGTGTCCTCCCCATGAGCCAGCCGCCCCCGCCGCCGCCCAACGAGCCCCCGAAGTCGGGCGGGTTCGGCCCCCCGCAGCCGCCGCAGCAGCCCCAGAACCAGCCCCCGCAGCCGGGCGCGCAGCCCCAGCCGCCCCAGCCGCCTGCCCAGCAGCCCGGCTACGGCTACCCGCAGACGCCGCCGCCCCCGCAGCAGCCCGGCTACGGCTATCCGACGGCCCCGCAGCCGCCCCAGCCGCAGCCCGGCTACGGCTACCCGGGCGGCCAGCCGAACCCGTACGCCCAGCCGACCGCCTACGGGCAGCCCGCCCCGTACGGGCAGCAGCCCCCCGGCTACGGCGGGCAGCCCGGGTACGGCTACCCGCCCACCGCGCCCCAGCCCGCCGTGGACGGCGGCCGGCGCAAGGGCGGCGCGCAGGCCGCGATCATCGTGTCGGCGGTCGTCGCGATCGCCCTGATCATCGGCGGCGGGATCTGGTACTCGTCCTCCTCCGGCGGCGACGGCAGGAAGGACGACACCGCGCACTCCGGCGGGGGCGGCGGCGCGGACGGCAAGGACGGCAAGGACGCCACCGGGGGCACCTCGGGCGGCACCGAGAAGGTCCCCGCGAACACCGCGTCGAAGGTCCTCTTCGAGGTGCCCGCGCCCAAGGTCGAGGGCACCACCAGCATCACGGTGTACGGCTCCTGGCTCACCTCGAAGGCGTACGTGAAGACCGGCGTCGCCTCGGTCACCGGCTACGACCCCGACAAGGGCACCGAGCTGTGGTCGGTCAAGCTGCCGGGGCCGGTGTGCACCGCCAGCAGGCAGAGCACCGACGACCACCTCACCGCGATCGTCTACGAGCCCGCGATGCCGACGAAGGCGAAGCCCTCGCACGGGTGCAGCCAGATCGCCGCGCTCGACCTCGACGCCGGGAAGAAGCTGTGGACGAGGACGGTGAAGAACGGCGACGAGCCGGTCCGCCTCGACAACGTCACCGTCAGCGGGCGCACCGTCGCCGTCGGCGGCACCAGCGGCGGCGCCGCCTTCGACATCTCCACGGCGAAGCCGCTCTGGTCCCCGAAGCCGACCGACACCTGCTACGACGCCGGGTACGGCGGCGGCCCCAAGCTCGTCGCCGTGCGCAAGTGCGGCTCCTACGACGAGCGCCAGCTGCACATCCAGACCATCGACCCGAAGACCGGGAAGGTGATCTCCGAGTACAAGATGTCGCCCGGCATCGACTACGCGGCGGTCGTCTCCACCGACCCGCTGGTGGTCGCCGCCGACGTCGGCGACAGCGCCGGTGACGGCAGCGGCATCTCGGACTTCTTCTCCATCGACAACAAGACCGGCAAGCTGCGCACCCGCATCTCCGCGCCCGGCAAGGAGTACGCGGCCCGCTGCGACGACATCTCGAAGCTGGAGTACTGCAACGGCCTCGCGGTCGGCGCCGACCGGCTGTACATCCCGACCGAGGAGCACGAGGGCACCGGGCAGTACAGCAGGACCAACGAGGTCGTCGCCTTCGACCTCGGCACCGGCAGGCAGACCGGCCAGCGCGCCGACGCGGGCGACGGCTCCACCCTCACCCCGCTGCGGATGGACGGCCCGAACCTGATCGCCTACAAGCGCGGCCCGTACAACAAGGGCGGCCGGATCGTCAGCCTCGACGGCGGCTCGTTCAAGGAGACGACGCTGCTGGAGAACCCGGCGACGGGTCCCGGGCACGACGCCGAGACGGGCATGCTGCCCAACTACTCGGAGGTCATCTACCGGCAGGGGCGGCTGTACCTGTCCGGGGTCTTCGCGAGCACGTCCGCGCTGAAGAAGGACCTGGTGGTGGCGTTCGGCGCCACCGGCTGACCCGGGCTCCGGCCGACGGCCCCGTCCCTGTTCAGGGGCGGGGCCGTTCGCGTACCGCGCATCGCCCTCGAATGCGGGGAAAACCAGAATTTCCGCCGATCCAGGGCGCATCTCATCGGTAGGGGAAGCGCGACGTCGAACAAGCGTGTAGCTTCCGGGGGCATGAAGGGCGGGGGGAGCCGGGAGGGGGCTGCCGTCCGGGACTGGGGGGTTGCCCGATGGGAGTGCGGCTGATGGTGGTCGACGACCACCGACTGCTCGCCGAGGCGCTGGCCTCGGCGCTCAAACTGCGGGGCCACCGGGTGCTGGCCGCCGCCGCGCCCGCCGCGGGAGCGGCGGAACTGGTGATCACCAGAGCGCCCGAGGTCTGTCTGCTGGGGACGGCGACACCGGCGGAGCCGGGCCGGTTCGACCCGGTGGTGCGGATCAAGAAGGAGCGCCCGCAGGTGGCCGTGCTGGTGCTCGGGCCGGTGCCGAACCCGCGGGGCATCGCCGCCGCGTTCGCCGCGGGGGCCTGCGGGTACGTCCGGCACGACGAGCGGATCGAGGGCGTCGAGCGGGCCATCATGAAGGCGCGGGCGGGGGAGGCCGCCGTCGCCCCGCAGCTCCTGCAGGGCGCCTTCGGCGAGTTGCTCAACCCGGCTGCGCAGCCCGACGACGAGGGGCAGCGGCTGCTGCACCTGCTGACCCCGCGCGAGGTCGAGGTGCTGGTGCGGGTCGCCGACGGCGAGGACACCCGGCTGATCGCGGCCGGGATGGGCATCGCGCCGTCCACCGCCCGCACCCATGTGCAGCGGGTCCTGATGAAGCTGGGGGTGGGCTCGCGGCTGGAGGCGGCGGCGCTGGCCGCGCGCACCGGTCTGCTGGACCGCGCGGCCCCGCTCCACCGCGGCGGAGCGGGACCGCGGACGCCGTAGGGCGGGGCCGGGTCAGGCCGGGGTGTCGTCGTCCGGCGCGGCCGCCGGGACCGGCGGCGGGGTCGGGCGCAGCGTCAGCCAGGCCAGGAAGAACAGGCCGAGCAGCAGCATCGCGATGCCGGTCCACAGGTTGATGTTGACGCCCTGGGCCTTGTCGATGGCGGCCTGGTCGTCGGTGATGCCGACGATCGTGACGATGACGCCGTAGACCACGAAGAGGCCGCCGATGATGCGCCGGAGGTCGAAGATGCGGGCCGCGGTGGCCGACTCGCCCTCCAGTTCGGTGACCGCGCGGTGGACGTCGTGTTCGGAGGAGCCGCCGTTGTCGCGGCTCTCGGGGTGTTCGGACATGGTTTCCTCTCAGGCTCCCCGGTGGCAGGGCCGGCTCAGAACGAGAACGGGATGTAGCAGACGGCGGCCAGGATCACGGCGCCCCAGCCCAGCAGCGCGGGCTTGCGGTACCAGGCGTCGTCGCCCTCGGCGGGCGCCTCGGAGAGCCCGGGGGAGCGGGTGCCGTAGACCAGGCCCTGCAGTTCGGCGGCCGGCTTGGGCTTGGTGAACAGGGAGACGACGACCATGACGACCGCGCCCGCCACGAAGCCCGCGATCGCGGAGACGAAGTTGGCGCCCTGGTCGGAGGGGATGGAGATGACGCCCTGCTTGTAGAAGACGAAGTAGTTGACCATCGCGGTGACGGTGCCCGCGAGCAGGCCCCAGAAGCCGGACTTGGCGGACGCCCGCTTCCAGAACATGCCGACGATGAAGACCACGAACATCGGCACGTTGAAGAAGGAGAACAGCGTCTGGAGGTAGCTCATGATGTTCGAGAACGAGGACGCGAGGAACGCGGTGCCGACCGAGGCCAGCACGCCGATCGCGGTGATCAGCCGTCCGAAGCGCACGTAGTAGGCGTCCTCGCGGTCCTTGACGACGTACTTGGCCCAGATGTCGTTGGTGAACACGGTGTTGAAGGACGACACGTTGGCCGCCATGCCCGCCATGAACGCGGCGAGCAGACCGGTCACCGCGATGCCCAGGACGCCGTTGGGCAGCAACTCCTGCATCAGGTACGGGATCGCGTCGTTGTACTGGAGGCCGGAGCCCTTGGTGCCGATGCCGGGCACCAGCGCGGCGGCGACCAGGCCCGGGATCATCACCAGGAAGACGATGAAGATCTTCGGGAACGCGGCGATCAGCGGGGTGCGCTGGGCGGCGCTCAGGTTCTTCGCGGAGAGGGCGCGCTGCACCTCGGCGAAGTTGGTCGTCCAGTAGCCGAAGGACAGCACGAAGCCGAGACCGAGCACGATGGTCAGCCAGTTGGCGCCGAGCGGGTTGGTGCTGCCGATGCCGGTGCCGCCCCACGCGGTGACGAAGTCGTTGCCGTGGTCGGCGGTGAGCTTGTCGGTGAGGCCGTCCCAGCCGCCGACCTTCTTCAGGCCGAGGATGGTGAGCGGGATGAGGGCGGCCAGGATCACGAAGAACTGGAGGACCTCGTTGTAGATCGCGGAGGAGAGGCCGCCCAGGGTGATGTACGCCAGCACGAAGAATCCGGCGACGACGATCGCCACCCACTCCGGCCAGCCGAGCAGCGCCTCCACGACGATCGCGAGGGCGTAGAGGTTCACCCCGGCGATCAGGATGGCGGCGAAGGCGAACAGGATCGAACTGAGCTGGTGCGCGGCCTTGTCGAAGCGCAGCAGCAGCATCTCGGGGACCGAGCGCACCTTGCTGCCGTAGTAGAACGGCATCATCACCAGACCGAGGAAGACCATCGCCGGGATGGCGCCGATCCAGTACCAGTGGACGGTGTAGGCGCCGTACTGGGCGCTGTTGGCGGCCATGCCGAGGATCTCGGTGGCGGCCAGGTTGGCCGAGACGAACGCCAGGCCGGTGATCCAGGCGGGCAGGGAGCGCCCGGAGAGGAAGAAGTCGAGGCTGGTCTTGACCGAGCGGCGGGCCGCGAAGCCGATTCCCAGGACGACCACGAAGTAGATGCCGAGGATCGTGTAGTCGAGCCAGTTCGTGGGGAGTCGTAGCTCGGCCGCCAGGTAGGCGGGGTGTGTGGGGGTTTGCATGAAGATCTCGCTTCGTCGCGTGAACTGATCCAGTGCGGAACCTACGCCTCGGTGTTCAGTTATTGAACACTTCTGTTGGTGCTCTTTGTTTGATTGTGATGTTGACGGTCCTGGTGCGTTGTGTTTCGATGTGTTCGGTTCTGTTTAAACACTGTTCGAGTGACTCGCATAAGGAGTCCAGTGAAGAAGACCTCGACCCGGCTGGCCGACGGTCGTGAGCTGATCTACTACGACCTGCGCGACGACACCGTCCGGGACGCGGTGGACCGGCGCCCGCTGGAGCGGACCGTCACCACGTCCGAGATCCGCCGGGACCCGCTGCTCGGCGACGCGGTCGCCATCGCCTCGCACCGCCAGGGCCGCATCTACCACCCCCCGGCCGACGAGTGCCCGCTCTGCCCCTCGCAGGGGGAGCGGCTGAGCGAGATCCCGGACTCCTCCTACGACGTCGTCGTCTTCGAGAACCGTTTCCCCTCCCTCGCCGGGGACTCCGGGCGCTGCGAGGTCGTCTGCTTCACCTCCGACCACCGCTCGTCCTTCGCCGACCTCACGGAGGAGCAGGCCGCGCTCGTCCTCGACGCGTGGACGGACCGCACGTCCGAGCTGTCGCATCTCTCCTCCGTCGAGCAGGTGTTCTGCTTCGAGAACCGTGGCGCCGAGATCGGCGTGACCCTGGGTCACCCCCACGGCCAGATCTACGCCTACCCCTTCATCACCCCTCGCACCACGCTGATGCTGGGCCGGCTCGCGTCCCACCGCGCGGAGACCGGCGAGAACCTCTTCGACACCGTCCTGGAGCGCGAACGCGCCGGTGAGCGGGTCGTCCTGGAGGGTGAACACTGGGTGGCCTTCGTGCCCTACGCGGCGCACTGGCCCTACGAGGTCCACCTCTACCCCAAGCGCCGGGTGCCCGACCTGCTCGCCCTCGACGAGGCCGCCCGCACAGAGTTCCCCCAGGTCTATCTGGAACTCTTGAGGCGCTTCGACCGGATCTTCGGACCCGGTGAGCCCCCGACGCCGTACATCGCCGCCTGGCACCAGGCGCCGTTCGGCCGAACGGGGGCGTTCGACGAGGGCACGGGCGTCAACCGCGACGACTTCGCGCTCCACCTCGAGCTTTTCACCGTCCGCCGTACGTCCGGCAAGCTGAAGTTCCTCGCGGGTTCCGAGTCCGGCATGAACGTGTTCATCAACGACGTGCCGCCGGAGCGCGCGGCCGAGCGACTGCGAGAGGTAGCGAGTTGATGAGCGGTAAGTACCTGGTCACCGGAGGCGCGGGGTACGTGGGCAGCGTGGTCGCCCAGCATCTGCTGGAGGCGGGCCACGAGGTCACGGTCCTCGACAACCTGTCGACCGGCTTCCGCGAGGGCGTCCCCGCGGGTGCCGCCTTCGTCGAGGGCGACATCCGCGACGCCGCCAAGTGGCTCGACCCGTCCTACGACGCGGTCCTGCACTTCGCCGCCTTCTCCCAGGTCGGCGAGTCGGTCGCGCGGCCCGAGAAGTACTGGGACAACAACGTCGGCGGCACCATGGCCCTCCTCGGCGCCATGCGCGACGCGGGCGTGCGCCGCCTGGTCTTCTCCTCCACGGCCGCCACCTACGGCGAGCCCGAGCAGGTCCCGATCGTGGAGAGCGCCCCGACCCGGCCCACCAACCCCTACGGCGCCTCCAAGCTCGCCGTCGACCACATGATCACCGGCGAGGCCGCCGCGCACGGCCTGGCCGCGGTCTCGCTGCGCTACTTCAACGTGGCCGGGGCCTACGGCAGGTGCGGCGAGCGCCACGACCCCGAGTCGCACCTGATCCCGCTGGTCCTCCAGGTCGCGCAGGGCAGGCGCGAGGCCATCTCCGTCTACGGCGACGACTACCCGACGCCGGACGGCACCTGCGTGCGCGACTACATCCACGTCGCCGACCTGGCCGAGGCCCATCTGCTCGCCGTCCGGGCCGCCACCCCCGGCGAGCACCTGATCTGCAACCTCGGCAACGGCAACGGCTTCTCGGTCCGCGAGGTCGTCGAGACGGTGCGCCAGGTCACCGGCCACCCCGTCCCGGAGGTCGTCGCCCCCCGCCGCGGCGGCGACCCGGCCGTCCTGGTCGCCTCCGCCGACGCCGCCCGCCGGAGGCTGGGCTGGCAGCCGTCGCGCACGGACCTCGCCGGTATCGTCGCGGACGCCTGGGAGTTCGCGCAGCACATCTCGAAGGAGCACTAGTGGGGGCACAGCAGGTCAGGGACGACTTCGCCGGCTTGTACGGGGCCGAGCCCGAGGGGGTCTGGTCGGCGCCCGGCCGGGTCAACCTGATCGGTGAACACACCGACTACAACGACGGGTTCGTGATGCCGTTCGCGCTGCCGCACGTGGCGACGGCGGCCGTCACCCGCCGCGACGACGGCGTGCTGCGCCTGCACTCGGCGGACGTCGAGGGCGGCGTCGTCGAACTGCGCGTCGACGCGCTGGCGCCGGAGAGCGACCGGAACTGGACCGCGTACCCGGCCGGAGTCGTCTGGGCGCTGCGCGAGGCCGGGCACCCGGTCACCGGCGCGGACGTCCACCTGGCCTCGACGGTCCCCACCGGCGCGGGCCTCTCGTCGTCCGCGGCCCTGGAGGTCGTGATCGCCCTCGCCCTCAACGACCTCTACGAACTCGGGCTCCAGCGCTGGCAGTTGGCCCGCCTGTGCCAGCGCGCCGAGAACGTGTACGTCGGGGCGCCCACCGGCATCATGGACCAGACCGCCTCGGCCTGCTGCACGCGGGGCCACGCCCTCTTCCTCGACACCCGGGACCTCTCCCAGCGGCAGATCCCGCTCGACCTGGCCGCCGAGGGCATGCGGCTGCTGGTCGTCGACACCCAGGTCAAGCACGCCCACAGCGACGGCGAGTACGGCAAGCGCCGGGCGGGCTGCGAGAAGGGCGCCGCGCTGCTGGGCGTGGACGCGCTGCGCGACATCCCCTACGACGGGCTGGACGCGGCCCTGGCCCGGCTGGGCGACGAGGACGAGGTGGTCCGGCTGGTGCGGCACGTCGTCACCGAGGACCAGCGCGTCGAACACGTCGTCGCGCTGCTGGAGTCGGGCGAGACCCGCGCGATCGGGCCGGTCCTCACCGCGGGCCACGCCTCGCTGCGCGACGACTTCCGCATCTCCTGCCCGGAGTTGGACCTGGTCGTCGACACCGCCCTGGCCTCCGGCGCGCTCGGCGCCCGGATGACCGGCGGCGGCTTCGGCGGCTCGGCGATCGTGCTGGCTGAGGCCGCCGACGTCGAGACCGTCACCAAGGCCGTCGAATCGGCCTTCGCCGCGGCCGGGTTCACCGCGCCGCGCACCTTCGAGGCGGTGCCCTCGGCGGGAGCGCTGCGGGTGTCCTGACCCGAGCACACAGGAAGAAGGGGCCCGCGCAGGGCCCCTTCTTCCTGACGGTCACGGCAGGAGCAGGTCGCGCTGTCCCCCGGCGATCCCGCCGGTGAAGGCCCGGTAGTCGTCCTCGGAGACGACCAGGATCTTGGCGTCGGGGTCGCCGACGTCCTTCGAGTCGCGCAGAGCGACCACGCCGTCGGTGAAGGCGACCTCAAGGCAGTTGTTGCTGCCATCGCTCAGGTGGCTCTTGACCCATATGGCGCCGGTGAGGTCGATCTTCTTCTTCATGCGTAACGGTCCTTGATCAGATCGTGGATATGACGCCGCGAAGCTTCCGCGCTGAGTGCTTCGCCGCGGAGGTGGCTGAACGCCATCTCGTAGCGTCCGATGTCACCATCTTCCTCCAGGTACAACGATGTTGTCAGGGAGTGGACCGCGGCAACAGGCGGGCCGACCGGGAAGTGCAGGAGGTGGAACTGTCCGTCGACACCGGCGTGGGCCCCGTAGGCGAAGGTCAGTATCTGAAGCGCCACGTGCTGGTGCTCCTCGGTCACTTCCAGCAGGTGTTCAAGTTGGGCTTTCATGACCTGCCGTCCACCGACCTCCCGCTGGAGCGCGGATTCGTCGAGTACCGACCACAGGTGAAGGGGGTCCTCCCGGGACAGGGCTTCCTGCCTGGCCATGCGTAGTTCGACGAAGTTGTTGATCTCGCGCGTGCTGCGCCACTGGCGACCACGCTCCACGATCGCGCGGGCGTAGTCGGGAGTCTGGAGCAGGCCCGGGACCGTCCAGGTGAACGTCTCGTTCCTGGAAGCCAGTTCTTCCAGATGCAGGTACTCGGCGAAAGGGTCGGGCACCGGTTGGCGGAACTGCTCCAGCAAGGTGGCGCGCTTGTTGGAGTTCGCCAGCGACGCGAGCTTGCGGATCTTCTCGATCCGGCCCTTGTCCTCAAGCCCGTACACCTCGAAGAATCCCGCGAGCGCGATGCCCGGAACCCGCTGCTTGCCATTCTCGATCTTGCTCAGGGCGGGTGCGCCGTAGAGACACAGCCGCTCGGCCGCCTCGGAGAGGTTCAGTCCTGCGGCCTTGCGCAGCGTGCGCAGTTCGAGCCCCAAGCGCCTTCGGTGCAGATTGGGTTGGGCGTCGGTCATGTATCCCACCTCCTGGCGCGGAGAGTACTGCCGGACGGCATCGATGACAGGCAACTTTCCCCAAGGCACTCTTTCAGGTGAAGAGACTTGCGGGCAACTTTGCCCGAGAGGAGGCTTGCGGACAGATGCCTCCCATCTGATCCCCACCGTCAGGAGTTGCCGTGCTGACCGACCCCGGAGACCCCCACTTCGTCCGCCGGCTCCCCCCGGCCGCCCCCCACCGCCACCCCGACCTGCTCGTCTCGGACGGTCCGGACGGTCCCGTCTCCCGGATGGCCGATCAGATCGAGGCCGTGCAACTCGGCCTCGCCCAGCGCCTGCTGAGCCGCGTGCAAGCGTCCCGGGCGCAGCGGCGAGGTGAAGCGCCGGACGTCGTGGGCCAGTTGACCGACGCCCTCGCCGACGTCCTCGTCATCGCCCGTTGCCGGGGCGACCGGCTCGCCGCGCCCGGCCTCCGGGCCGCCGACACCCTCGCCCTGTCCGGTGTCGATCTCGCCTCCGCCCGCGCCGCGCGTCGGCACGTCCGGGACGCGGCGCGGGCGCGGGGACTCGACCCGGCGCCGGTCGACGACCTGGAGTCGATCACGGGCGAACTGGTTGCCAACGCCCTTGAGCACACGCGCAGTCGCACGATCGCGGTGGCCTGCGCCTTCACCCTCGGCACGGCCTCCGTCACGGTGACCGACGAGGGCGGCCAGGCGCCCGTGCCGGTGTGTCCGCAACCCGCGCGCGGCAGCGCGGAACGCGGCCGGGGGCTGCTGATCACCCATGCGCTCGCCGACCGCTGGGGCACCCGCCTGACCCGGCGCGGGCTGACCGTCTGGGCGGAACTCGACCTCGCCCCCGCGGCCCCCGGGACCTCCCGCTAGCGCTGCCCGCCCGGTGCCAGCCGCTTCACCAGCGTGTACTCCGTCAGACCCGGCGGATAGTCGGGGATCACGCACACCACCTCGTACCCCTTGCCGCGGTAGAAGTCCGGCGCCTGGAAATCCCAGGTCTCCAGCCGGACCGCCGCGCAGCCGCGCTCGGCCGCCGCGATCCGCTCCGCCTCGGCCAGCAGCCGCCCGCCCAGACCCGCGCCCCGGCACCGCTCGTCCACCCACAGGTACGTCACGTGCAGCCAGGACGCCCAGGTGTGGCCGACCAGTCCGCCCGCCATTTCCCCGCCCTCGGTCAACACCCAGACGTGCAGCGGCCGTTCGCGCTCGTCCGGGGTTCCGCGCAGCGCCCGCAGGACCGGCGAGGTGGCCGTGTTGCTCTCCAGCAGCCGCGAACGGAGAAGATCGCGCCGGGTTTTGTCGACTTCTGTCTCCAGACGAAACATGTGTCTCACCATAAACGCGCCGGACCGTCAGTTCTGCGATTCGCCTTCCGCTCCCGGCCCCCGCCCGTACTCTGATGAGCGGTACCGGTGGGGGCCGGTGCTGATCAGGGGGCGGGACAAGCGGGTACGACGTCCGCATGGGGGGTAGCAGTCTCCGCACGGCGGCGGCCGTGCCGCGCGCCGCTGCCATCGCGCCTCGGGCGTCGTGCCCGCGCCCGTGCCGTCTCCCGACGATGAGGTATCCCCCGCTCCAGAGCGAGCGCGGGGAAGGGGGTTTCGTGGTTCGCATCCGAGTACTGGTCGTCGACGACCATCGGATCTTCGCCGAGTCGCTCGCGGCCGCCCTGGCCGCCGAGCCCGACGTCGATGTCACCGCCGCGGGCAGCGGTCCCGCCGCGCTGCGCAGCCTGGACCGGGCCGCGGCCGAGGGCCGCCGGTTCGACGTGCTGCTCGTGGACGCCGACCTGGGCGGCGGCCCGCCGGGGAGCAGACCCCCGGCCCCGCTCCAGGAGGCCGGGTCGGACGGCCCGGTGGACGGGATCTCCCTGGTCACCGGCGTCCGCACGGCGCAGCCGAACGTCCGCTTCGTGGTCCTCGCCGAACGCGACGACCCGCGCCGCGCCGCGCTCGCCCTCCAGGCCGGCGCCTCCGGCTGGGTGGCCAAGGACTGCTCGCTGTCGCGGCTGCTCACCGTGATACGGGGGGTGCTGCGCGACGAGACGCATCTGCCGCCCGCCCTGCTCACCGGTGTCCTGCGGGAGTTGACGGCCGCCCGCAAGCACCGCACCGAGAGCGAGCGGCTGGTGGAGTCGCTCACCCCGCGCGAACGCGAGGTGCTGCGCTGCATGGTGGCGGGCCTGGGACGCAAGGCGGTCGCGGAGCGCCTCTACCTCTCCCCGCACACCGTGCGCACCCATATGCAGAACGTGCTGGGCAAGTTGGGCGTGCACTCCACGCTCGCCGCCGTCGCCCTCGCCCGCAGGGCCGGGGTCGGACCCGCCGAGCTAACCGGGGATGTTGTCGAACGGGGCGGTCAACTGGCGTAGCAGGGACGCCAGTTCGCCGCGCTGCCCGCGGGACAGCTCGGCCAGGATGGCCCGTTCCTGGGCCAGCAGCCCGGCCAGGGCCTGATCGGCGCGGTCGCGCCCCTCGCCGGTCAGCCGCACCAGCACCCCGCGCCGGTCGCTGGGGTCGGGCAACCGCTCCACCAGGCCCTTCTTGGCGAGCCTGTCGATGCGGTTGGTCATGGTGCCCGAGGTGACCAGGGTCTGGGTCAGCAGCTGTCCTGGCGAGAGCTGGTAGGGCGTCCCGGCCCGCCTGAGCGCGGTCAGCACGTCGAACTCCCAGGGTTCGAGACTGTGCTCCGCGAAGGCCAGTCGGCGTGCCCGGTCCAGGTGCCGGGCCAGCCTGCTCACGCGGCTGAGCACCTCGAGCGGTTCCACGTCGAGGTCCGGGCGCTCCCGGCGCCACGCAGCGACCAGCCGATCGACCTCGTCCTCCATGACGATCAGTGTAGTGGTTGTGTCGACATGAAGTCTCTTGATCTCAAGTTTCTTGACATCAAGAAAAATGACGAGGAAGGATGACCGGCATGACTTCCCCCGTATGGGACCCCGCCCAGTACCTCCGCCACGCCGACCACCGCTCCCGCCCCTTCACCGACCTCCTCGCCCGCGTCCCCGATCTGCCCCGCACCCCGCCCCTGATCGCCGACCTCGGCTGCGGTCCTGGCAACGTCACCGCCCTGCTCGCCGACCGCTGGCCCACCGCCCGCGTCACCGGCTACGACAGCTCCCCCGAGATGCTCGACCGGGCCCGCGCCGAGCACGAGGGCCCCACCCCGGGCGGCGGCAGCCTCGCCTTCACCCCCGCCGACGCCCGCACCTGGACCCCCGGCACCCCGCAGGACCTCATCGTCAGCAACGCGACCCTCCAGTGGGTCCCGGGACACACCACCCGCTTCCGCGACTGGACCGGCGCCCTCGCCCCCGGCGGCGTCCTCGCCTTCCAGGTCCCCGGCAACTTCGACGCCCCCAGCCACCGCGCGCTGCGCGACCTGGCCGCCACCGCCCGCTGGCGCGACCGCCTGAAGGGCGTCCTGCGGCACGGCGACGCCGTCCTCACCCCCGAGTCCTACCTGGCCGAGCTGACCGGCCTCGGCTGCACCGCCGACGTCTGGGAGACCACCTACATCCACCTGCTGACCGGCGAGGACCCCGTCCTCGACTGGGTCAGGGGCACCGGCCTGCGCCCGGTCCTCACCGCCCTCGCCGACGACCCCGAGGGCAGCGACGCCTTCGTCGCCGAGTACCGGGCGGCGCTGCGCCTCGCCTATCCGGCGACCGCGCACGGCACCCCGTTCCCGTTCCGCCGGATCTTCGCGGTGGCCCGCAGGGACGGCTGACGCGGGGGGCGGCGCGGACAGGGGAGGTTTGCGCCCGGAGAAGCCGGTTACCCGGACTGTGCACCGGAGTCCGATCAGTACCAGTAGGGAAGTGATGAGCGGTGGCTGAGGATCAGAAGGGCCAGGCCAAGGTCGAGCAGATGAAGGGCAAGGCCAAGGAGACCGTGGGCCGTGCCGTCGGCAACGAGCGGATGACCGCCGAGGGCCGTGCCGACCAGATGAAGGGCGACGCCCGTCAGGCCAAGGAGAAGGCCAAGGACGTCTTCAAGCACTGACGCCCCCGCGTCACGGACCACCCCGGCCCGTTGACGCCGCGGCGCCGGGGAGACACGGCGGGCCCCCAGCCTGGGACGGCTGGGGGCCCGCCGTCATGTGCGTGCCGGGGACGGGTGGTGGCCCGCCGCGTGCGCGGAGCCGGGACCTGGGGGAGCGGGCGGAGCCCCGTCCGCCGGTGGCCGCCCCCCGTCGGCCGGTCAGTTCTTGCGGTGGCCGATCAGGCGGGGCTTCTGCTCCAGGCCGTCGAGCCCGTGCCAGGCCAGGTTCACCAGGTGCGCGGCGACCTCCGCCTTCTTCGGCCGGCGCACGTCGAGCCACCACTGGCCGGTCAGCGCGACCATGCCCACCAGCGCCTGCGCGTACAGCGGCGCCAGCTTCGAGTCGAACCCCCGGTTCCTGAACTCGCGGCCCAGGATGTCCTCCACCTGCGTGGCGATGTCCGAGATCAGGGACGCGAAGGAACCGGTGGACTGCGGGATGGGGGAGTCGCGGACCAGGATGCGGAACCCGTCCGTGTACTCCTCGATGTAGTCGAGGAGCGCGAACGCCGCCTGCTCGCACAGCTCACGCGGATGGCCCGCGGTCAGCGAACCGGTGACCATGTCGAGCAGCCGCCGCATCTCGCGGTCCACGACCACCGCGTACAGCCCCTCCTTGCCGCCGAAGTGCTCGTACACCACCGGCTTGGAGACCCCTGCCTTCGCGGCGATCTCCTCCACCGACGTGCCCTCGAACCCCTTCGTGGCGAACAGGGTGCGGCCGATCTCCAGCAACTGCTGGCGGCGCTCGGCACCGGTCATCCGGGTGCGGCGGACCCGCCGCTGCTTGTCGTTGCTCGGGGTGCTGCTGGAGTCGGTCGCCACGGCGTCAATCATGCCGCCTCGGCCGTCTCCTTCCGGCGCCGGGAGCCGTCCTGGTCCGGGTTCCGGCGGGAATCGATACGCGAGCGTGACGGCCAGCGCACGTCGGAGGCCCAGCCCAGCTGCTCGCACCAGCGGATCAGCCGGGCCGAGGAGTCGAGCTGGCCGCGCTCGACACCGTGCCGCGCGGAGGTCGGGTCGGCGTGGTGCAGGTTGTGCCAGGACTCACCGCAGGACAGCACCGCGAGCCACCACACGTTGCCCGAACGGTCCCGCGACTTGAACGGACGCTTGCCGACCGCGTGGCAGATCGAGTTGATCGACCAGGTCACGTGGTGCAGCAAAGCCACCCGAACGAGTGACCCCCAGAAGAACGCGGTGAACGCACCCCACCAGGACATCGTCACCAGACCGCCGATCAGCGGGGGCAGCGCCAGCGACAGCGCCGTCCAGTACACGAACTGCCGGGAGATCGCCCGGATCGCCGGGTCCTTGATCAGGTCGGGCGCGTACTTCTCCTGCGAGGTCTGCTCTTCGTCGAACATCCATGCGATGTGCGCCCACCACAGGCCCTTCAGCAGCGCCGGGACGCTCTCCCCGAACCGCCACGGGGAGTGCGGGTCACCGTCCGCGTCGGAGAACTTGTGGTGCTTGCGGTGGTCGGCCACCCAGCGCACCAGCGGCCCCTCGACCGCCATCGACCCCATCACCGCGAGCGCGATCCGCAGCGGCCGCTTCGCCTTGAAGGACCCGTGCGTGAAGTACCGGTGGAAGCCGATCGTGATGCCGTGGCAGCCCAGGTAGTAGAAGAACACCAGCAGGCCCAGGTCGAGCCAGCTCACTCCGCCCCAGCCCCACGCCAGGGGCACCGCCGCGACCAGCGCGAGGAACGGAACAATGATGAAGAGCAGCAGCGAGATCTGCTCGATCGAGCGCTTCTGTTCGCCGCCGAGCGTGGCGGACCGGCCGCCGTTCTGCGGCGGGGCGTCGTCGATCACATCGGACCTTGAGGTCATGGGCGTCCCCTGTGGGGTCGAGGATGGAGGCAGATGCCGGTGCGGTCGCGGCCACCGTGCCCGGGTTCCGTTACAGCGGTCCCTACGGTTCCGTAACCTACGGCGACGTAAGTATGGCAGTGCGCCGCCCCGCGGCAAGAGCCCGAGATCCTGCGCGTCAGCCCGGACACCTATCCTTGGAGACGGTCGGACAGCGCGGTCCGCTCTGTTTCATTCCCGCACGCCCGGAGAGACGAGCGGCGCCAGCCGCCCGGCCCCTGGCCGCCGGGTTCCCCACTCGGACGAGCTTCAACACTGCAAGGAGCCGCACCTGTGAGCAGTGCCGACGACCAGACCACGACCACCAGCAGCGAGCTGCGCGCCGACATCCGGCGCCTGGGCGACCTCCTCGGCGAGGCCCTCGTCCGGCAGGAGGGGCCCGAACTGCTCGACCTGGTCGAGAAGGTCCGCCGCCTCACCCGTGAGGACGGCGAGGCAGCCGCCGAACTCCTGCGCGGCATCGAACTGGAGACCGCCGCGAAGCTGGTCCGCGCCTTCTCCACCTACTTCCACCTCGCCAACGTCACCGAGCA
Organism: Streptomyces sp. SolWspMP-5a-2; assembly: GCF_900091845.1. GTDB lineage: Bacteria > Actinomycetota > Actinomycetes > Streptomycetales > Streptomycetaceae > Streptomyces > Streptomyces doudnae. Next base: position 36,179 of record NZ_FMCI01000139.1, read on the forward strand.
GGTGCACCGCGGCCGCGAACTGCGCGCCAAGCGCGCCGCCGAGGGCAGCCTCCTCGCCCGCACCGCCGACCGCCTCAAGGACGCCGACCCCGAGCACCTGCGGCAGACGGTCGCCAACCTCAACGTGCGCCCCGTCTTCACCGCCCACCCCACCGAGGCGGCCCGCCGCTCCGTCCTCAACAAGCTCCGGCGCATCGCCACCCTCCTGGAGACCCCGGTCATCGAGGCCGACCGGCGCCGCTACGACACCCGGCTCGCCGAGAACATCGACCTCGTCTGGCAGACCGACGAACTCCGCGTGGTGCGCCCCGAGCCCGCCGACGAGGCCCGCAACGCCATCTACTACCTCGACGAACTCCACGCCGGCGCCGTCGGCGACGTCCTGGAGGACCTCACCGCCGAGCTGGAGCGGGTCGGCGTCACCCTGCCCGACCACACCCGCCCGCTCACCTTCGGCACCTGGATCGGCGGCGACCGCGACGGCAACCCCAACGTCACCCCGCAGGTGACCTGGGACGTCCTCATCCTCCAGCACGAGCACGGCATCAACGACGCCCTGGAGATGATCGACGAGCTGCGCGGCTTCCTCTCCAACTCCATCCGCTACACCGGCGCCACCGAGGAACTCCTCGACTCCCTCCGCGCCGACCTGGAACTCCTGCCCGAGATCAGCCCCCGCTACAAGCGCCTCAACGCCGAGGAGCCCTACCGGCTGAAGGCCACCTGCATCCGGCAGAAGCTGGAGAACACCAAGCAGCGCCTCGCCAAGGGCACCCCCCACGAGGACGGCCGCGACTACCTCGGCACCGCCGAACTCCTCGCCGACCTCGTCCTCATCCAGACCTCCCTGCGCGAGCACCGCGGCGGCCTCTTCGCCGACGGCCGGATGAACCGCACCATCCGCACCCTCTCCGCCTTCGGCCTCCAGCTCGCCACCATGGACGTCCGCGAACACGCCGACGCCCACCACCACGCCCTCGGTCAGCTCTTCGACCGGCTCGGCGAGGAGTCCTGGCGCTACACCGACATGCCCCGCGAGTACCGCGCCAAGCTGCTCGCCAAGGAACTGCGCTCCCGCCGCCCGCTCGGCCCCACCCCGCCCCCGTCGACGCGGCGGGCGAGAAGACCCTCGGCGTCTTCCAGACCGTCAAGCGCGCCCTGGAGGTCTTCGGACCCGAGGTCGTCGAGTCGTACATCATCTCCATGTGCCAGGGCGCCGACGACGTCTTCGCCGCCGCCGTGCTGGCCCGCGAGGCCGGACTCCTCGACCTGCACGCCGGCTGGGCCAGGATCGGCATCGTGCCGCTCCTGGAGACCACCGACGAGCTGAAGGCCGCCGACACCATCCTGGAGGAGATGCTCTCCGACCCCTCCTACCGGCGCCTGGTCGCGCTGCGCGGAGACGTCCAGGAGGTCATGCTCGGCTACTCCGACTCCTCCAAGTTCGGCGGCATCACCACCTCCCAGTGGGAGATCCACCGCGCCCAGCGCCGCCTGCGCGACGTCGCCCACCGCTACGGCGTCCGGCTGCGCCTCTTCCACGGCCGCGGCGGCACCGTCGGCCGCGGCGGCGGCCCCTCGCACGACGCCATCCTCGCCCAGCCCTGGGGCACCCTGGAGGGCGAGATCAAGGTGACCGAGCAGGGCGAGGTCATCTCCGACAAGTACCTCGTGCCGTCGCTGGCCCGGGAGAACCTCGAACTGACCGTCGCCGCCACCCTCCAGGCGTCCGCGCTGCACACCGCGCCCCGCCAGTCGGACGAGGCGCTCGCCCGCTGGGACGCGGCCATGGACGTCGTCTCGGACGCCGCGCACGCCGCCTACCGCGGGCTCGTCGAGGACCCCGACCTGCCGACGTACTTCCTCGCCTCCACGCCGGTCGACCAGCTCGCCGACCTGCACCTCGGCTCACGGCCCTCCCGCCGCCCCGGCTCCGGCGTCTCCCTCGACGGCCTGCGCGCCATCCCGTGGGTGTTCGGCTGGACCCAGTCCCGGCAGATCGTGCCCGGCTGGTTCGGCGTCGGCTCCGGACTCAAGGCGCTGCGCGAGGCGGGCCTCGACACCGTCCTGGACGAGATGCACGGACAGTGGCACTTCTTCCGCAACTTCATCTCCAACGTCGAGATGACGCTCGCCAAGACCGACCTGCGGATCGCGTCCCACTACGTCGACACCCTCGTCCCCGACGAGCTGAAGCACGTCTTCGACACCATCCGCGCCGAGCACGAACTGACCGTGCGCGAGGTGCTCCGCGTCACCGGCGAGAGCGAACTGCTCGCCGCCACCCCCGTGCTGAAGCAGACCTTCACCATCCGGGACGCCTACCTGGACCCGATCTCCTACCTCCAGGTGACCCTGCTCAAGCGCCAGCGCGACGCGGCCGCCGCCGGACAGGACCCGGACCCGCTGCTGGCCCGCGCCCTGCTCCTGACCGTCAACGGCGTCGCGGCGGGCCTGCGCAACACCGGCTGACCGGCGGACCCACCACGGCACGACGAAGGGGTGCCCCCGCCCGGGGGCACCCCTTTCCGTCCGTCGCCGCGGGCGCCCGCCCGCTCCGCCCTACACGGTCACGAAGGTCGCCGTCAGCAGCGCGATCCCCGCCCCCGCCAGCAGCCAGCCCGGCCGGGTGAGCCGCAGCCCGCCCGCCACCACGACCGACGCCAGCAGCAGCGCCCCCGCCAGCGGCACCCAGGCGTAGAGGACACCGGCCGGGCCGGAACGGACCACCTCGTCCCCGCCCGGCTTCACGACCACGTCGTAGGAACGGCCCGCGCGCACCGCGACCGACTTCCCGATCACCACCCTGGCCCGCGGCTGCGACCCCGGGGTGACCGGCGCGAAAGGGCCCGAGCAGGTGCTCTCCCCGCACGCCGTCACCTTCATCGCGCCCCGCTCACGCCCCTTGGTGAGCATCACGTGCTGCGCCGTGCCCCAGGACGCCCACACCCCCGCGACCAGGATCAGCAGCGTGAGCGTGCCCATCGACGCGAGCCGCCCGAACCGCAGGACGGAACCCGGGGCCCGGCGGGGCGGGGCGGAGGTGGCTGGCATGGCCGGGATCATTGGCCATGGCACTGCGCGCGGTCAACTCGGGGTGGGACAAGTCAGGAGTTGTACGTGCTTTGCGCCCGCTCCAGCCCCTCGGTCACCAGCGACTCGACGGCGTCCGCCGCACGGTCCACGAAGTAGTCCAGCTCCTTGCGCTCCGTCCCCGAGAAGTCCTTCAGCACGAAGTCCGCCACCTGCATCCGCCCCGGCGGCCTGCCGATCCCGAACCGCACCCGGTGGTACTCGGCGCTCATCGCCTTCGTCATCGACTTCAGACCGTTGTGCCCGTTGTCGCCGCCGCCCAGCTTCACCCGCAGCGTCCCGTAGTCGATGTCCAGCTCGTCGTGGACCGCGACGACGTTCGCCACCGGCACCTTGTAGAAGTCGCGCAGCGCGTTCACCGGGCCGCCCGAGAGGTTCATGTACGCCATCGGCTTGGCCAGGACCACCCGGCGGCCCAGCGGACCCGGCGGCCCGAACCGCCCCTCGACGACCTGCGCCTGCGCCTTCCCGGCCCGCTTGAACCTCCCCCCGATCCGCTCGGCCAGCAGATCGGCCACCATGAAGCCGACGTTGTGCCGGTTCATCGCGTACTCGGGTCCGGGATTGCCGAGGCCCACGACGAGCCAGGGGCCATTGGCGGGGGTGGTCACGTCCATGTCTCCTTGATACGCGCCAGCCGCTGCCCCCGGGAGGGAACAGCGGCTGACGAACCGTCGAAAGGGGAGGCGGGATCAGGCCTCGGCGGCCTCTTCGCCCGCGGTCTCCTCGTCCTCGGCGGACTCCTCCTCGGCCTGCGCGGCCAGGACCTGGAGCACGACCGCGTCGTCCTCGACGGTCAGGGAGACGCCCTTCGGCAGGGTGATGTCCTTCGCGAGGATCGACGCACCGGCCTCGAGACCCTCGACGGAGACCGTGACGGACTCGGGGATGTGGGTGGCCTCGGCCTCGACCGGCAGCGCGTTCAGGACGTGCTCCAGCAGGTTGCCACCGGGGGCCAGCTCACCCTCGGCGTGGACCGGGATCTCGACCGTGACCTTCTCGCCACGCTTGACGAGCAGCAGGTCGACGTGCTCCAGGAAGCCCTTGATCGGGTCGCGGACCACGGACTTCGGGATCGCCAGCTCGCTGCCCTTGCCCTCGATGTCCAGGGAGATCAGGACGTTCGGCGTACGCAGCGCCAGCAGCAGATCGTGACCCGGGAGGGTGAGGTGCTGGGGGTCGGTGCCGTGCCCGTACAGAACGACGGGGACCTTGTTGTCACGGCGGATGCGGCGGGCGGCGCCCTTGCCGAACTCGGTGCGGCTCTCGGCGGCGAGCTTGACCTCGGACATGATGATCACTCCTCGTAGAGGTGAAGGCGGATGCGGTCACCCGGCCACGAACGGCCTGCTACGAAGAGCGCGTCGATAACGGATCGCCGAACCCCGTGGAACGGGAAACGGCCTCCCTCGCCGAGCAACTCGCGCAGTCTACTCGGCGGGGGAGGCCGCAGGAAAATCGATCACTCAGAACCCGGTGACCAGCAGGTTCACTGCTCGTCGAAGAGGCTCGTCACCGAACCGTCCTCGAACACCTCGCGGACCGCGCTGGCGATGGTCGGCGCGATGGACAGCACCGTGATCTTGTCCAGGTCCAGCTCGCCCGGGGTGGGCAGGCTGTTGGTGAACACGAACTCGCTCACCTTGGAGTTCTTCAGCCGGTCGGCCGCGGGACCGGAGAGCACACCGTGCGTCGCCGTCACGATGACGTCCTCCGCACCGTGTGCGAACAGGGCGTCCGCCGCCGCGCAGATCGTGCCACCGGTGTCGATCATGTCGTCGACCAGGACGCAGACCCGGCCCTTCACCTCGCCGACCACCTCGTGCACGGTGACCTGGTTGGCGACGTCCTTGTCACGGCGCTTGTGCACGATCGCCAGCGGCGCCCCGAGCCGGTCGCACCAGCGGTCCGCGACCCGCACCCGCCCGGCGTCCGGCGAGACCACCGTCAGCTTCGCGCGGTCCACCTTGGCGCCCACGTAGTCCGCGAGCAGCGGAAGCGCGAAGAGGTGGTCGACCGGGCCGTCGAAGAAGCCCTGGATCTGGTCGGTGTGCAGATCCACGGTCAGGATCCGGTCCGCGCCCGCCGTCTTCATCAGGTCCGCGATCAGCCGGGCCGAGATGGGCTCACGGCCGCGGTGCTTCTTGTCCTGCCGGGCGTAGCCGTAGAACGGCACGATGACCGTGATGGAGCGGGCCGACGCGCGCTTCAGCGCGTCGATCATGATCAACTGCTCCATGATCCACTTGTTGATCGGAGCCGTGTGGCTCTGGATCAGGAAACAGTCGGCGCCGCGCGCCGACTCCTGGTAGCGGACGTAGATCTCGCCGTTGGCGAAGTCGAAGGCCTTCGTGGGAACGACGTCCACTCCCAGCTGGTGGGCGACCTCCTCGGCAAGCTCGGGGTGGGCGCGGCCGGAGAAGAACATCATCTTCTTCTCGCCGGTCGTCTTGATCCCGGTCACAGCACAGTCTCCTCAGAGGTCTCAGCTGGTGGCGTGCTCTATCACGGTACGCGGTGTTCAGGGCACCGCTTTCAGGTCAGTCCTCGCCCGTACCCGCACGCGAGGCCGACTCGGCGGCCTGCGCGGCGGCGCTCCCCGGACGCTTGCGAGCCACCCAACCCTCGATATTCCGTTGCTGGCCACGGGCCACGGCCAGCGAGCCGGGGGGCACATCCTTCGTGATCACGGAGCCGGCGGCGGTGTACGAGCCGTCCCCGATGGTGACAGGAGCCACAAACATATTGTCCGACCCGGTACGGCAGTGGGAGCCGACCGTGGTGTGGTGTTTGTCCTGCCCGTCGTAGTTGACGAACACACTCGCGGCACCGATGTTCGTGAACTCACCGATCGTCGCGTCCCCCACGTACGACAGATGCGGGACCTTCGTCCCCTCACCCACGGAGGCGTTCTTCGTCTCCACGTACGTACCGACCTTCGACCGCGGCCCCAGCCGGGTGCCCGGCCGCAGATAGGCGTACGGACCCACCGTCGCCCCCGGCCCCACCTGCGCGCCGTCGGCCACCGTGTTGTCCACCCGCGCGCCCGCGCCCACCCGGGTGTCCCGCAACCGGCTGTTGGGCCCGACCTCCGCGCCCTCCGCCAGATGCGTCGCGCCCTGCAACTGCACCCCCGGGTGCACCAGCACGTCCCGCTCGAACGTCACCGTCACGTCGACCCAGGTCGTCGCCGGATCGACCACCGTCACCCCGGCCAGCATCGCGTCCCGCAGCAACCGGTCGTTCAGGACCCGGCGCGCCTGCGCCAGCTGCACCCGGTTGTTGATGCCCGCGATCTCCTGGTGGTCACCCGCCACCGACGCACCGACCCGGTGCCCGGCCTCGCGCAGGATGCCCAGGACGTCCGTCAGGTACTCCTCGCCCTGGCTGTTGTCCGTCCGCACCTTCTTCAGCGCGTCCGCCAGCAACTGCCCGTCGAACGCGAAGACACCGGAGTTGATCTCCCGGATCGCCCGCTGCGCCTCGGTGGCGTCCTTGTGCTCGACGATGCCGGTGACGGCGCCGGTCGTCCCGTCCCGCACGATCCGGCCGTACCCGGTCGCGTCCGGGACCTCGGCGGTCAGCACGGTGACGGCGTTGCCGTCCCCGGTGTGGGTCTCGGCGAGGGCGCGCAGGGTCGCGCCGGTCAGCAGCGGGGTGTCGCCGCAGACCACGACGACGGTGCCGTCGACACCGCCGCCCAGCTCCTCCAGGCCCATCCGCACCGCGTGCCCGGTGCCGTTCTGCTCGGCCTGCACCGCGGTGCGCGCGTCCGGGTCGACCCCGGCGAGATGGGCGGAGACCTGCTCCCGCGCGTGCCCGACGACGACCACGAGGTGCTGCGGCTCCAACTCGCGGGCCGCGGCGAGCACATGGCCCACCAGGGAACGCCCGCAGAGCTCATGGAGGACCTTGGGAGTGGCCGACTTCATACGGGTGCCCTCACCCGCTGCGAGAACGACGACGGCTGCCGGGCGATGGACGCTCACGGGGTTGCCCTTCGGCTGTGGACGATGGGGACATCCGCAGGATACCGGCGCGTTTCCCGGGGGACATGAGAGCGGGTCCTGACAGTGGCTGTCAGGACCCGGAGGGGGTGGATCGGGCTCCCGGAGAAGGACTCGAACCCTCATTCAACGGACCAAAACCGTTTGTCCTACCTTTAGACGATCCGGGAAGGATCACGCGCTATGTCCGATTCTGTTGATCGGCCCGGCGTGCGGACACCACTATGCCGCACCACCAGCCTTCGATGCGACGGTACAGGTCGGCGCCTTTCAGGACCCTGACGACCAGACAGCCGCGATAGGACTCGCCGATGTTCTTGCGGACGGTCTTCGGGTTGTGCTTCTTGAGGGTCGTCTTGTTGAAAGCGGACCGGTCCGCCCCGACCAGGCCGGCCCAGTAGCGCTCGGCGGCCTCCACCTCCGCGCTCTCGTGGATCATGACGCTGTACCGGATCCGCTCGGGTCCGACGCCCAGCAGGCCAAGCCAGGCGAGGTAGACCTCGATGACGCCGGGGTCGCTGTTGACGAAGATGACGCTCTCCCGGCGCGCGTACGGCTTGTCCTTGGAGCCCTCGGCCCAGTAGAGGCTGACGCCCGCGAGGAACAGCTCGCGGTCCGAGAGCGGACCGACCTCGGCCGAGGCCGCCGTCTTGGCCCGTCTCCGCTCCTCGTCCCGCACCGCCAGTTCGTTCTCCCAGCGCTTGCGGGCCGCCAGTCTCGCCTGCTCCTGCGCGGCGGGGCGCTCCGGCCGCGGCAGGTCGCGCACCCAGAGCGAGACCGAACTCCTGGAGCACCCCAGCTCCAGCACGATCCGGTCGTACGTCCACCCCTGGAGCCGCAGCTCGCGGGCCCGTGCCCGCAGGGCGTCCTTGCTCCTCGGGCGTTCCGCGGGCTCCGGCAGGGGTTCCCCCTCGACGAGCCGGTGCAGGAGGTCGTTGTTGAAGATCTTCAGTTCGTCGCGGATCTGCCGCAGGCTGCGCCCCGCGCTCCGCAGCTCCACCGCGCGTTTCCGGAGGGCTTCGTACGAGGTGTGGGTGTCGGGTGAAAGTGCCATGGGCATAGCGTTCGTGCGGAACGGGGGCGTCCGGGGGTGAACAGGGAGTTGTTCAGCAGTTCGAGGGATGTCGGGACGTTCCGCGGCTGTTCGACCGCCGTTCCGGGACCCCCGCGGTCCTGGAAACTCGGCGGAGAAGCGGGTGGCGGCGCCCGTAGGGTGGAGGCTATGACCACGACGGGGGAAGACCACGCCTCGGCCCGGGGAGGGCCCTGGTGGTGGGAGCGGCGGCGCGGCGCCGTGCTCGACGTCGCGCTGGCGTCGGTGTCCGCGGTGGAGTGCGTCGCCGAGGGGATCCGGTTCGCGACCGACGCTGGGATCCCGGCCGGTGCCGGTGTCGCCTTCGGCGCGCTGGCCGGTTCCGCGCTGCTGGTGCGCAGGAAATGGCCGATGGCGGTCGTCCTGGTGGCGATCGCGATCACTCCGGCCCAGATGGGCTATCTGATGGGCATCGTCGGCCTCTACACGCTGGCCGCCTCGGAGCTGCCGCGCCGGATCATCGCCTCGCTCGCGGGGATGTCCCTGGTCGGCATGCTCATCGTCATGTTCGTGCGGGTCCGGCAGGACATCGCGCGCGGCACCCTCGACCTCGGCGACTGGTTCGTGCCGTTCGCCGCGATCACCACGGCCGTCGGCGTCACGGCGCCGCCGCTGCTGCTGGGCCTGTACGTGGGGGCCAGGCGCCGGCTGATGGAGAGCCTGCGGGAGCGGGCGGACAGTCTCGAACGCGAGTTGCAGCTGCTCGCGGAGCGGGCCGAGGAGCGCGCCGAGTGGGCCCGCAACGAGGAGCGGACCAGGATCGCGCGCGAGATGCACGACGTCGTCGCGCACCGGGTGAGTCTGATGGTGGTGCATGCGGCGGCGCTCCAGGCCGTGGCCCGCAAGGACCCGGAGAAGGCCGTCAGGAACGCGGCGCTGGTCGGGGACATGGGGCGGCAGGCGCTGACCGAGCTGCGCGAGATGCTGGGCGTGCTGCGCAGCGGTGACGACGCGCGGCGGCCCGAGCGCGCGGTGCCGCTGGCTGCGGTGGGGCTCGCGGCGGCGGTCGCGGCGTCCCGGGCGGTGGAGGAGGGGGACGGGCCCTGCCTGTCCGAACTGGACGAGCTGATCGGCCAGTCGGCGGCGGCCGGGATGGTCGTGGACCTGTCGGTCGAGGGGGACGACCGGGCCTATCCGGCGGAGGTCGAGCAGACCGCGTACCGGGTGGTGCAGGAGGCTTTGACCAACGTCCACAAGCACGCGGCGGGAGCCAAGACGCACATCAGGCTCGCGCATCGCGGGGTGGAGATCGCGATGCAGGTGGAGAACGAGCCACCGCCGGAGGCCGGTTCGGCGTCCTCGGCCCGGCTGCCGTCCGGCGGCAACGGTCTGCTCGGCATGAGGGAGCGGGTCGTCGCCCTGGGCGGCGTCTTCGTGTCCGGGCCGACGGACGCGGGGGGTTTCCGGGTCTCCGCGGTGATCCCGGCGGCCGCCTGACCCGGCGGCGGGTGCTCGGGCGGGGGTCAGCCCGCGGTGAGGCGGACCGGGTTCAGGCCCGAGACCAGGGTGGCCAGGGCGCGGTCGATGGTCGGGCCCAGGTACCAGTCCCCGGTGTGGTCGAGGGTGTAGACGCGGCCCTCGTCGTCGATGGCCAGCAGCGACCGGCTGTCGGTCTCCACGCCGAGCGGGCTGACCTCGGCGTCGAGGGCGCGGCCGAGGTCGGCGAGGGTGCGGGCCATGTGCAGCCCGTGCAGCGGGTCGAGGTGGAACGCGGCCGGGGCGATCTGCCGTCCGGGGCCCGACGGGGAGATGTCGAGGCCGCCGAACTCCGCCCACGCCTCCACCGCGGCGGGGAAGACCGCGTGCCGGTGGCCCCCGGGGGAGACGTGGTCGCGCAGGGTGTCGGCCCAGATCTCGGCCTGCTTTATGTCCCAGCGTCCCGGCTGCCAGCCCGCGTCGCGCAGCGCGGCGTCGACGGGTACGGCGAAGCGGGTGGTCGAGGTGCGGTCGGCGTGCATCTGCCTTCGTTCGTCGAGGTCGTGGGAGGGCGCGGCGGTGGCGCCCGGTGGTGCGGCGGGCGGGTCAGCCCGCGGGGCCGGGGATGGCCGGTTCGACGACGCGGACGCCGAAGTGGGCGCTGAGGGCGGCGCAGGCGCGGCAGGGCGCGGCGAAGCTGCCGTGCAGCGGGTCGCCGTCCTCGCGGATGCGGCGGGCGGTGAGCTTGGCCTGCTTGAGGGCCTTGCGGGCCTCGCCGTTGGTCATCGGCTTGCGGGCGGCCCGTTTGCTGCGCCCGGCGTCGGCGGTGGAGATGTGCCGTGAGATCAGGATCGTCTCGGCGCAGCGGCCGGTCCAGCGGTCGCGCTGGGCGCTGCCGAGGGTGTCGAGGAAGTCCTGCACGAGGGGGTGCAGTTCGGGTGCCTGGTCGCCGCGGGCGGCGGTGCCGGTGAGGGTGGCGCCGCGGACCGAGAGGGCGGCGGCGACGGTGGGGAGGATGCCGTCGCGGCGGTGGCGCAGGACGGGGGTGTGCGGGGCCTCGGTGCTGCTCCAGCCGACCCGCGGGTCGCCGGCCGCACCCGTGCGGGCCCCGGTGGTGCGGGCCTCCGCATGCGGACCCGTCTGCGTCGCATTCATGATCATCATCCCCTCCCGAGCATCCCCCGGCGAGGAACAGAGTGCCAAATCCCGTGGCCCCTGCGGTAGCTGGGGCGGTGCGACACGCCCTGCGGTGGGCGGGCTGTCACGGCCGGGTGACGGCTGGTCACGGTGGGGAGGGGGTGGACGGCCGGTGCCCGGTGACCCGTGCGGTCCTACGGCATAGGCTGTCCGCACCGCGATCCATGCGGTTGACGCATGGAGACGGTCTGTTCGGGTCCGTCCCGCTCCGATCCGGTCGGTTCCGGTCGGAGTCGGTCGCCCGGACGGATCGGCCTGCGGGACGCGTGATCCGGCGCGACGTGGCGGAGGCAACATTCGGCACAGATGTCGGACGGGTGTCCTGGCACGGTTCCGGTCGGCGTTCCGATGAACGTTCCGGTGAACGTTCCGGGCGCGGTGTCCGATGTACGTGTCGGGCGCGGAGGCCGGGCCCACGCGGTCGGGCCCGGTGGCCGGAACGGCGGTCGGGAACGGCGGTCGGCAACGGCTGTCGGCCCGGTGGCCGGGAACGGCGGCCGGGTGCGGTGACCGGGAACGGTGGCCGGAAGAGGCGGCCGGGCGCGGTGGACGGACGGAACGGACGGAGACCTCGCGGCGGTCGCAGCAGGCGCAGCGGTCGCAGCAGGTCGGACGAGGCAGTCGAACAGTCGATACGGGAGTGGGGCCGGGCACGGTCGCCATCCCCGTACAGAACGCCGCAGGGGGCAACCGCCATGACGACAGGTCGGCCCGGACTGGGGGCACCTCCCAGCCACCAGGCCCAGGCACGCGCCGTGCCGCCCAACGCGGCCTACGCCGGGCAGGTCGTGCACTTCCCGGATCCGGTCCGGGCCGCCCGCCACCCCCGCGGGGTGCGGATGGACGAGCACGGCTACCCCGACTTCTCGGCCTACGCGCGCGCCGCCGCCGAGATCGCGGAGCCGCCGGAGGGCTTCGGCGTCGACGAGCTGCGGCTCACGGACTACGTGTCGGCCAACGCCGCGCTCGCCGCCACCGGCCACGACCTGTGGGACACGGTGCCGAGCGTGGCCACCCCGCACGGCTGGACCTGGCACCACGTGGTCGACACCCGGCGCCTGTACCTCGTGCCGGTGGAGGTCAAGGCGCTGCTGCGGCACCACGGCGGCATCGCCAGGTCCGCCGTCGACCACGACAAGCGCGGCACCCGCCCGCTGCAGGAGACCAGGCCCGCCCACTTCGGGCTGCCGAAGTCGGGGACCGCGGTGACCGAGGGGCAGGTGCAGGGCGTCGAGGAGGACCTCGGCTACCGGCTGCCCGGCGCCTACCGGTCGTTCCTGAAGGCGGCGGGCGGCTGCGCGCCGGTGGGCACGGCGCTCGACCCGGCCCTCGGGCTCCTGGTGGACCAGCCGTTCTTCACCGTCCGCGACGAGGCCGCCGTCAACGACCTGGTGTACGTCAACAAGTGTCTGCGCGATCACCTGACCAAGGACTACCTGGGCGTCGGTTTCGTCCAGGGCGGCCTGCTCGCGGTGAAGGTGAAGGGCGAACGGCCCGGCTCGGTGTGGTTCTGCGCCTACGACGACGCCCGTGACGCCGACCCGTCCTGGGCGCCCGCCGAGCGCGTGGAACGGCTGCTGCTGCCGTGCGGCGACGACTTCGACACGTTCCTCTCACGGCTCGCCGGCTCCCCGCCGGAGCTGGAGACCGTGGCGAACCTGATGGTGGACGGCGGCTTCGCGCGAGCGGTGCCCGTGGCGTCCGCGGGGGAGTGACTGGACGATGGTGACCTACGCGCAGGCGCAGGAGCGCGCCGAGGAGTGGATCAACGGCGACATGCCGTCGTACCAGCACCGCGCGGTGCGGGTGCGGGAGTTCGACCTCGGCTTCGTGCTGTGGGCCGAGGACCGTCCCGACGGGCCCCGGTCCGACGGCGGCGGGCAGCGGCTGGTGATCGCCCGGGACAGCGGGGAGGCCACGCTCTGGCCCGCGCTGCCGGTGGGCGAGGTGATCCGCCGCTACGAGGAGGAGTACGGCCGCCCCGACCCCGAGGACGAGCCCGCGCCGCCCGCGGCCGCGCGGGTGGACCTCAACCAGACGTCGTTCCTGCTGAGTCCGCCCGAGTGGCTCCAGGAGGCGGCCGACAAGCTCGGCATCCCGGACCGGCGCGGCGAGAACGGGAGTGGCAACCAGAGCGCTGACGCGGGGTCCGGGAGTGCGGGGTCCGGCGTGGGCGCGGCTCCGCGTCCCGGGGCCGCCGCAGCCCCGGCCGCCGCCGCGGGCGCCGGTTCCGGCGCGAGCTTCGGGTCCGGTTCCGGTTCCGGGTCCGGTTCGGGTGCGGGATCCGGCTTTGGGGCGGGCTCCGGTGCCGGTTCCAGCTCCGGTTCCCCTTCGGGTTCGGGTTCCGGTTCCTGGGGTGGGGGTGGCGCTGCGCTGCCTCCGACGCAGGGGGCCGGGACGGCGTGGCCGGAGGCCGGTGGCGCCGCCCGCGACGAGGCGCCCGGTGTGCCGTCGGGTGCCACCCCGTGGGCCGGTACCGACACCAACGCCGACAACGGCGAGGACCGTTCCGTCCCGCTCCCGGCGACCGTGTTCGCCGCGCCGCTGAGCGACACCAGCCCGCCGGACTCGCAGACCGCGCTGATCGTCGGGGGCAGCGCGCTCCCGCCGACGACGGTGGCG
>NZ_FMCI01000187.1 GCF_900091845.1 Streptomyces sp. SolWspMP-5a-2
CTGACGCGTCCGGCGGGCCCGGCCCTGCCGCGGCGCCCCGCGCCGACCAAGCCCCGCGTGCGGGGCGCCGCGGCGAAGGTGCCTGGGGCTGGCTCTTCGTCAGCCCCATGGTGATCGTGCTCGGCCTCTTCCTCGTCCTGCCGATCCTGATGGCGCTGTGGGTGAGCCTGCTCCACTGGGACGGGCAGTCCAACCCGTTCAGCGGCCAGGCGAAGTTCGCCGGTCTGGACAACTACCGGGCCCTGCTGGTCGACGACGGCCTCGACCGGACGCTGTTCGCGACCTCGCTGCGCAACAACGCCTACTACGTGCTGCTGACGGTGCCGGTGCAGACCGTGCTCGCGCTCGGGCTGGCGCTGATCGTCAACCAGCGTCTGCTGCGGGCCCGTTCGGCGCTGCGCACCGCGTTCTTCTTCCCGTCGGTGACCAGCTCGATCGCGGTCTCCACGATCTTCCTCTTCCTGTTCCAGGGCAGCGGCGCGGTCAACACGGCGCTGTCCTGGATCGGGGTGAAGGGGCCGAACTGGTTCAACGATCCCCGGGGTGTGCTGAGCATGCTCCTGGGCGGTCTCGGGCTGGTCGACACCGGGCACCCGACGGGTCCGCTCGCCGACCACTCCTTCCTCGGCCTGTCCTGGTTCGAGTGGCTGGCCGGGCCGTCGGTCGCGATGTGCACGATCATCCTGCTCGCGGTCTGGACGACGTCCGGCACCTTCATGCTGATCTTCCTCGCGGCGCTCCAGGACATCCCGCGCGAGCTGGAGGAGGCGGCCGCGATCGAGGGGGTCAACCGGCGCCAGATGCTGCGGTACGTGACGCTGCCCGCGCTGCGGCCGGTCCTCTTCCTGGTCCTCACCCTGGGGCTGATCTCCACCTGGCAGGTCTTCGACCAGGTGTACGTGATGAGCCAGGGCGCGCCGGGCAACACCACGCTCACCCCGGCGTTCCTCTCGTACTCCTCCGCGTTCGACGACGCCGACTTCGGGCAGGGCGCGGCCATCGCGTTCATCCTGCTCGCGCTGATCCTGACCATGACCGCCGCGCAGCGCTACCTGCTGCGCGAGCGCGCGCCCCGCAACCGGAGGAGCCGATGAGCAGCCCGACCCCGGCGTCGCCGGTCCTCCCCCGCTTCGCCCGTCCGCTGCGGGTGCTGGGCTACACGGCCGTGGCGGCGGTGGGCCTGCTGTACCTGCTGCCGTTCGTGCTCCAGTTGGTGACGGGCTTCAAGACCGACCCGGACGCGGCGGCGCACCCGCTCGGCCTGCTGCCGACCACTCCGACCACCGCCGCCTACCAGCGGCTGTTCGGGCTGAGCCGGTCGGCGAGCGGGGTCCCGTTCCTGCGCTGGCTGGGCAACTCGGCGTTCGTCGCGGTCTTCGTGACGGCGGGGCGGGTGCTGTTCGACGCGATGGCCGGGTACGCGCTGGCCCGGCTGCGGTTCCGGGGCCGCGGGGTGCTGTTCGGCTTCGTGCTCGCGGTGATGGCGGTGCCGAACGTGGCGCTGCTGATCCCGCGGTTCCTGGTGCTGAACACCTTCGGTCTCTTCGACACCTACACCGGCATGATCCTGCCGCTGATGGTCGACGCGGCCGGGATCTTCATCATGAAGCAGTTCTTCGAGTCGGTCCCGAGGGAGGTCGAGGAGGCGGCGCGGGTGGACGGCGCGGGCGTGTTCCGCACGTTCTGGTCGGTGGTGCTGCCGATGGCCCGCCCGGCTCTGCTCACGCTGACGATCCTCTCCTTCCAGGGGTCGTGGAACGAGTTCACGCACTTCCTGGTCTCCACCCAGTCCAGCGAGTACGAGACGCTCACCGTGGGGCTGGCCCGGATGGTCTCGGGCGGGCTCGGCGGCGGCACGCAGTACCCGCTGAAGCTGGCGGCGGCGCTGCTGGCGACGCTTCCGGTGGCGGCGCTGTTCTTCTGCTTCCAGCGCTACTTCGTGCAGGGCGCCAACGCGGGCGCGGTGAAGGAGTAGCGGGTGGCGGCGCGGTACGGCGCCGCCTCCCGTGCGTCCGGCGCGGGCCCGCTCTCCGGGCCCGCGCCGGACGGCGTTAGCATCCGCTCATGACGACTTCAGAGACCGAAGGCACCGCACCCCTCGACGTGCGGATCGACGCCCTCAAGGGCGGTTCGGCGGACCTCGGCCAGTACGCGGGCCGGGCCGTCCTCATCGTGAACGTGGCCTCCAAGTGCGGCCTGACCCCGCAGTACTCGGCCCTGGAGCGGCTCCAGGAGCGCTACGCGGACCGCGGCTTCACCGTGCTCGGGGTGCCCTGCAACCAGTTCCTCGGGCAGGAGCCGGGCAGCGCCGAGGAGATCGCGGAGTTCTGCTCGGCGACCTACGGCGTGACGTTCCCGCTGACCGAGAAGGTCGAGGTGAACGGCGAGGGCAGGCACCCGCTCTACGAGCGGCTGGTGGGCTTCGCCGACGCCGAGGGCCACACCGGTGACATCCGCTGGAACTTCGAGAAGTTCCTCGTCGGCCGGGACGGCGCGGTCGTCGCGCGGTTCTCCCCGCAGACCGAGCCGGACTCCCCCGAGGTCGTCGCCGCCGTCGAGGGCCAGCTCGGCTGACCCGCCCCGGCCCGCCCCCGCCCGGTCACTTCAGCTCGTCCGGGCAGGGGGTTCCCCGGGGGACCGTGTAGGGGGCGGCCAGCCGGTAGGTGCCCGCCTTCGGCGCCACCAGCATCGTCCACTTGTCGCCCTTGGCGTCCTTCTCCGTCTCCGTCAGGCAGCCGTTGACGTTGTCGTAGGTCCTGGCCGTGCCGTCGCCGCGGTGCTTGGACTCCTCCGTCTCCTGGGGCGGGGGGAGCTTCTTGCCGTCGGCGTCGACGATGCTCAGCCACGGCGAGTACGGGATGCGGATGAGGACGCGTCCGGCCTTCTTCACCCGCATCGTCATCTCGCCCTGCTCGGCGCGGTCGACGACGGCGTTCGGCTCGGCGAGCGGGGCCGGGTCGGTGACCTGGAAGAGCTGCCAGTTGGCGTCGCCCCAGATCTGGCTGAGGAACGGCATCCCGCGCTGGACGAGTTCGCGCTCGCGCTCGCCGCCGTCGCCGTCCGGCTGGTCCTTGGGCAGCACGACGAAGTGGACGGCCCACCGCTGGAGCCACTCGTGGTAGTTGGCGGAGTTGAGGGTGTCGTCGTAGAAGAGGGGGTTGCGCTCCATGTCGGCCTGGCGGTTCCAGCCGCGGGCCAGGTTGACGTAGGGGGCGAGCGCGGACGCCTCCCGGTGCGAGGCAGCCGGTACCACCTCGACCCGGCCCTTCTCGGCGCCGACCTTCTGCAACTCGTTGACGAGGGGCGCCAGTTCGCGGGCCCAGGAGGCGGTCGGGGTGGTGTGGACGACGTCGTCGACGGACTTGTAGCCGATCCAGCCGGTGAAGACGGCGGCGGCGAGCGCGGTCGTGTACCACTTGCGGGAGCCGCGGACGGTGAAGGGCAGCGCCGCCACCAGGGCCACCCCGCCGAACAGCATCGCCAGGCGGGTGATGTTGGAGCCGATCTGGGAGCTGACCACCCAGACCGCGAGGACCCCGAGCGCGTACACCCCGGAGGTCAGCCGGACCGTCGTCCACTCCCTGGGGACGAGGAACACCACCAGGACGGCGAAGAGGAAGGGCAGCACGACCGAGCCGAACTTCATCGGCTGGGTGCCGGAGAACGGGAACAGCCACGCCGAGACGGCGACCACGGCGGCCGGGGCCAGGCCGAGCGCCCAGGCGCCGGGGCGGCGCTTCTGGAGGAACATCGCCACCGCGACCAGGCCCACGAAGAGACCGGCCACCGGGGACGACATGGTGGCGAGCGCGGCGAGCGGCGCCGCGCAGAGCGCCTTGGCCCACCGCTTGTGGCGCCAGCGGTGGGGCCAGCAGAAGACGACGGCGACGGCGCCCAGCGCGAAGACCGTGCCGAGGCCGAAGGTGACCCGGCCCGAGGCCGCGTTGCAGAGGAAGGCGAAGACGCCGGCGAGGGACGCCCAGAGCGGATTGCGCACCGAGCGGCTGCGGATGAGGATCATGGTCAGCAGCCCGGCGGAGACGGTGCCGGCGATCATCATCGTCGTCCGTACGCCCAGCAGCGACATCAGGTAGGGCGACACCACGCTGTAGGACACCGGGTGCATGCCGCCGTACCAGGCGAGGTTGTACGCGGAGTCGGGGTGGCGGCCGACGAACTCGGCCCACGCGTCCTGCGCCGCGAGGTCACCGCCACTGTTCGCGAACGTGAAGAACCAGACGATGTGCAGGAGTCCGGCCAGGGCCGTGACGGAGAGCACCGGGTGCCGCAGCAGCCGCTCGCGCAGGGCGAGCAGCGCGCGGGTGAGGGGTCCGGCGGGGGCGCCGGGGCCGCTGTCGCGGCCGGGGTCCTGCTTCTCACCGCCCGCCGCGGGCACGCGTATTCGTGGGCCGGTTCCCGGGCCCGGTTCGGCGTCGTCGGCACGTGTCGGCTCCGCAGTGGCCACCTGTAGGCACTCCCCGTGGTGTCCCGTCTTCATCTGGCGCGGGCGGCCGTCGTCGTCCGCCCGTTCGCGGCCACGTCCCGGGGGTCACCGGGTCGCGTCCCGTGCGCGACGGCCTGCCCCGTTTCGTGACGCTAGCACGCAGCCCGCCGGGGGGCGCCGCGGTGGGCGTCCCGGCGGGCTGCGCGAGGGATCAGGTGATCCGGGTCAGCTTGGCGCCGAGGCCCGGTTCGGCCAGCTCGCTCTGGAGCTGGACCGGGACCTTGACAGCGCCGCCGTCCCCGTCGCCCACGGTGAGCGTGCCCACGGTGGTGCCGGCCTTCGCGGTGTGCGGGACGTCGTCGGCGTCGAAGGACAGCCTGACCTTCAGCCCCGACCAGCCGACCGCGCTGACGTCCTTGGTGACGACGACGGGCGTGTGGCCGCCGAGCTGGTCGTCCACATACCCGACGACGTCGCCCTTCTTCAGGATCTTCGCCGACTTCAGCGCGTCCTGGGCGGCGATCATCGCCGTCTTGCTGACCTGGTTGACGGTGTCGATGATCGGCGCGGTGTGCTGGCCGAGGATCGCGCCGACGACGGTGACGGTCTGCCCGTCGACGTCCTTGGTGGCCGCGAACAGCAGGTTGCCGCCCGCCTTGGTGGTGGTGCCGGTCTTGATGCCGAGGGCGCCGTTGTAGGGGACCAGGCGGTTGTAGTTCTGCCAGGTCTGGCCCGAGGGGTCCTTCCAGCTCGGCAGCTTGGTGATCTCCATCAGGGCGGGGATGCGCACCAGGGCGTTGCCCAGCTTCACCTGGTCCTCGGCGGTGGAGACGGTGGTCTCCTTGAGGCCGGAGGCGTCGGTGTAGGTGGTGTTCTTCATGCCCAGCTCCTCGGCGGTGGAGTTCATCTTCTTGATGAAGTCCGCCTCGGACCCGGAGTCCCAGCGCGCGAGGAGCCGCGCGATGTTGTTCGCCGACGGGATCATGATGGCCGACAGCGCGTCCCGCTGGGTGAGGACGTCACCCGTCTTGACGGTGTTGAGCGTCGACTCGCCGTCCTTGTCGTAGCCGCCCTCCTTCTCCGCGAGGGCGTCCACCGTGATCTTCGCGCCGTCCGAGCCCGACTTCATCGGGTGGTCCTTGAGGACGACGTACGCCGTCATGGCCTTCGCGACGGAGCCGATGGCGACCGGCGTCTGCTTGCCGAAGGCGCCCATCGTGCCGATGCCGTTCACGTCCAGGCTGCCCTGGCCCTCGGACGGCCAGGGGAGCTGCGCCCGGCTGCCGTCGAAGGTGTAGGAGTCCTCGGCGGTGAGCGCGAGGGTGGGCGTCGGCAGCGGGCGGAAAGCCTGCGCGATCGCAAAGACGAGGATCAGGAGCAGGACCAGCGGGGTCCAGATCTTGACCCGCCTGACCAGTGTGCGGACCGGGGTCTGCGGGGGCGGCGGGGTGTTCGTCAGCTCGGCCAGCAGGTCGAGCGGGGGCTTCGGCGGCAGCGGCTGCTGCCGGGTCAGCTCGGGGCCGACCTGCGGCACGGCGGCGGTGGCCTCGGCGGGCGTGCGGGCGGGCGGCTCGTCGAGCGGCTTGAGCGCGACGAACTTGCTGGCCCGCTCGGCACCGGTGCCGAGCTTCAGCATGGTGGTCGGCTGGTCCACCTCGGGCTTCGGCGGCCGGACGGCCTTGAAGACGGCGGTGGGGTGGTCGAGCGGTTCGGGGCCGGGGTCGGCACCGGGCTCCCCGGGGGAGTCGGCACCGGAGTCGCCGTCGGGGGTGACATCGGTGTCGGCGTCCGTGTCGGCCGCGTCGGCGTCGGCGTCCGTGTCGGCGTCGTCAGGGACGTCGTCGTCCGCGCCCGGGGTGACGGCCGCGCCGGGGGCGGGGGCCTTATCGGCGGGGGCGCTCGCGGACTTGGCGGGGGTGTCCTCGCCGGGGGTCTCGGCGGGCGCGGCCGTGGCGTCACCGGCGGGGTGCGCGGGCTTGGCGGGTTCGGACGTGGGCTTCGCGGGTTCGGACGTGGGCTTCGCGGGTTCGGACGTGGGCTTGGCGGGTTCGGCCGGGGCGT
>NZ_FMCI01000085.1 GCF_900091845.1 Streptomyces sp. SolWspMP-5a-2
GGCGCGGTGTCCGTGCCGCCGGGGGCGTGTGCGTCGGCGCCGTCCCGGGCCCGGTCGCCGCTCCCGGCGTAGTCGGCGATCTGCCGCCGGACCTCCGCGGGGACCCCCGCGGTCGCGCCGGGCGCCTCGACGAGGTCGCCGCCGCGGGCGTCGCCGGGCATCTCCATGATCCAGCCGGGCCTGATCAGGCTGGCCTCGGAGAGCCTGGAGCCGTCGGGCTGCACGCGGTCCTTGTTGAGCGCGTAGATCTCCTTGTAGCGGCGGCCGTCGCCGAGGTGGCGTTGGGCGATCTCCCAGAGCGAGTCGTGGTGGCGGCCCTCGGGCGGCTGGATCCGGTAGTACTTCGTGTCGCCGTGCCGGTGGGCGGCGTCCGCGTGCGCGGCGGCCACCGACGCCTGCGCGGCGACGGCGGCGGCGCCGTCGGCGGCCCGCTCCTGCTGCTGCGCGAAGAGGCCGGGCGTCTGCCGGGCGGCGGCGACGGCGGGCTTCTGGCCGCCCTCGACGGAGTGCCCGAGCTGCGAGAGCCCGGGGGTGAGTCCGGCCGCGGTGGCCCCGACCAGCAGCAGCGCGGCGACGAGCTGCCGGGCGAGGAGCTGACTCGGGCCCGCGCCGGGCACCCGCCCGGGGACGCCGACACCGGAGAGCGCGGCCTTCACCTCGACCAGCACACAGGCGGTGAACTGCGCCCAGGCCAGCCAGACGACGACCGTCAGGATGTTCAGGAACGTCGAGACGGTGATCTCGCTGCGCAGCCAGTCCAGGCTCGGCACCCCGTGGGGCAGCGGCCACCCGATGAACAGGACGAGGGCCGCGGGCACCCCGGCGAGCAGGACGAGCAGCGCGGCGAAGGCGAGCAGCGCCCGCAGCACGTCGCCGACGGTACGCCGCTGGACGCGCACGGGTTGCGGCGTCCGGTTCCGCGGAGCCGTGGAGCTTGACGAGCTGGAGGTGCGGCGTCGCGGCATGACGGGGGTCCTGGGTCCTGTGGTCGGGGCTGGGGATGGGGGGGCGGGGCGGGGCGCGTGGAGCCCACGGAGATCTTAGGGAGGGAGCGTTCGCACGGTCGAGGGGCGGAGGGGAGGGAGCGGAGGGAGAGAGGTGGGGTGCTCTCGGCGGGCGGGGGCGGGGTGCCTCCGGCGGGCGGGGCGTGGGTCATGGGGTGGTGCGGGACGGCGGTCGGTGGCAGGTACGGGACGGCAGTTGGCGTCGGGCGCGGGACGGCAGTTGGCGTCGGGCGCGGGACAACGGTCGGCGTCCGCTGCGGGGCGTCGGTCGGCGTCGGGGGTGGTGGGCGGGTTCGTGGTCGTGTCGCTCACCCCACCTCGTTCTCCGCCACGGCGTCCCCGTGCACGACGACGTTCCCGCCGTAGAACAGGCCCGTGAAGACCGGCGCGTAGGTGAGCTGGACCTCGACGCGGACCTCGTCGGCGTCCGCCGTCACGCAGTGGGTGGCCGCGATGTCCGCGCCGCTCAGGTCCATGGTGCGGGCGAAGGTCTTCACCCGGGCGTCGCAGTTCTGGTAGTTGATGGGCGCCGCGCCGCCCTCGTCGTCGTACAGGGCGTCCAGGTCGATGTCCTGGGCCGCGTAACGGGCCGCCTGTTCCGCGATGTCGGCGGCGCGCTCCCGCTTGGAGATCGACATCCCGCCATCGATGACGAACGCCGACAGGGAGAGGAAGACGAGCGCGAAGACGATGACGGCGCCTGCTCCCGAACCCCGGTCGTCCAGGCGGGCCCGGCGGTCGGCGAGCCAACGGCGGGCCGTGGCGCGGAGGTTGCTCACGCGGTCCTCCGGAAGGGGTCGAGGGGTGAACTGAAGCGCGCCGTCAGGGTGGTGGGGATGTCGAGGCCCAGCATGGCCAGGCCGCGCACCCGGCAGCTCACCTCGACCGTGAAGATCGTGCCGGAGACGAAGCCCTGGCTGGTCTGGACGACGTTCACCGGACCCGAGCAGACGTCGGCGAGGTCGGCCTCGGCGGCCCGCGCGGCCTCCGACATCGCCGTCGCGTGGTCCTTCTGGATCGAACCGGCACGGGCCGCGTCACGGGCGGCGCCGTCCAGGGCTCCGCGGCCGTCGACGAGCTGTCCGAACGCCACCAGGACCAGGATGAACATGATCATCACCGGGGCGAGGATGACCACCTCGACGGTGGACAGGCCCCGGTCGTCGGCGGACGGACCCCGGTCGGCGGCGGCGGACGGACCCCGGTCGTCGGCGGCCGCCCTGCCGAGGGGGTTCACCCGGGCGCGTGCCCGCCGGGCGTGGGGCGCTGCGGCGGAGGCTGCGGTGCGGTGGGTCATCGGCCGCCCGCCCCGTCGTCCCGTACGAATCTCTCCACCGGTCCCTCCGACCGCGCGTGCACCGTCAGGTCGAGGCCGGGGAAGACGGTCGGGATGCGGGCCGTGATCTCCACCCCCACCGTGTCCGCGTCGGGCTGACGCATCGTCACGTCCGGGGCCAGGACCAACTGCGGCCCCAGTTGGCGGATGTAGCTGTCCACCACGTCCCGCGCCTCGCCCCGCCAGGCGCCCGGCTGGTCGTGCGCGGTGGCGCGGGCCTTGCGCGCACCCGCCTGCGCGGCGGCCTGGGCGACGTGATCGGCGAAGAAGTACAGCGCGAACTGCACCGTCGCGAAGATCATGAAGAACAGGACCGGCGTGAGCAGCACGAACTCGATCGCGGTCATGCCGGACTCACCGCGGGCGGAGGCGGCCTCCACCCGGCGGCGTGCCCAGCGGCGTACACGCACCGGCATCCCCGTAGACCCTTGTCCCGTCGGCGCGTTCAGCAGGTCTTGCTGGCGCTCGCGCCCTTGATGCAGTCGCCGACCTTGTTCGCGCCGTCGCTGAGGGCGGTGTTGATGATCGCGGCCACCACGCCGACGATCGCCACGACGACCGCCGAGATGATGACCCACTCCACCGCGGAGGCGCCGCGGTCGAGTTCACCGGAGCGGACGCGCTGCACCCGGCCCTGGAAGAAGGTGACGAGGAGGTCGACGGCGGGGACACCGGTGAAGAAGTTCCGCGCTTTCATGGTGGGTTGTCCTCTCGGAGGCAGGGCGCCGGTCGACCGGCGGCGGTGTGCCGTTTCGGTTGCCGTTCGCTGCGTTCGGTGGGGTCGATGCGTCCGGTGGGACGCGGTCGGACGGGGTGGCGGTTCGGTCGGTGCGGGACTCGGGTGGGCTCGCGTCAGGACACCTGGAACACCCGCATCGCCGCCGGGAAGATCAGGAAGACCAGGAACCCGGCGCACAGCAGCAGTTGCGCGACGAGCATCGACTGCGACTTCTCGCCCGCGCTGCCCTCGATCTCGGCGAGTTCGCGGTGCCGCATGGTCTCGGCGCGGGAGGCGAGCGACTCCCTGACCTTGGCGCCGTCGTCGGCGACCAGCGCCAGCGAGGCGGAGAGGTCCTTCAGCTCCTCCACCCCGATGTCCTCGCCGAGCCGCCCGAGCGCCTGCCACTGGCTGGTGCCGGTGATGCGGGCGTCGGCGAGGGCGTTGCGGATGCGCTGGGTGGCCCAGCCGTCGGAGACCTCGGCCGCCGCCATCAGCGCCTCCGGCAGACCCCGCCCGCCCGCCAGGCTCATGGACACCAGGTCCAGATAGGCGCCGATCACCCGGCGCAGGTCACGGCGCTTGTCGGCCGCGTCCCGCCGCACCTCCAGGTCGGGCAGGAAGAAGAAGAGGGCCGCGCAGGCGAGCGCAAGCCAGACCGGCACGACCGGGCCCTCGGCGAGGCTCATCGTCCACACCACGGCGAACAGGAACGGGCCGAAGACCAGTCCGGCCACGGCCAGCAGCACCTTGGTGGCGAGGAAGTTCTCCCAACTCCGGTCCAGCACGGCGAGATCGGCCCGCAGCGAGCGCTGCTCCCAGCCCTGCTGAAGATAGAACTCGGAGACCCGCAGGCCCACTTGGGCCCGCAGTCCGCCGAACCTGCCCTGTGCGGCGCTCTGCCGCGCGGACTCGTAGGCGGCGCCGCGGGCCCGCATCGCGTCGATCCGGGCGACCTGCGAGACGGCGCTGCGCCGGGCCGGGACGAGGGCGCGTACCAGGACGTACACGCCGAGGCCCAGGATCGCGCCGACGAGGACGGGCATCGTCAGGCTCATCGTCGTACCCCCTCTTCCTGCTGCGGGCTCTGGCCGGGTGCGGTGCGCGGGCGGACGAGCCGGACGGCGGAGTCGTCGCGGACCAGGAACCGTTCGGGCGTCTCGATGGTGGAGAGCTTGCGCAGCCACCAGAAGCCGAGCGCGAACAGGCCGCAGACGCAGGCCAGGACGAGCTGGCCGGTGGGGGTGCCGTACGGCTCGACGAAGTCCCGGTTGAAGACGGACAGCCCGAGCACGAACGCGATCGAGACGGCGACGACGATCTGCACCGAGCGCCGGGTGGACGAGCGCTGGGCCATCACGCGCTGGCGCATGTCCACCTCCTCGCGGGCCGACTTGGCGAGCGCGCCGAGGACCTGGCGCAGACCGGGGCCGCGCAGCCGGGCGTTGAGGATGAGCGCGGCGACGATGATGTCGGCGGACGCGTCGTCGATCTCGTCGGCGAGGTGCTGGAGCGCCTCGGGCAGCGGGGTGCGGGACCTCAACCGGTCGACGAGCGCGTCGAGATGGGGCCGCAGGACGGGGGCGGCGGCCCGCGCCGACGCCGGGATGGCCTGTTCGAGGCCGACGGCGCCCGCGATGGTGTCGCGCAGCGACTCCGTCCAGGAGGCGAGGGCCTCGACCCGGCGCATGGCGGCGCGTTCCTCCCCGGCGCCGCCGAACAGCCGGTCCCAGAAGAAGACGAGGACCCCGGCGGCGATCCCGGCCACCGCCCAGCGGGTCAGCAGCAGGACGACGACGGCGACGATGGCGGCGAGCGAGCCGCGCCGTCCGGCGAACCGGACGATCTCCGCGGCCCGTTCGGCGGCCTTCTGCCGCTCGTGGGCCGGTCTCGCGGGCAGCCCGCGGATCGCCGCCACGAGCAGCGCGAGTCCGCCGCCGACGGCGACTCCGCAGCCGACCGAGTACAGCACGGTCGTCGAGAAGAGGCCGCCCATGGATCCGAGCGGGCCCGCTGCGACTGGCGTCATGTTCACCCCCATGTCCCGGTGGGCCGGTAGCCCTGGGCGATCAGGTCGTCCAGGCAGGAGATCGGGGCGTGCGGGACGACCCGTCCGTCGTGCGCCTCGGCGAAGACCTCGCTGGACAGGACCCGGCCGTCGACGCCGTTGACCTCGCGCACCGACGTCACCGCGCGCTGGAGGCGGCCGCCGGTCTGGAAGTCGTTGCGCCGCTGGACGAAGACGACGAAGTTGACGGCGCCCGCGATCAGCATCTGGCTGGCCTCGATCGGCAGCCGTTCGGTGGCCTGCAACGCGTAGGTGGAGATGCGGTTGAAGACCTCGCTCGAGCTGTTGGCGTGGATCGTGGAGAGCGAGCCGTCGTTGCCCTGCGACATGGCGTTGAGCATCGTCACGATCTCGTCGCCGAGGACCTCGCCGACGATGACCCGCGACGGGTTCATGCGCAGCGAGCGGCGGACCAGCTCCGCCATCGAGATGGCGCCCTGGCCCTCGGAGTTGGGCAGCCGCTCCTCGAACGCCACGACGTTCGGGTGCAGTTCGGGGAAGGTGTCGAGGCCGAGTTCGAGGGCGCGCTCCACGGTGATGAGGCGCTCGTGCGGGGGGATCTCGTTGGCGAGGGCCCGCAGCAGGGTCGTCTTCCCGGCGTTGGTGGCGCCCGCGATCATGATGTTCTTGCGGGCCCGGACCGCGCAGGCCAGGAAGTGCGCGACCTCGGGGCTGAGCGTGCCGTTGCCGACGAGGTCGGAGATGAACACCTTGCCCAGCCGGGCCCGGCGGATGGAGAGCGCCGGGCGGCGGGCCACGTCCATCACGGCCGACAGCCGGGAGCCGTCCGGCAGCCGCAGGTCGAGCTGCGGGTTGGCGGTGTCGAAGGGGCGCGAGGAGAGACCCGAGTAGGCGCCGAGCACCTGGATCAGCTCGATCAGTTCCTCGTCGGTCTCGGCGACCGGTTCGCCCTTCTCCTCCCGGCCGTCGGCGTACCCGACGAAGACCTGGTCGCAGCCGTTGATGTCGATGTTCTCGACGTCCGGGTCGTCGAGCAGCGGCTGGAGCCGCCCGACGCCGAACAGGGCCGCGTGCACGGCCGCCGCGTACTGCTCCTCCGTCTCGGCGTCCAGCGGGGTGCGGCCCGCGTTGATCTCCGCGCGGGCGTTCTCCTCCAGGATCTGCGCGATCACCGCGCGGGCGTACTGCCGTTCGTCCTCGGGGGACATCGGGGTGACGCCGCCGGCCTGGTCGAGCCTGCGCTGCTCGGAGATGCGGTCGCCCGCGTCCTGCCGGAACCGCTTGACCAGTTGGTGGTCGACCGCGGTCATCGGCCGGCCCCCGCGTGCGGCGGCGGGGTGGGCACCGACCAGGCGGCGCCGTACTGCTGCTGGAGGTCCGCGGTGACCTTGCGGGCGCTGCGGACGAGGAGCGACTTGTCGAGCCGTCCCCGCCTGCGCCCGGCCAACTGGTCGGCGCCCGCGCGGTCGTCGGCGATGGTGCCGACCACCCGGGCGCCGGTCCGGGCGTGCACGAGCATGGTGTCGACCTGGCCCGAGATCTTCGCGGCCTCGCCGGTGTCGGCGACCAGCACGACCCCGATCTGCGGTGTGCCGAGGCCGCCCGCGCCGTGCGGACCGCCGTGCAGCTTCGTCGTCAGGACGGCGGCCCGGTCGCGGACCCGGGCGATGGCCTCGGGCTCGGTGCGGGCGATCAGCAGCACCAGGGCGGCGTGCGGGAGGAGTTCGAGGGCGGGGGTGTCGCCGCTGATGCGGCCGCAGTCGGCGATGACGTCGGCGGGCGCGTTCGGGGAGTCGGCGAGCGAGGCGAAGGCCCGGCCGAGGGTCGGCCAGAGACCGGCGAGCCCGGTGGCCTGCTCGGCCCCGCCGAGCCCGACGAGCACGTCGAGCCCGCCGCTCAACGGCTGTACGTGGTCCCAGAGTTGGTCGGGGACCAGGCCGCGGCGCGCGGTGGCGGCGATGGAGAGCATGCCGGTGTTGGGGTTCAGGGGTCCGCCGTGCGCGGCGGCGCTGCGGTAGACGAGGTCGCCGCCTGCCGGGTCGGTCTCGGCCAGCAGGACACGGCGCGGCCAGACCGCCGCGAGGGCGACGGCCGCGGTGGTGACGCCGGGGGAACCCTTGTCGGCGGCGAGGGCGATGAGGGCCATGGGGTGCGGAGCCGCCTTCTAGTTGCCGGAGACGCGGACGAGAGCCACTTCGTTGGCGGAGGCGGCCTGCGCGAGCGCCGCCGCCTGGTCGGCGTCGACGATCAGCGTGACCGGGAGGTTGGTGCTCCCGACCAGCTCGTCGCCCTTCTCCGAACGGGCGTAGTCGACCTTGGCCCGATCCACGATCAGGGTGTTCGCGCTGCCCGAGGCCGAACCGCCCGACCCGCTGCCGGAGCCGGAGCCGGAGCCGCTGCCGGAGCCGCTGCTGCCGACCCGGTAGGCGGCGACGGTGTCCCCGCTCTCCAGACCGTTCGGGTACTGACCGGCCTTGAGGGAGAGCCCGACCGTGGCCTTGCCCTCGGCGACCCCGGCGCTGTCGCCGAACATCTGGCCCACGGGGATGACCCCGGCCGGGATCGGGTTGAGCGCCTTCAGCTTCTTGAGCGCGTCGAGCTGCTTCCACGGGATGTACGCGACGCCGCTGTCGTCGGCGACCAGCACGGAGGTCGTGTTGGCGGTGCTGACCGAGCCGCCCGCCGGGATCTCCTTCGTCACCTTGACGACCTCGACGCGGTCACCGGCCTGGAGCACCAGCATCGTCGCGCCGAGCGCGCCGACGAGGATGAGGAGGACCGCGAGTGCGGCGAGCGCGGGCTTGCGCTCGCGCGGCGGTGTGGGAAGCCGGTCACCGACCGACGGATGAGCCGGAGCGCCGGGCCGTCCCGCGCCCGCCCCCGTACGCTCTTGGATCTTCAACGCAAACGCTCCCCGTAAGCCCAAGCTGGTCTCGACCAGTACTCAGTCGGCACCGCGTTCAGTGCCGTGTTCTCTTGCCTGTTCTGTGCCGCGCTCGTCGATTCTCTGCGAATCAGGACACTTCACCCGGGGCCGCCCGTGAACCGACGTCCGGGACGACCCGGACGTACCGCCCGACCTGGGCAATTAGCCACCGCAGGGGTGAGTGTCAAGCCATCGCACCGTATCAGCCGCACATAAGCCCCTCAAGGTGCTTCCGAACACCCGCGCCACACAGGGCAATTCGTTGTCCGTCTGCAACTCGGGCCGCGAAAGCGCAGGTTGCGGGGGCATTCGTCCACCCGGTCCGGCTGTGCGGAAGCGAATCCGGCCGCCGGTCGGTACGTCCGCGCCACCGGGCCACTCCTCACGCTGTGTTCATGAAGGCGGCACGATTCGCTCACGGCGGAGGGACAGGCGAACAGGAAGACGGGCAAACGGGCAGACGGCCAGAAGAAAGGGGCGGACTGGCGGACGGACGGACGGACGTCACCCGACCCGATGAACGCGCCCCGCGGAACCGCGCGTCACCCGGGCGCGGTTGAGGGCCTGGATCTCCCGGACCGTCACGTCCTGCTCGACGGTGGACAGGCCGTCCGGCAGCCCCGGCGCGCGGGCCGGTCCGTCGGGGTCGGCGGAGTCGGTCCAGGTGACCTTCCAGGTGATCGACGCCCGGAAGGGGTAGGCCGCGTCGCCGGAGGAGCGCCGGTACGTGACCTCGCACCCGGCGCCCGCGCTGTCGACTGTGTACCCGCCGCCGCGCTCCACCAGGTCGTACGTGCACGACCGCGGGTCCGCGTCCGCGGTACCGGCGTCGACCCGGAGCGCGACGGGGGTGGCGACCGTGGTCGCGGCCATCCGCACGCCCTTGTGGTCGAGCGCGGCGGTCGTCCAGACCCGGCCGAAGTCCCCGTCCAGCGTCACCCGCGTCCCGAGATTCACCACGAGCCGCCCCGCCCCGGGCTTCAGCACGACCGGCGGGGTCGGCAACACGGTCGCGTTGTAGGCGAGTTCGGAGAGGATCTCGGGGGTGAGCTTGTGCGGATCGGGAGCGGGGTCGACGGGCGGGACCCAGATCTCCCAGTTGTCGGTGGTGACGGGACAGACACTGGAGTACTTCTCGTCGCGGAACTGCACCTGCCACCAGAGGCCCTTGTCGCCCTTGTGGTACTTCTGCCCGGCGCGCTTCCTCGCGTAGCCGGCCGCCGGTTCCCTGGCCCCGGTGTACGCGCTCTTGATGAACTTCTCGTACTCGTCCGGGGTGTACATGGGCTCGTACCAGCAGGCCGGGGGCTTCCAGTCCACGTCCGCCGAGGTGGCGGGCGTGGTGGGTCGCCCTGAGCCGGTCCCGCTCCGGCTGATCCGGACGTGGGCGCCGATGGAACCCTTGCCGGAGTCGCCACCGGAGTCGTCGCCCGGCTGATCGGGTTCGGTGGTACCCGAATCACCCCCGGTGGTCTCCCCCGCGTTCGCGGGGAAGCCGGTCCCCAGCGCCGCGAGGAGACCGATGACCACGGCTGTTCGGAGGGCCGGGCGCAGCATGATCACCTCTGCCCCTGGAGGCACGTCGCGTCCCCCTTCTTCCAGCTCTGCTGTGTCACCTGCCAGTCACCGGCCGAGTCCCTGGCGGTCTGCACCGTGTAGAGGACGAAGTCCTTGTCGCTCGGCCGGGTGCGCTGGACCTCACCGCTCTTGATCACCTTGTTGTACGCCTTGCTCTGGTCCTCGCAGTAGCGAGCCGCAGCCTTGCCCTTCGCGACGTCCGTGACCTCGAAGCCGTAGTACCGGTAACCGCCCGTCACGGTCAGGCCGTCCTTCTTGAACTCCTCGACCCGCTTGACCCAGTAGACGAGGGCGTTGGCCGCGAAATAGCGGTTCATGTTGACGGTCTGCCCCTTGCCCGCGCCGAAAGCCTCGACCCGCGCATGGGCCGCATAGGAGAGGTCACTCAACACCGCGTCCTTGGTCGCGTCCCCCGTCTCCTCGCGGTCGGCGGTGACGGTGATGTCGGACGGCAGGTCGAACGCGGGGGCGTCCTTGTCGCGGGACGCGGAGGCGGACGGCGACGCGGGGGCCGACGTCGCGGCGCCGCCCGCCCCCTCGATCCGGTCACCGTCCCCTCCGTTGCCCGCGTCGCTGCTGCAACCGGTCACAAGGACCAGGGAGGCGAGAAGGCCGGCAGCAGCGGCCCCGCGTCGGATGGTCGCCATGAGTTACGTTCCCCCAGAGTCGGACGATCGGCGTGCGTCGGGATGATCCCACGCGCCACACGGGCCGGGCCACGCGGCGACGGTGGCCGATGCGCTTCCGTGAACTTCGTGGAGAGCCCTTCACAGGGCGCCGGTGACCCGACTAACCGAAGAGTCCACCGAGTTTCCTGCCCAGAGCCTTCGCGCCGTCCGAGAGCTTCTCGGCACCTTCTCCGGCCTTTTTCCCTGCCCACGCCCCCGCGTCGGCCACCTTCCCCGGGAACCGCTTCACCGTCTCCCAGTTGTCGACGATGGTGGCGACTCCGTACACCGCGCCGGTCACAGCGGCCGCGCCGATCGTCACCGGGTTGGGCGCGATCATCGCAGCGGTCAGGGAGGCGTTGAAAGCGACACCGGAGACCTTCGAGACGTATCCGGCTCCCTCACGCTTGAAGGCCGTCGCGGGGTTTCCTTCCTGCCAGACGTCGACAGCGCCCACTACGGTCGAGACCGCGCCGCCGCCTGCACCGGCGGCACGCCACCACCCTGCGGTGCGCAACGCCGCTCCCGCACCTCCGGCGAAGGCGCCGAGCCGACCCGCCCCGGCGGCCCGGGACGCGGCGCTCACGTTCTTTCCGACCTTGAGGACGTTGGTCTCCCAGGCCCAGAGCTTTCCGCCGTGCAGTTGGGCGAGTGTGTCCGAGCCGGTGAGAGCGCTCAGGATCGCCGGGGGCGTCCTGGCGCCGATCGTCCCGCCGAGGCGCGCCACCTGGGCCGGGATGTAGCTGGGAGCACGGCCTTTGAGGATTTGGGCCAGAGTCGTACCCGGCGCCTTGAGAAAGGTGCCGTTCTTGAAGTACTTGATCAGGTGCAAGGTGCCTGCGGCCGCCACCTTGAAGGCCCCTGGCACAGTCGAAGCGAGGGCCGTCAAGGTGATGTAGTCCCCGACGACTTCGCCCAGGTTCTTGTCGCCGGACACCTTGGCGATCGCGTCGCCGGGAATCCGCTGCAGCCAGTCCTGATACGTCTCCCCCGGCTTCCTTCTGAGCCAGGCGGTGTCGGATTCCGATGCGTCGGCGACGGAAGCGTTCGCGATGAGCATGGCTTCCGGCGGCAGCCCTCCGCCCCGCAGTTCCTCCGGCTTGAAGCCCGCGTACAGAGCAGCGGCTCTGGGGTCGCCGTCCTCGGCCCGGAGGATGGCAGCGCGGCGGCGCAGGTCGACAGCGGTGTCGTCGGTCCAGCGCACCATGGGTCTGAGCGGGGCCAGTTTGTCCCGTACCCCGAGGCTCGACGCCTGGGTGAACGCCTCGTCCAGTCTGTCGCCGAGTTTTCCCCGCCCGTCGAACAGGGCGGCCAGATGCTCCAGGTCGTCGGGATTCCCCATGCGCTTGGAATGGTCACCCATTGACTCTCCGATGTCGATCGTTTGCCGGGACGCGTCACAGGCCAGAGCGGGAAGGTTCTCAGCGTCGGAGAACATTGCCGCCGTCGGTCGAAAAGCGTTGCGCGGTCAGGTCTTCGCGGCGCGCAATTCGTCTCCGCTCGGCAGCAGATCAGTGATCATGCGCCAGAGCTGCTCGGCCGACGTGCGCCGTACTCTGAGTACGCTTTCCGAGTTCACTCGGCCATCGGCGACCGGCTCCGCCGGCAACTCGCGCAGCCAGTAGCCCTCCAGGCCGCAGTCCCAGACAGCGAGTCCCGAGACCGCCGGGTTCCCGTCGGCCGGCAGCCGCGCACTTCCGTGCCACACCACCGTCATCCGCCACATGCAGTTGAGCTGGGCCAGTACCTCGACGAGCCTCGGCGGAGCCCCGGCGTCCCCGGCCATCGCTTGCGGCTCGTCGAGAGCGCTCGCCTCCATGCGCTCCACCACCCGGTCGAAGGCCCCCATCGTGGTGGTGATCTCCTCGGCGGAGTCCGTCTCGGCGGTCAGGTCCCGGTGCAGGCCGACCATGCGGGCCAGGCCCCACACCAGCGTCCCGGGTTCTGCGGGGACGTACTCCGACTCCGTGTCACCGGGCCAGTTCTCGTGGGTGAACAGGAAGTCGTCGCCTACAACGGCCCCGCTCCGTGTGGTGCCACGCGGGCCGGACAGTTCGACCTGCGCGATCACGCGCGGCACCATGAGCGTGGAGACCAACGGGTACAGCTCTGCGACGATCTTGTCTTCGCCGTCGATGATCCCGGCGGTGACCAATTCGCGCTTCGCCGTGGCCAGCTCCTGAGGCAGACGTCCCTCTTCGGCCAGCAGACCGAGGACGCTGATGTGGGAGTCCGACAGCCGCAGCCGTCGCCGGGCGATGTCCATGGAGGGCATGGTTCGTTGTTCCGTCCGTCCGAGAAGGCGTCGGTCGACGTGAGGGGGCGCCGGATCAGAGGTCGCTGATCCGGTTGAGGAGACGTCCGGGCAGCGAGACGAGCGCCCCGGTCGCCGTGAGGTTCCGGGTGTACACACCTTCGAGGACCAGACCGACGCCGATGTCGAGCGCGTCGGCCGCGCCGAGGCAGGTACCGGAGATGGTCTGCGGAAGCCGCCAACTGGAGCGCTCGAAAAGGACGGTGGCGCCGTCACGGCTCAGCTCGTGCCCGCGCTTGCCGCCCCGCTGGCTGTACACGTAGGCCCGGTCCTTGAGGTGGATGCGAAGGGCGCGCCCTCGCCGTCCCGGCAGCAGCGCGTTCCGGGAGAGATCGGCGGGCTCCCACTCCACCCGCAACTCGCCGCGCGCCAACAGCGGTCGCCGCAGATAACGCAGCCCGAGAAACGTGGTGAGCGGGAACCCCTCCCCGCTCACGGCCACTTCGCAGTACTCGGCGGGATAGTCGCTGTGCTCCGTGGGGAACTCCAACCGGACGTCCCCGACGCCGTCCACCTGCCCCGCCCAGGAGAAGACCTCGCCCCGGCGACCCCGGCCGGACTCCGCGCGTCGAAGCTCGAACCTGACCCCGCTCATCCGTCTGACGCCCTCCCCATTCGCCATCGAAAACACAACGCATCGTAAAGGAAGGACGATCGGGACCGCGCGCTCGCGAGTCGGCTGGCCCTGCGCCGACTTCGCCCTGCCGAAAAGCGAAGAGCACGGATACCGTCAGGGCTTCCGGCTCGACGCTGCCTTCGGCTCCCGCCCCAGCCGTCTCCGACCTCGGACACCGGCACAGCGGACAGGGGCTCCACGCACGTCCGGAGCGCAAGGCGGGGGCGGGGCGGGGACATCCTGCACATGGCTTCCTGGCCCCGGGACCACCTGCCTGTGCGGTGAACCGCGCTGCCGACGCCGCTGCGGCGAAGGCCGTAGAGCGGGCCACGGATGTGGCGGAGAAGAACCCGGCGGACCTCGATACCGCGGAATTCGACGAGTTGAACCGGCTCTTCGCCCAGAACCACGACGCGTACCCCTTCGCCGAGAGGATCGTGGGCGCGCTGGGTGCGCGGGGAACCCTGCGGCTCTGGGACGACATGAGCGACCTCGACGCGTCGGACGGATACGGCGACGTCTCCGATGTCGCCCGCGCGGACGACCTCGCTGACGCCCGGTGTGACCTCCCCGCCGGACTGCCCCGCTGAGGCAGCCCTGAGCGGCAGGCGGCGAAGGTGAGTTCACCGCCCGAAGCCCCGCTCGCCGGACCGCCGCGGATACCCCGTCCCGCCCCTGGCCCTCCTCGGCCGCTCTCGTAAAGCCGTGCGATCGCGTCGGTAGAGTCGTGCCGACCGAGGCGGAAACACGGCCGTGGAGGCGGATGTGGCGTTCAGCAGGAACAGCAAGGCGAAGCCGGCGGAGGAGGGGCCGGTGGACCCCGTTCCCTGGGAGACCGTCTTCCGGTTCGTCGTCGGGTCCGTCGAGCGCCCCCGGACCCCCAAGCAGCCCCGGTCGGTCTTCGGCAAGCCCGCCGTGCGCGTGCCGACCGGCGGCAAGGACCGTCCCGTCCTCGCCCCCTGCGCGTTCCTCGGCTCGTCGTCGGTGGCCGGGCTGCCGTCCCGTCCCGAACTCACCCTCTACGAGGACGCCGACGCCCAGCGCCTGCTGTGCTGGGTCGACGAGCCCGAGGAGGCGGACGGCGAGACCCGGCACACCGTCCGCGACGCCGGGGGCGAGGTCATCGGCGTGCTGCGGCGCGTTCCGCCGAAGCGTCCCTTCAAGCACACCTGGCGCATCGAGCAGCCCGGCCGTCCCGAGATCGTCGGGCGCAACGAGTGGGCGAGCGGCAGCGCGGGGCAGGTCGCGAGCCGGTTCGCGGTGCGGGCCGCGTTCGAGGCCGTGGACAGCCTCTTCCACGCGGGCACGGACGAGAAGACGACGGGCAAGGCGCGGTCCCTGGAGTGGCGGGCCGACGACAAGATCGTCATGACGTCCGAGGGCAGCCGGGAGGTGAAGATCGAGGCGACCTGGCTCGACCGGCGGCTCGCGTTCGCGTTCGCTCTGGTGGGTGACGCGTAACGGTTCTGTGGTGCGGCGCTGTGGGAACGCCGGGGCCGGGGTGGCGCGACGGGCGCGTGCGTAGGATGCGGCCAGTGGTGTGCGCGGGGGTCCACACCGTTGAGGGGGCAAGAGCGTGAGGAGCGTCAATCCGGACGACCTGGATCAGCTCGCCCGGCTGCTGGACGGCAAGGGCGGTGTCCGGGACAACCTCGACGAGGCGTTCTCCAGGGCCTCGCGGCTGGGTGTCTCCAGTCGGCTGACGTCGCTGAAGCCGCTGCGGAGCTGGGTGTCCGACACCGGTCCCGACCTCCGCAAGCGGGCGGCGATCGCCAGGCTGGAGAGCGGTGACCCGGAAGCCGGTGTGCTCTGGGCCGGTTTCAGCGGCAAGGAGATCGACGCCTTCCTCAAGGAGCACGAGGGCGAGGGGCTCTCCCCCGACGAGATCCTGCTCGCCAACTCCGTTGCCGCCAGCGACGATCCGAAGGCCGACGCCTTCAAGCGTAAGTCCAACGAGTCGCTGAACGACTGGATCTCGCGGATCAAGGCGCACGCGCTGGAGCAGATACCGGGGCTGAAGCCGCACGCGTCGACGATCATGACGGTGATCGACCTGTACGGCGACTGGAAGTCGGTCAACGCGACCACGGCCACCGTCACCATCCAGGGCGCCGCGCTCACCAAGGTGCTGGTCGGCAACTCCTTCAAGGAGGGGCTGCTGCGGACCTGGAAGACCCGCATCGGCGTCACGCTGCGCGGCTCGGACAACAACCTGCTGCGCTGGTCGGGCACCAAGCTCATCAAGTACACGCCGAAGATACGGTCGTTGGGCGCCCCCGGAAGCTGGTTCCCGAGCAAGCTCGGCCAATGGGCGCAGACGGTCCCCGGCACCAAGGCGAAGGTCGCCGAGTGGACGGGCAAGGGCTACGACGTCATCCGCGGCCTGAAGTTCATGAAGTCCCCCATCTGGAAGGGGGTTTCGGCGAACAAGGCGATCGACTTCATCGTGGGTTCCGACACCCTCGCGGCCCGCTACGGCGGCCTCACCCACTCCGGGCAGGCGGTCACCCGCGCCGGCAACGCGAACCTGCTCAGGACCTCGGGCAACATCTACTCCAAGGCCCG
The DNA here is from genome assembly GCF_900091845.1 of Streptomyces sp. SolWspMP-5a-2. Classification (GTDB taxonomy): domain Bacteria; phylum Actinomycetota; class Actinomycetes; order Streptomycetales; family Streptomycetaceae; genus Streptomyces; species Streptomyces doudnae. The sequence goes on from NZ_FMCI01000085.1 coordinate 15,755, forward strand.
CGACCTCGGCTTCAGCCGCACCGCGTCGGTCACCAAGGGACTCGCCGGGGCGGGCAAGGTCGCCGGGTTCCTGCGCGGGGCGGGCGTCGCGGGCAGCGCCGCCTCGACGGTGTTCAGCGCCGCGAACGTCGTCGCGCAGGGCAACCCGGTCAAGGCGTTCCAGCGCAACGGCGCGGGCTATGTGGCGGACGTCGCCGAGGTCGGGTTCAACGCGTCGATGACGGCCGCGATGATCGCCCCCAACCCCGTCACCATCGGCCTCGCCGTCGGCTTCGGGGCGGTGTACGCGGGGGCGAAGGTCGTGGAGCACTGGGACGACATCAAGAAGGGCGCGGGCAAGGCGGCCGACTGGGTCGGCGACAAGACGAAGGACCTGGGCAAGAGCATCGCCAAGTCCAAGGCGAACCCCATGAATTGGTTCTGACGGGGGTTTCCGATCACTCCGGGCTGCCTTCGTCGCGCTGCGCACCGCTGAAGAGAACCTTGCCCGGAATCGACAGGATCGCCCCCATCGTCGTCAGGGAGTTCGTGTTGACCTCTTCGAGCACCAGGGCGATGGTGAGGTCCGTGACGAGCGCTTCTCCCTCGACGCTGACCTGCCGGGCGGGGCGGCCATCCCCCTTTTTCCAGGGGGGCGTGTCCAGGGTGATCGTGACGTCGTCCCTGCTGAGCTGCGCCCGCTTCATGAAGCCGTTGGAGGTGTACGTGTAGTGCTGTCCGCGGAAGTTCAGCTCCAGCCGGCGTGATCCCTTCCGGATCCCCTGCACCTTGAGGGCCATGGCCACCGGAGTGCCGTCCACCGTCAGCCGACCCCCGTCCACCGACGGGAGGATACCCGCGCCTCCGTTGAATTCCGCGTCGGGGAACGAGGGCCCGCTCAGGAGCACCTGCCGCAGGTGTGCCCGCCCAGGCTCTCCCCTCGGCCTGACCACGCTCACGGCGCCGAAGGGCCCGGCGTTCGCGGTGAAGCCGTCCGGAACGGGGTACGTGTCGTTCGACTTCAGCGTGAAATCGAAACCCGTCATCGATGCATCCTCTTTCTAGAACCAGTTCATCGGGTTGGCCTTGGACGTGGTTCTGACGGGGGGTCCGGCTACTCCGGGCTGCCTTCGTCGCGCTGCCTGCCGAAGAGGAAGCGCAGGGGGATGGCGAAGAGGGCTCCGCTGGTGGTGAGCACCGACGTGTCGACCTCCTCCAGGACGAGGGCCAGCGCGAGGTCGGTGGCGGTGGCGTCGCCTTCGACCCTGCCGACGCGTGTTCCGCCGACCTCGGGGATGTAGCGGCCCCGGCCGGTCGTCACGTCCAGTCCGTCCCGTCTGAGGCGCGCCGTCCAGCCCGCCGCCTCGTAGATGTAGGCGTGCCCCTGGTGCCTGATCTCCAGCCAGCGGGACCCCTTGCGGACGCCCTTCACCTTCAGTTCCAGGTCCACCGCGACCTCGTCGATCTTCAGCATGCCGCCGTCCAGGGAGGGCCGATTGGCCGCGCCTCCGCTGAACACCGCGTCCGGGAACCCGTCGCCGGTGACGGTGGCCCTGCGCGGCGGCTCCTCACCCGGCCCGGAGTACGGGGCGAGGACCCGCACCTCCCCGAAAGGACCCACGGTGCCGGTGTAACCGGCGCGCAGGGGCCCTTGCAGCTCAGGAATCAACTCGAACTCGAAATCGCCCATCGTTCCTTCTCCGCAGTCAACTCATCGAACACTCGGCACTTCTTCGGGCCAGATCTGCGCCCACTCCCCCGCCCACCCGGCTCCCCGGTTCGGCCGCTGCTCCGGGCTGATCTCTCCCCGCTACAAGCCGCTGAACGAGACTCTGCCACCGGCACGGGCGCCTCGATCGTCGTCAGGAAGGTCGCGTTGACCTCTTCGAGCACCAGGACGACGGCCAAGCTGTGCAGTTTTCCAGGCCGGGCCCATGCCACTCCACTCGACGGTAGAATCAGAAACCCGCCATCTCTGAAAATTGTCTTTCTAAACCCAGTTCATCGGGTTGGCCTTGGAATTGGCGAGACTCTTCCCCAAGTCCTTGGCCTTGTCGCCCGCCCAAGCCTTGGCCTTGCTCGCGCCACCCTTGATGTCGTCCCAGTGTTCAACGACCTTGGCCCCGGCGTAAACCGCTCCTGTCACCGCCACTGCTCCGAGCGTGACGGGGTTAGGTGCGACCGTAGCTGCCGTGAGAGACGCATTGAAGCCGACCTCAGCCACATCGGCAACATACTTGGCGCCCTCCTCACGGCTTCCGAAGTGGCTCACCGGGTTTCCCTGGGCAACCAAGTTCACGCCGCTGTAAACGGTGGACGCCGCGCCACCGACGACGCCTGCACCGCGCAGAAGGCCTCCCATACGCCCCGCGGCCCTGAGCCCCTCACCAGCAGCCGCCAGTCGCCCGCCACCAGAAATGCGGGACGACGCGAAAGCATTCTTACCCACCTTCCAGTAGCTCGCATTGGCAGCACGCTGCACCTCGACCCCGGAATGGGTAAGCCCGCCGAATTCACGAGCCAAGTCATCGGAGCCCACGATCCCATCGACCAGCTGCTTTCCGGTCATACCGAATAGCTGACGATTGGTCATTGCCCCCGAATCACGAAGGAAGTCATACCCTTCACCCACCTGGGAGAGTATTTGCGAGTTCAGGAAGGGCACTCTGGCGAGATTGCGGTACAGGGAATTATTGGACGCTATCCCGGCGAGCTTGCTCGGAAGCCAAGTACCCGGCGCAGAGAGAGATTTTACGACCGGCTTCCACTCGACGAGGCCGACCGCCCATTGGTCCACCTTCTGTGGCACCCACCAGCTCCTGGCAGCGAGTCTCTGGAGGACACCAGCAAGCTGAGCCTTACGCGTGTGCAGTACGCCCCGTGTCAGCGAGTTCCCCATCACCACCTTGGTCACGTTCACCGTCTGGAACGCGGCTCTTCCACCATGTCCCACTGTCGATCTGACGTCACCCACGGCACCGAGAAGTTCGCCAATTTCTTTCTCGTACGGCCTGAACACCGGGATCTTCGCGATCCCGTGGGCCCGCAGGCGGTCGACCCAGTCGTCAAGGGACTCCCTTGACCTGCGGCGGTAGGCCTCCGCCTCAGGTCCGCCTTCGACGGCCAGGGCGTTGGCGATGAGGACGGCGCCCGGAGCCTTGAGGTACACCGCCACCTCGGCGACCTCCTTCTTGCTGAACCCCGCCCACCTGAGCCCCGCGTCCGGGTCCCCGTTCTCCAGACGGGCGACGGCCGCTCGCCCCCGGAGGTCGGCGGCCGTCTCCGTGGCCCAGGTGCGCAGGGGTTTCAGTGGAGCGAGTTCCGCTGAGACGCCCAGGCGGGACGCGCGTGTCATCGCCTCGTCCAGCTTGTCGGCGATGCCGTCGCGACCGTCGAGCAGGGTCGCCAGCCGGTCGACGTCGTCCGGATCGATGCTTCTCATGCCGTGTCGGCGACGTTCAGCTCTTCCCGGTCCGGCAGCAGATCCGTCAGTTTCTCCCAGACCTCGCCCGAGTCCGACCCGCGCAGGACCAGCGGGCTGTCCGGGCCGACCTGGCCCGCGGTGATCGGCTCCTCCGGCTGTTCGCGCAGCCAGTAGCCGAGGGGGCCGCAGTCCCAGACGGCGAGGGCGCGGATCATCGTGGAGGTCCGACCGTCGTGCCTGCCGTCCCACGCGGTCGTGACGCGCCAGGTCGCGTTGAGCGAGACCACCAGGTCGCGGAAGAGATCGAGCGCGGTCCCCTCGAGGTCGGGGTCGGCCGCGGTGACGGCGTCGCGGACCAGCGCGCGGGTCGCGTCGTCGTCGGCGCCCGGCTCCTCCAGCGCGACGAAGGCCGCGTCGAGCGCCCGCATCGTCGTCGCGACGCGCACCTCGGGAGCCCCCTCCTCCGGCTTCTCGCCCCGGTGCAGGTTGACCTTGCGGGCGAGGTCCCAGACGAGGGTGTTCGGCTCGATGGAGACGTACTCCGACTCCTCCTCGCCGGGCCAGCCGTCGTGCGAGATGACGGCGTCCTGCCCGACGACGACGCCGTGGTTGACGGGTCCGTGCTCGCCGGTCACCTCGACCTGGATCAGCACGACGGGGTCGGCGAGCGCGCCGAGCAGATCCCGCAGCACCGGGGCGAGTTCGCCCTCCTCGCCGACCAGGCCGAGGCGTTGCAGTTCGACCAGCGACTCCCAGAGTTCCTCGGGCGGTGTCTCACCGTCCAGCAGGTGGGCGAAGACGGCGATGTGCCGGTCGGCGAGGCGGAAGCGGGCGCGGGAGCTGTCGTACGAGGGCACGGGAGGGGTTCCTTTCGCGGCGCGGCGGTCGGGCGCCGGCTCACTTCTTCGGGTTCTGGAGGTCCTTGGCGGCCTGCGTGGCCTTCTGCGCCTCTTCGCGCAGTGCTGTCGCGACAGTGCCGCACGTCGTCTGCCAACTCCGCAGCCTGCCGCGCACGTTGTCCGCGTTCGGCCCCTCCCAGGAGCCCATCCCGGTGGTGCTGTGCTTCTTCGCGGCGTCGACGAGCGAGTCGATGTGGTCGGCGAGCGACCTCAACTGCCCGGCCCGCTGGTTGAGTTCCTGTATGTCTGGATTTGCCATAGCAGTCTCCCCCGTGTTCTCGGCGGTTGCAGCATACCGACGCGTGCGGGCGCCCCATCTGGCCCGGGACCGGCGTGAACACCCTGTGCGCGGCGGCCCGTCGGATGCCCGGCGGCACTGGACGGCGGTGACGGGCGGTGCGGTAGCGTCCACTGGTGCAAACGGACAGTCCGTTTGTCACTGATCACACGGGGAGGATCGCCATGGATCGCGGTGCAGATCTTCAGCAACTCCGGGAACTTTCCAAGCTCTACAAGCAGAAGGCCCACGACCTTCAGGTCCTGATCAAGGAACTCGACTCGAAGACGTCCGGCAGCCAGAGCATCTGGAAGGGTCCGAAGGCCGAGCGCTTCCGCCAGGACTGGCAGGACGTGAAGCCGACCTTCTCGAAGTGGGTCGACACGCTGAACGAGGCCAGCAAGTCGTCCAACACGAGCGCGGACAACATCGAGCGCGCCACCTGATCGCAGGCGATCCACGCGGACCGGGCCGTACCCGGGGGTGTCCGGCCCGGCCGGGCGTCCCCGCGGCGCCCGCGGACCCGTCCGCCGCACGGCTCACGGCCCGGCCCGCGCGGGCCCGTTCACACGAACGGGCCCCCGGGTGCGGGCCGTGCGCCGTCACCCGTTCAGGACCCCGGGGCCGACGGGAACGGGCCGCGTCACATGGACGCCCCCGCCGTCACCGTTCACCGACGCCCGGAGCTGCGGGAACCGACCGACCGACGCGGACCGCCCCGCCGGTCGCTCCCCCTCGACACCCCCCGGCGCCGGCAACCCCGCCCCCGTCACCCGTGCAGCACCGCCTGGACCGGGGTGAACGAGCCGCCCGTGACGAACAGGCCGGTGCCCGCGGCGCCGCCGCCGCTGTTCGCGGGGAGCCGGACGCCGAGGAGTTCGCCGTCCGAGGGGCTCTGCGGGGTGAGCAGCAGGCCGTTGCGGGACTTGCGGGCCTCGACGGCGAAGCCCCGGTACTGCCCGGAGAGGCTGTCGGTCGAGCCCGCGACGAGCACCCCGACCCCGCCGTCGGCGGCCTTGCGGACCACCTCCTCCAGCGCCTCGTCGAGGCTGGTGTCGTAGAGGAGTTCGGCGTCGTCGACGACGATGACGCAGGAGCCGTCCGGCGCCTTGCCCATCAGCTCGGCCAGGTCGTCCTCGCGGCTGTCGGCGTTGAGCACGCCGAGGACGCCGGGACGTCCCTCCAGCTCGCGCAGGGGTGAGCGGCGCGGGGTGACCAGCACCACCGGGACGCCCGAGGCCAGCAGCGACTCGGTCGCCGTCACCAGGGTGCTGGAGCGGCCGGACCTGGGCGGTCCGGCGATGACGAACCCGGGTCCGTTCTCCTCCAGGTCGACGCCGACGGGGCGCAGTTCGTCGCCGCCGACGGCGAGGAGCGCCCAGAGCGGCGAGGGCACCGTGAAGTCGGGGTCGAGGGCGAGCGCCTCGGCGGCCGTGACGCGGGTGGGCAGCGCGTCCACCCGCAGCGGGCGCCGGCCGGCCGGGATCCGCCGGTGGCGGGCCCGCGCCTGCTCGGCGATCTCCCGCAGCGCGCGCACCTGCGCCTGTCCGGCCGGGTCGGGGGCGAGCAGGCTGATCTGCGTCTCGTCCACCCCGGTGTCGGTGATCCGCAGGGCGCGGCCGGGCGGCATGTTCTTCGGCACCTCGCGCGGCTGGAGCCCGGCCGTGGAGTAGTCGTTCGGGTCGGCGAAGCGCAGCACGAGCCGGTCGGCGAACGCGGACGACACCTGGCCGCTGAGCCCGCTGCGGTCGGCGGTCATGACCACCTTGAGGCCGACGGCGGACCCCTCGCGGAAGATGCGCTGCACCGCCTCGAGGAGCTGGCCGTAGTTGTAGTTCTCGAAGGCCGAGGCGAAGCCCTCCCAGCCGTCCAGCAGGAGCACCATCCACGGCAGCCGCTCCTCGGGCGCGGCCGAGGCCCGCTGCTCGGCGGCGCTGGAGGCGCCCTCCATGGCGAGCAGCCGCTGTCTGCGGGCGATCTCGGCGAGCAGCCGGTCGATCAGCCGCCGCACCCGGTCGGGTTCGTCCCGGCTGACGACGGCCCCGACGTGCGGCAGCCGCATCAGCGGCAGCAGGGCGTTGGAGCCGCAGTCGACGCCGTAGACGTGCACGTCGTGCGGGGAGGTGGCGCCGGCCAGCGAACCGGCCAGGGTGCGCAGGACGGTGGAGCGTCCGGAGCGGGCGCCGCCGAGGAGCAGGGTGTGCTCGCCGTGCACCAGGTCGAGCGCGAGCGGGCTGCGGCTCTGCCGGGCGGGCAGGTCGACGAGGCCGTACGGGATCGGCGCGACGTCGTCGCCGCGTCCGGCGTCCGGTCCGGCGGCGTGGGCGGCGACGTCGTCCAGGGTGACCAGTTCGGGCAGCGGGGGCAGCCAGGGGCTGCGCTGCTCGCCGAAGCCCATGCGGGCGGCGCTGTCGCGGACGGCGTCGACGAGCACCGCGAGGTCGGTGACCATCGTGCCGTCGTCGTCGGCCTGTTCCCGCTTGGGCAAGGGGCGGCTGTAGGCGTTCCACGACAGCGGCAGCAGGGTGGCCCGGGGGCCGCCGGCACCGGTCGCCGGGCGCCGGCCGCCGATCCGGGCGGACTGCACGCCGACCAGCGACTGGGCGCCGGAGCGCACGTACATGCGGCCGGGGGTGGACTTGGCGATGGCTCCGGCGTCGGGGGCGTCGATGACGTCCTGCGACTCGGAGGCGTCCGTCACGCGCAGGGCGATCCGCAGGTTGGTGTTGGCCCGGATGTCGGCGCTCACCACGCCCGCGGGGCGCTGGGTCGCCAGCACCAGGTGGACGCCGAGGGAGCGTCCGCGCCGGGCGATGTCGACCAACCCGGCGATGAAGTCGGGCAGTTCGGCGACGAGGGAGGCGAACTCGTCGATCACCAGCACCAGTCGGGGCATCGGCTCCAGCTCCGGGCGGAGCCTGCGGGTGTCGTCGTAGTCCTCGATGTCCTTGGCGGCGGCGTCGAAGAGGATGCGCTCGCGCCGGTGCAGTTCGGCGGCGAGCGAGGCGAGCGCGCGTTCGGTGAGGTGCGCGTCGAGGTCGCTGACCATGCCGACGGTGTGCGGCAGCCGGGCGCAGTCCATGAAGGCGCTGCCGCCCTTGTAGTCGATGAGGACGTAGTTGAGGGCGTCGGGGCGGTTGGCGACGGCGAGCGAGGCGATGATCGTCTGGAGCAGCTCCGACTTGCCCGCGCCGGTGGTCCCGGCGACCAGGGCGTGCGGGCCGTCGCGGCGGATGTCGAGGACGAACGGGCCGTCCGCGGCGACACCGATCGGCGCGGCCGTGGTGGCTCCGCCCGCGCGCCAGACCCGTTCCACGTCCGCGCCGGTCGGGTCGGGCAGGGTGAGCAGGTTCAGCAGCCGGGCCGACGCGGGCAGCGCCGCGTCCGCGTCGTCGCGGCTGACGTCGCGCACCGGCGCCAGCGAGCGGGCGAGCAGTTCGCACCACTCGGAGGTCACCTGGTCGGCGAGGACGTCACCGGCGTCCTCCATGCCGTAGCCGCGGACGCGGACGTGGTGGGCGGCGTCGGGCGACCAGGCGACGACGGCCTTGCACTCCTCGGGCAGCAGCCGCTCGTCCTCGTCGACACAGAGCGCGACGATGCCGTACTGCGGTCCCTCGGTGAGGAGTTGGGGGATGCCGGGCACCCGGCGCAGCAGCCGGGCGCCGTCCAGGACGAGCAGCACGGCGGGGTCGGGGTAGAGCTGGCCCATGGCGTTCTGCTGGGTGCGGGCCGCCTTGCGGCGGGCGAGTTCGGTGAGGAGTTCGCTGACCCGGCGGGTGATGCCCTCGGAGTCGCAGCCCATCAGGGCGACGCAGTCCTGGCCCTGGTCCGGGCTGGTGTGCGGCAGCCAGTGCGCCCAGGTCCATTCGGCGCCCGCGGCCCGGGTGGCGGAGAGGGAGACCACGGAGAGGTCGCGGGGCGAGTGCAGGACGGCGGCCTGGACGGTGAGCCAGCGGGCGGTGGCCAGGGCGCGGGCCCGGTCGCCCGCCACGCCGACGACGCCGAGCCGGGCGAAGGGGAGGGTGACCGGGACGTCCGGCAGGACGGGGGGCCGCGGGAGGTCGTCGTCGGTGAGGGTCCCGCCGCGCGCCGGGACGAGTTCGACGTCCGACTCCAGGCCGCCGGTGCCGATCCGCAGCAGCAGCGCGTCCGGGTCGGTGAGCCTGCGCTCCCACAGGCGGCGCCTGGGTCCGGTGGCGAAGAGCAGGACCTCGGCCGGGTCGGGGGCGTCGGCGCGGCGGGCCCGCTGCTCCTCCTTGCCGAGCGCGGCGAGCCGGACCTCGTGCTCGGCGAGGTCCTTGCGGTACTGCTTCAGGGAGGACTTGTCCTTCTTCTTGCCCTCGCGGTTCTCGCTGATCCACTGGCCCAGCATCATCAGCGGGCTCATCAGGCAGAACGCCAGCATGTAGAGCTGCCGGGTGAGGGCGTACATGCCGAGCCCGAAGAACAGCGGCATGACGGCCATCAGGAGCTGGAACCTGGCCCGTTCGCCCTTGGCGGGCGGCACCGGGACCACGAGCCTGCGGCGGGGGCGGAGCGGGGACAGCCGGGGCGGCCGGTTGTAGGCGAGGCCGCCCTCGCTCATCGGGGAGAGGTGGGCGTCGGGTTCGCCGACCTCGTCGAGGACGAGGAGCGTGTCACCGGCGCGGACGACACCGCCGAGCGGCCAGGGCGTGCCGGGTGGCGCGGCCTCGTCGTCGAGGAGCACCTGCGCGCCGCCCTCGGCGGTCAGCCGCGCCTCGCCCCCGATGTCGATCGTGAGCCGCAGCGCGAGCGGCGGCAGCGCCGGGTCGGGGACGGGCAGGGTGCAGGTGGGGGCCGAGCCGACGGTCGTGGCGCCGACGCCGAGCCGGACCACCCGGCCCGCCGCGGGGCCGCCCGCGATGCGCAGTTCGTACCGTCCGACGGGTTCGCCCCGGCGCAGCAGCGGGCCTATGGAGTCGTCGACGGAGACCCGCGCGCCGTCGCGCAGGACGGTGGCGGCCGGGGCCAGGGGGTCGCAGTACTCGCCGTCCGCCCACAGCGACGGCGGCCGGGTCCCGGTGGCCTGCTCCGGCACGGGGGCCGGGCCGCGGCCCGGCAGCCGGACCACGTTCCCCGCGTCCCCCGTCCGTTCCACGGGGTGCCCGAGCGTCGCCCCGAGCGCCTCCGCGACGTCCCCCGCGGTGGCCGTGTCGTCCGTCGCGATCACGACGTCGTGCGGCTCACCGCCGTCCCGCACGACCGTGACCAGCAAGCGCATGGTCGTCCTCCCGTCGGCCCCGTGGGCCGCATACGACACTTCGGCTAACGGAGACTAACGGTGCCGGGCTCGGGGCGGCGGCCCCGTCCCCCGCCCGGCGCCGCGGACCGGCTCACGGCCGCAGCAGGTCCACCGTCACGTCCGCCGGGAATCCCGTCGTGGGGCCGACGCGGCGGGCGAACTCCTGGACCGCCGCGAGCTGCGGGGCGCCGAAGCGGAAGTCGAGGGTCGTGAAGTACTGCTCCAGGACGCTCTCGTCGAACGCCTCCCAGCGGGCCGCCTGCTCGGCGACCTTGCCGACCTCCTCGAGGGAGAGGTTGCGGGAGGCCAGGAACGCCTCGTGCACCTTGCGGGTGATCTCCGGCTCGCGCTCCAGGTAGTCGCGCCGGGCCGCCCAGACGGCGAAGACGAACGGCAGCCCCGTCCACTCCTTCCAGAGCGCGCCGAGGTCGTGGACGGCGAGTCCGTAGCGCGGTCCGTCGAGCAGGTTGGCGCGCAGCGCTGCGTCGCCGATCAGGACCGCCGCCTCGGCGTCCTGCATCATCAGGCTGAGGTCGGGCGGGCACGTGTAGTAGTCCGGCTGGACGCCGAACCGTTCCGCCAGCAGGAGCTGGGCGAGCCGGACCGAGGTGCGGGAGGTCGAGCCGAGGGCGACCCGGGCACCGTCGAGCCGGTCGAGCGGGACCTGGGAGACGATCACGCAGGACATGACGGGCCCGTCGCAGCCGACGGCGATGTCGGGGAAGGCGACCAGGTCGTCCGCGTTCTTCAGGAACTCGACGAGGGTGACGGGGCCGATGTCCAGCTCCCCCCGCACCAGCCGCTCGCTGAGCTTCTCCGGGGTGTCCTTGGTCAGCTCGAAGTCGAGGAGGGTGCCGGTCCTCGCGAGGCCCCAGTACAGGGGCAGGCAGTTCAGGAACTGGATGTGGCCGACGCGCGGCCGGGTGCGAGAATTGTCCACATCGCGAGGCTAGACCCTATGGGGTAATCTCCAGGCCCCGGCCCCGGGGTCGACTCCGTCAATCCACGCCCGGCCGTCAAACGTCCGGGTGACGTGATCTTGAGCTCTACCGCTCGCGGCTGCCCGCGTGCTAGGCTCGCCGCAAGTTGCAGTTTGGTTTCCCTTGCAGTACAGAGCCTGCGGAGCATGTAACCGCGGGCTCTAGTCGTTTTCAGAAGTATGCAGATGTGCGGCACTCGTTTTCACACTTGCAGGTTCTGGAGCAGGGCAACCCTTTGGGCCCAAGGAGGGCTTATGGCTACCGGAACCGTGAAGTGGTTCAACGCCGAAAAGGGCTTTGGTTTCATCGCCCAGGAAGGCGGCGGCCCCGACGTCTTCGTTCACTACTCCGCGATCAACGCGAACGGCTTCCGTTCGCTGGAGGAGAACCAGCAGGTCTCCTTCGACGTCACCCAGGGCCCCAAGGGCCCGCAGGCGGAGAACGTCACCCCCGTCTGAGCCGTCTTGGCTTCCTGGCTCGATGAGCCTGATGCTTTGATCCGGATCTGAAGCAGTACCCAAGGAGCCCCGTGCCGCAAGGCGACGGGGCTCCTGCCTTTCCCGGCACCCGCCCGCCCCTGCCGGCGGACCGCTTCCTCCTCACCGCCCCGCCGCTGTCGGTGGCCCGCGCTACCTTCGCGGCCATGACCGACGCCGCGTTCCTCGACCCCACCCGTGCCTTCTACGACGCCGTCGCGGAGGAGTACGCCGCGATGTTCCACGACGTCCTGGCCACCCGGCCGCTGGACCGTGCCGTGCTGCGCGGCTACGCCGAACTGGTCGGGCCGGGGGCGCCCGTCGCCGACCTCGGGTGCGGGCCGGGCCTGGTCACCGGGTACCTCGCCGGGCTCGGGCTCGACGTCCACGGGCTCGACCTGTCCGACGCGATGCTCGCCGTGGCCCGCCGGGAGAACCCGGGGCTCCGATTCGAGCGGGGGTCGATGCTGGAGCTGGCGCTGCCGGACGGCGCCCTGGCCGGTGCCGTCTCCTGGTACTCGTCCATCCACACCCCTGCGGAACGGCTGCCCGCGCTGTTCGCCGAGTTCCACCGGGTCCTCGCGCCGGGCGGGCTGCTGCTGATCGCCTTCCAGGTCGGCGACCTGCCCCGGCGTCACGACCGGCCCTTCGGCCACCCCGTCGCCCTGGACTTCCTGCGCCGCCGTCCCGACGACATGACCGCGCTGCTCACCGCCGCCGGGTTCCGCGCGGTCTCCCGCACGGTCCGGGAGGCCGAGGAGGAACGGGGCGAGACCACCCCGCACGCCGCCCTGATCCTGCGCAGGACCTGACGGCGCGGGAGCCGGGCGCGGACCTCAGTCGGCGCGCGGGCCCTTCTCGTCGCCCTGGGGGTCGGTGACGTCCTTGGGCGGCTCGGTACCGCGTCGGCCGGTCCCGGTGTCGTCCCCCGGCTCCTTGTCCAGGGACTTCAGGAAGTCGGGGTTGTCGTCGGGCGCCACCCAGCGCTGCGGACCGCCCGCGCGCCCGCCCGCGCCGCCGGAGCGCTTCTTGCCCGCCATCAGCCAGACGATCGGGCCCACCAGCACCTCGCCGAAGAGCAGGATGATGATCACCCAGACCACCTTGGGCAGGCCGCGGACCTCCTCCTCCGGGGTGTTCAGGCAGTCGATGAAGGCATAGATCATCAACGCCAGGGCCAGCAGGAACGGCAGGTATCTCAGCATGCGCGCACGCTCTCCCCGGGGTGACGGATACGGCCCGGGGCGGCCCCGGTGACCGGGCCAGGTTAGCCGGTGGCCGATACTGGGGCACATGGCTTACGACGATCTTCGCTCCCTGCTGCGGGCCCTGGAACGCGAGGGCGACCTCAAGCGCGTGAAGGCCGAGGTCGACCCCTACCTGGAGGTCGGGGAGATCGTCGACCGGGTGCAGAAGGCGGGCGGACCCGCGCTGCTGTTCGAGAACGTGAAGGGCTCCTCGATGCCCCTCGCGATGAACGTCTTCGGCACCGACCGACGGCTGCTGAAGTCGCTCGGCCTGAAGTCCTACGGCGACATCTCGGAGAAGATCGGCGGCCTGCTGCGGCCCGAGCTGCCGCACGGGTTCGTCGGGGTGCGCGAGGCGTTCGGGAAGCTCGGCGCGATGGCGCACGTCCCGCCGAAGAAGGTGAAGGACGCGCCCGTCCAGGAGTCCGTCATGACCGGCGACGACGTCGATCTCGACCGGCTCCCCGCGCTGTTCACCTGGCCGCAGGACGGCGGCTCCTTCTTCAACCTGGGCCTCACCCACACCAAGGACCCCGAGTCGGGCATCCGCAACCTCGGCCTCTACCGGCTCCAGCGCCACGACCGGCGCACCATCGGCATGCACTGGCAGATCCACAAGGACAGCCGCAACCACTACCAGGTGGCCGCGCGCCGGGGCGAGCGGCTGCCGGTCGCGATCGCCTTCGGCTGCCCGCCCGCCGTCACCTACGCCTCCACCGCGCCGCTGCCCGGCGACATCGACGAGTACCTCTTCGCCGGGTTCGTCTCCGGACGCCGGATCGAGATGGTCGACTGCAAGACCGTGCCGCTCCAGGTGCCCGCGCAGGCCGAGGTCGTCCTCGAAGGGTGGCTGGAGCCCGGCGAGATGCTGCCCGAGGGGCCGTTCGGCGACCACACCGGCTTCTACACGCCGCAGGAGCCGTTCCCCGCACTGACCATCGACTGCGTGACCACGCGCAGGCGCCCGCTGCTCCAGTCCATCGTGGTCGGCAGGCCGCCGACCGAGGACGGGCCGCTGGGCCGGGCCACCGAGCGGTTCTTCCTGCCGCTGCTGAAGATCATCGTGCCGGACATCGTGGACTACCACCTGCCGGAGGCGGGCGGCTTCCACAACTGCGCGATCGTCTCGATCGACAAGAAGTACCCGAAGCACGCGCAGAAGGTCATGCACGCGATCTGGGGGGCGCACATGATGTCCCTCACCAAGCTGATCGTCGTCGTGGACTCCGACTGCGACGTCCACGACCTGCACGAGGTCGCCTGGCGCGCGCTCGGCAACACCGACTACGCCCGTGACCTGTCCGTCGTCGAAGGCCCCGTCGACCATCTGGACCACGCCTCCTACCAGCAGTTCTGGGGCGGCAAGGCGGGCATCGACGCCACGCGGAAGTGGCCCGAGGAGGGCTACGCACGGGACGGGGGATGGCCGGAGATGGTCCTCTCCGACGAGGAGACGGCGGCGAAGGTCGACCGCCGGTGGAAGGAGTACGGGCTGTGAGCAGCGCGTCAGCGGCGATCCCGTCGCCGGGCCGGACCAGGGCGTTCCTGCGCCTGGTGATGATCGAGCACTCCGTCTTCGCGCTGCCCTTCGCGTACATCGCCGCGCTCACCGCGATGTACGAGGTGGACCGCAGCGTCCACTGGACGCGGCTGCTGCTGGTCACCGTCTGCATGGTGGGGCTGCGCACGTTCGCGATGGCGGTCAACCGGATCATCGACCGGGAGATCGACGCCCGCAATCCGCGCACCGCCCAGCGCGAGCTGGTCACCGGCGCGATGTCGGTGCGGCACGCCTGGACCGGCGCGCTGGTCGCGCTGGTGGTCTTCCTGGGGGCGGCGGCGCTGCTCAACCCGCTCTGCCTGGCGCTCGCGCCGGTCGCGGTGGTCCCGATGGTGGTCTACCCGTACGGCAAGCGGTTCACGGACTTCCCGCAGGCCATCCTGGGGATCGCGCAGGCCATGGGGCCGATCGGCGGCTGGCTGGCGATCACCGGCGAGTGGTCGTGGGACGCGGTGATCCTGGGGCTCGCCGTCGGCATCTGGATCGGCGGGTTCGACCTGATCTACGCCTGCCAGGACGTCGAGACGGACCGCGAGATCGGCGTCAGGTCCGTCCCGGCCCGGTTCGGCATCCCGGCGGCGATCTGGGGCGCCCGCGGCTGCCACGCCGTCACCACCGCGCTGTTCGTCTGGTACGCGCTGGCCACCGGCGCCGGTGCCTTCTTCTGGCTCGGGCTGCTGATCGTCGCGGGCGCGTTCGTCTACGAGCACACCATCGTGCGCCCGCACGACCTGACCCGGCTGAACCGGGCGTTCTTCTCGACCAACGGGTTCATCGGGATCAGCCTGTTCGTCTGCGCGCTCGCCGACCTGCTGGTGCGCGGCCTGACCCTCTGACCCGGGCGGCTACGCCGTCCGGGCGCCCGCCCGGACGGGACGGCCGTGGAAGACGAACGCGGCCGCCACGCCCGCCGCCAGGCCCAGCAGGTGCGCCTGCCAGCTGACGCCGCTCTGCGCCGGGGAGAGCCCGAGCAGGAACGAGCCGCCCCAGACCGCCGTGATCAGGACGGCGACGGCCAGCGGCAGCGGGCGGCGCAGCAGCAGCCCGGTGGCGACCAGGTAGCCGAAGAGGCCGAAGATCAGGCCCGAGGCGCCCGCCGTGTTGGTGCCGGACGGGGATATCAGCCAGACGCCGAGACCGTCCGCGACGATCACGAACGCGGCGACCGCGAGGAACCTGCGCAGGGAGCCGAGCGCCGTCAGGAAGCCGAGGACCAGCAGCGGGACGGTGTTCGCGGCGAGGTGGCCGAAGCCGAAGTGGACGAAGGCCGCCGGGACCACGTCGAGCAGCTCGGCGGGGACGCGCGGGACGATGCCGAAGGTGTCGAGGGCGTGGCCGCTGAGCGCGTCGACGGCCTCCAGCAGCCACAGCAGCGCCACCCAGCCCGCCATCAGCAGGGCCGCGGCCCGCGCGCGGTCCGTTCTGGACCAGGTCGGCCCGGTCTCCCGCATGGCGCCCCCCGCTTCTCGTTCGTCCCCTCCGGGGAACGTACCGGCCCCTTGGCCGGTTCCCCTCCCCCGGTGCCGGATAGGCTCGGGGGTGTGAACCCGCTCAAGCCAGGAAACGCGCCGCGTACGCCTTGGATCGTAGGGGTGTCCGGGGCCTCCGGCACCCCATACGCCGCCGCCGTGCTGCGGGCGCTGCTCGACGCCGGTGAGGACGTCGACCTGGTGGTCAGCCGGGCGTCGCGGCTCACCCTGCTCGACGAGACCGGCCTGCCCTTCCGGGACGCGCACTGGCACGAGGACCTCGGGGAGTGGCTGTCCCTGGGCGCCGACGGCAAGCCGGGCTCGTTCGGGGTGGACCTGGCGCGGGTGCGGTACTGGAGCGCGGGCGACCTGGCCGCCGGGCCGTCCTCGGGGTCGTACCCCGCGAAGGGGATGCTCGTCGTGCCGGCCTCCACCGCGTGCGTGGCGGGCGTCGCCCTCGGGCTCTCCAAGGACCTGCTCCAGCGGGCGGCGAGCGTCACCCTCAAGGAGCGCAGGCCGCTGGTGGTCGCCGTCCGGGAGACCCCGCTGGGCGGTCAGACGCTGCGGCACCTGGTCACCCTGGACGACCTGGGCGCCGTCGTCGTGCCGGCCTCGCCCGCCTTCTACGCGGGCGCCACCCACATCCAGGACCTGGTGGACTTCGTCGCCGGGCGGGTGCTGGACGCGGCGGGGGTCGGGCACCGGCTGTACCGGCGCTGGAAGGGGGAGCTGGGCGGCGGGTCGGCGGACGCGGCCGAGCGGTGACCGCCCCGGCCGGGCGCCCCTCCCGCCCCGGTCCCCTCCCGCCCCCAGGCACCACCCGCAACACCCGCAGCACCTCTCGTCGTTTCGTTTCAAGGAATCTCCAGCGGAAGGCTTCGATCGCATGGACGCGGTGGACAGGCAGCTCATCCAGGCCCTGAGAGAGAACGGACGGGCCTCGTACGCGGAGCTGGGGCGGCTGGTCGGCCTGTCGGGACCGAGCGTCACCGACCGCATCAACCGGCTGGAGGCGGCCGGGGTCATCACCGGCTACCGGGCCACCGTCGACGCGGCCTCGCTCGGGCTCGGGGTCATCGCCCTGATCGGCATCTCGCTCTCGGACGCGGCCGACCACGAGGACGTGGCGCGGAGGCTCAAGGACCTGCCGGAGATCGAGGACTGCTGGTTCATCGCCGGTGACGACTCCTTCATGCTCAAGGTGCGCTCCACCGACGTCGACGGTCTGGAGCGCACGATCAGGCGGCTGAGCGGCACCAGGGGCGTCTCGCGGACCCGTACCACGGTGGTGCTGTCCACCAAGTGGGAGAACCGGGTCGGCGAGCTGCCCGACGAGGTGTAGGCGTACCGTTGGCCGCGTTGTCGTCGAAAGGTATGGGTATGGACGTCGGGCTCAAGCGCGAGCTGGAGGAGAAGGTCCGCTCCGGTGAACGGCTGACCCGTGAGGACGGCATCGCCCTCTACGAGTCCGACGATCTGGCGTGGCTCGGCGGGCTCGCCCACGAGGTGCGGACCCGCAAGAACGGTGACGTGGTCCACTTCAACGTCAACCGTCATCTGAACATGACCAACGTGTGCACGGCGTCCTGCGCCTACTGCTCGTTCCAGCGCAAGCCGGGCGAGAAGGACGCGTACACGATGCGCATCGAGGAGGCCGTGAAGCTCGCCACCGCGATGGAGAGCGAGAACCTCACCGAGCTGCACATCGTCAACGGCCTGCACCCGAACCTGCCGTGGCGGTACTACCCGCGGTCGCTGCGCGAGCTGAAGGCGGCGCTGCCCGACGTCTCGCTCAAGGCGTTCACCGCGACGGAGATCCACCACTTCGAGACGATCTCGGGCCTGTCGGCGTCGGAGATCCTCGACGAGCTGATCGACGCCGGTCTCGAATCGCTGACCGGCGGCGGCGCCGAGATCTTCGACTGGGAGGTCCGGCAGCACATCGTGGACCACCGCACCCACTGGGAGGACTGGTCGCGCATCCACCGGCTCGCGCACGAGAAGGGTCTGAAGACCCCGTGCACGATGCTGTACGGGCACATCGAGGAGCCCAGGCACCGGGTGGACCACGTGCTGCGGCTGCGCGAGCTGCAGGACGAGACCGGCGGCTTCCAGGTCTTCATCCCGCTGCGCTACCAGCACGACTTCGTGGACATGAAGGACGGCAAGGTCCGCAACCGGCTCCAGGCCCGCACCCAGATGGCGACCGGCGCCGAGGCGCTGAAGACGTTCGCCGTCTCCCGGCTGCTGTTCGACAACGTCCCGCACGTCAAGGTCTTCTGGGTGATGCACGGCGTCCAGACCGCGCAGCTCGCCCTCCAGCACGGCGCGGACGACATGGACGGCTCGGTCGTCGAGTACAAGATCACCCATGACGCGGACAACTACGGCACCCCGAACAAGCTGACCCGTGAGGACCTCCTGGACCTCATCAGGGACGCCGGTTTCCGCCCGGTGGAGCGCAACACCCGGTACGAGATCATCCGCGAGTACGACGGTGCCGACCCGGCCCGCCGTGACGCGCCCCAGCCGATGCGGGTGTGATCCGGTGGCGCTGACGTTCGAACTGGACCCGGCGGTCTCCCGCGACCTCCGGGACCAGGTGCTCACGCTCTGGGCCGACGTGTCCAACGCGGGCGGCTCGGTCGGTTTCGTGCCGCCGGTCGGCCCCGACGACATCCGGCCCGAGCTGGTCAGACACCTGACGGCGATGGTCGAGGGCCGCACCCGGCTGCTGGTCGGCCGGGACGGCACGGGCGAGGTCGTGGCGACCGCGTTCCTCACCCTGAACACGCACCGGCTGATGCGGCACTGGCTGTGGCTCTACACGGTGATGGTGCACCCGCGCCACCAGGGCAAGGGGTACGGCCGCGACCTGCTGGCCGCCGCCGCCGACGCGGCCCGCGCCATCGAGGGCGTCGAGGCGGTCCGGCTCACCTGCCGGGGCGGCCTCGGTCTGGAGCGGTTCTACGCCTCCTGCGGCTACAAGGAGGTCGGCCGGGTCCCGGACGCGATCCGGGTGGCCCCCGGGGACGACCGGGACGACGTCATCATGCTCCTGCCGCTGTCCTGAGCCGTGCACCCGCCTCCGGGGCCGCGGGGGCGGCGTGCTTCACTGGACATCGCCTTTGTCTGGAATTGGAGGAGTGGTTGAGATGCTCCGCTACACGCTGATGCGCCTCGGGATCTTCGCGGGCTGCCTCGTGGTCGTCTGGGGCCTCGTCTACTCCGAGGTCGTGCCGCGCGGTCTCGGCGCCTCGAACGGCATGTGGGTCGTGCTGCTCGCCCTGGTGCTCTCCGCCCCGATCAGCTTCGTGGTGCTGCGCAAGGAGCGCGACCGCGCCTCGGTGCGGATCGTCGAGCGGGTGGACCGGGCCAAGGCCAACCTGGAGGCCAACCGCAGCCAGGAGGACGGCGAGGACGAGCCGGTGCGCGCGCGCCAGGAGACCGCCGCTCCCGCGCGGGGCCAGGCGTCCTGAGCCCGTAGCAGGCAGGCCGTCCGGAGGGCGGCCGAACTACCCTTGCCCTCATGGGTGCCGTGAAGACCAAACGGATGCCGCGGGCGGTCCGTGAGCAGCAGATGCTGGACGCCGCCGTGCGGATCTTCGGTCGGCGCGGCTACATGGCCGCGTCGATGGACGAGATCGCCGAACTCGCGGGCGTCTCCAAGCCGTTGGTGTACCTGTACCTGAACTCCAAGGAATCCCTCTTCACCGCGTGCATCCGCCGGGAGGCCGAAGCGCTGGTCGAGGCGGTGCGGGCCGGGGTCCGCCGGGAGCTGCCCGCCGACCGCCAACTGTGGGAAGGGCTGGACGCGTTCTTCACGCACACCTCCCGCAACCCGGACGGCTGGGCGGTGCTGCACCTCCAGGCGCGCACCCACGGGGAGCCGTTCGCGGCCGTCGTCACGGCGATGCGCGAGGAGATCGTCGTCTTCGTGACGCAGCTGATCGTGGATGCGGCCCGGGAGGCGCACCGCGACCCGCACCTCCCCGGGCGTGAGGTCGCCGGGCTCGCCGAAGCCCTGGTGGGGGCCGCCGAGTCGCTCGCCGCGTGGGCCAACGCCACCCCCGGGACCACGGCACGGCAGGCGGCGGCCACCCTGATGAACTTCGCGTGGGCGGGTCTGGGCGACCTGATGGACGGCCGCCCCTGGTCACCGCCCGAGCCGGACCAGGACGCGCAGGACCGGGGTCAGACCGGCGGGAGCGCGGAGACGTCCCCGACGAGGTGAACGCGGTCGCCGCCGCGCAGTTCGAAGCGTCCGGCGTCCGCCGCGTAGGTCACCCGGCCCGGCAGCAGCACCGGGGCCCTGAACTGCGCGCGCATCCGCACCGCTTCGGGGGCGCCGTGCGCGGCGAGGCAGCGGGCCACCGTCCACATGCCGTGCGCGACGGCGCGCGGGAAGCCGAACAGGCGGGCGGTGAGGGGGTGCAGATGGATGGGGTTGCGGTCGCCCGAGGCCGCGCCGTAGCGGCGTCCGACGTCCGCGCCCAACTGCCAGTCGGCGCGGGCCGGAAGGGGTGCGCGGGGGTCGGGCCGCCGGGCGCCGGGCGCGTCCGGGGTCTTCGGGGGCGCGGTCGCGTGCCGGGCCAGATAGGTGCTCCGCGACTCCCAGACGACGTCCCCCGCCGTCCGCAGCTCGGTCGTCACCGCCGCCTCGGTGCCGCGCCGGTGCGGTCGCAACCCGTCGACGCGGACGGCGAGTTCGTACACGCCGGTGGCGGGCTGCGGGCGGTGGCGGGTGACGTCGATCGCCGTGTGGACGAGCCCGAGCAGCGGCAGCGGGAAGGCGCGGGCGCTCATCAGCCGCATGGCCAGCGGGAAGCCGAGCACGTGCGGGTAGGTCAGGGGCAGCGCGTCCTCCCCGGTGGCGAAGCCGCAGACGCGCTCGTAGGCGGCCAACCTGGCCAGGTCGAGCCGGAGTTCGGGCAGCACGAGCCAGTCGTCCGGGAACCGGTCCCCCGCCCGGGGCCGCTTGAGGGGCGACAGCAGGGCACCGCGGGCGAGGAGGGGGGCGAGTGCGGGCATTCGGGCGAGGGTGACGGGCATCGGGCTCCTACAAGATCCTGCGTCCGGTTCGGGGCGTCGAAGGGGCGGGCGGGTCGGCGGGGCGGGGACGGACGTTCGGGCGGGTCGGGGGCGAGGTGTTCGGGCGGGGACGGGGACGGACTCGGGCGGTACCGGGACGGTGGGTCCGCGCGGGCGGCGGGCCCGGGGGGTCCGGCGGCGGGCCGGGCGGGTGCCGTCGTCCGTCCCCGGGGTGGTGGCTACGCGCCCAGCAGGCTCTGGCCGCACACCCGCACCACCTGGCCGTTGACCGTGCCGGACGACGGGTGGGCGAGCCAGGCCGTCGTCTCGGCGACGTCGATCGGCAGGCCGCCCTGGGAGAGGGAGTTCATGCGGCGGCCCGCCTCGCGAAGGAACAGCGGGATCGCGGCCGTCATCCTGGTCTCGATGAAGCCGGGCGCGACCGCGTTCACGGTCACCCCGTGCCGGGCGAGGGCGTGCGGGGCGAGGGCGCGGACCAGGCCGGCCACACCCGCCTTGCCGGTGCCGTAGTTGGTCTGTCCCGCGTTGCCCGCGAGCCCCGCGATGGAGGCGGTGGCGACGATCCGGCCGCCGTCGCGCAGGGCGCCCGCGGCGAGCAGCGCGTCGGTGGTGCGCAGGACGGCGCCGAGGTTGACGTCGACGACCTGGCTCCAGCGCTCGGCGGGCATGTTGACCAGCCGCCGGTCGCGGGTGATGCCCGCGTTGTGGACGAGGACGTCGAGCCCGTCGGGCAGGGCGTCCGCGATCCGGGCGCCCGCGTCGGGGGCGGTGATGTCGAGGGCGAGGGCGGTGGAGCCGAGGCGTTCGGCGAGGGCGCGGGCGTCGGCCCCGGCCTGCGGCACGTCCAGGACGACGACCCGGGCGCCGTCGCGGGCGAGGGTCTCGGCGACGGCCGCGCCGATGCCCCGGGCGGCCCCGGTGACCAGGGCGGTGCGGCCGGCGAGGGGGCGCTCGGGGTCGGCGGGCGGGTCGGGTTCGCCGGGGCCGACGGCGATCACCTGGCCGCTGACGTAGGCGGACTTGGGGGAGAGCAGGAAGCGGAGGGTGGACTCGGCGGCGTCCGCCCCGGTGAGCCGCACGAGGTTGACGGTCCTGCCGCCGCCGATCTCCTTGCCGAGGGAGCGGGTGAAGCCCTCCAGGGCCTGCTGGGCGGCGGACTGGTGGTGGTCGTCCGGGTCGAGGGGCGAGCCCAGGACGACGACGCGTCCGCAGGCGGCGACCGACCGGACGACGGGGTGCAGGGCGGCGTGGACCTCGGCGAGGGCGTCGGTGTCGCGGACCCCGGTGGCGTCGAGGACGACGGCGGCGGGGGCGCCGGTGCCGCCGCCGGGGCCGGTGCGGGCGAGGACCGGCGCGAGGTCGAGGGCGGACCTCCCCGCGGTCAGGTGCAGCGTGCGGCCGTCCAGCGCGGGGTGCTCGGCCGACCAGCGCCTGAGCGGCACGGGCCGGGGCAGGCCGAGCCGCCGGGTCAGCAGGCGGCCGGGCGCGGTGCCGGTGAAGCTCAGATAACGGTCGGCCATGCGTGTCTCCCCGCTCGGACTCAACGTGCTTACTCTGGAGTAAGGTTACCGAAGGTAAGTGTAGGTCAACGGTGAGGAGCAGGTCGAGATGAGTCCCGTGCAGCGGCCGGTGGCCCGACGCGTCGCGGTGATCGGCGGCAGCCGTGTCCCCTTCGCCCGCTCGGACGGCGCCTACGCCACCGCCTCCAACCAGGAGATGCTGACCGCCGCCCTGGACGGCCTGGTGGCGCGGTACGGGCTCCAGGAACCGGGCGCGGTGGGCGAGTTCGCCGGCGGGGCGGTGCTCAAGCACAGCCGTGACTTCAACCTCGCCCGGGAGACGGTCCTCGGCTCGGCGCTGGACTCCCGCACCCCCGCCTACGACCTCCAGCAGGCGTGCGGCACCGGGCTCCAGGCGGTGATCGCCGCCGCCAACAAGATCGCGCTCGGGCAGATCGAGTCGGCCGTCGCGGGCGGCGCCGACACCGCGAGCGACGCCCCGCTGGGCGTCAACGACCGGCTGCGGCGCATTCTGCTCGAGGCGCGCCGGGCGAAGTCGGCGGGGGCCAGGATCAGGGCGCTGGCCCGGATCAGGCCCGCCCACCTGGTCCCGGACATCCCGCGCAACGCCGAGCCGCGCACCGGGCTCTCCATGGGCGAGCACGCGGCCGTCACCGCCCGCGCCTGGGGCGTGACCCGGGAGGCCCAGGACGCGCTGGCCGCCACCAGCCACCAGCGGCTCGCGGCCGCCTACGAACGGGGCTTCTTCCAGGACCTGGTGGTGCCCTTCCGCGGTCTGGCCCGCGACCAGAACCTGCGGCCGGGCTCGACCCCGGCCCAACTGGCCAAGCTCAAGCCGGTGTTCGGCCTTGACTCCCCCGATCCGACGATGACGGCGGGCAATTCGACGCCGCTCACCGACGGCGCGGCCACCGTGCTGCTGGCGTCGGAGGAGTGGGCCCGCGAACGCGGCCTCGCGCCGCTGGCGTACCTGAGCGCGTACGAGACGGCCGCCGTCGACTTCCCGCACGGCGACGTCGGCGGCGGCGAGGACGGGCTGCTGATGGCCCCGGCGTACGCGGTCCCGCGGATGCTGGAGCGGGCCGGGCTCACCATGGCCGACTTCGATCTGGTGGAGGTGCACGAGGCGTTCGCCTCCCAGGTGCTGGCGACCCTCGCGGCCTGGGAGAAGCGCGGCCTCGCCCCGGTGGACCGGGAGCGGCTGAACGTGGCCGGGTCCTCGCTGGCCACCGGCCACCCGTTCGCCGCGACCGGCGCCCGGATCGTGGCGACGCTGGCCGCGCTGCTCGCCGAGCGGGACGCCCCCGGCCGCGGCCTGATCTCGGTCTGCGCGGCGGGCGGCCAGGGAGTGACGGCGGTCCTGGAACGCGACTGAGGCGCACGGCGGCCCGGAGCGGACCGGGACACGGGGACCCGTCGGCATGCGCCCCGGACGGGGGCGCCGGGCTGCACAGGCCCGGCGCCGGACTCTTGCCCAACCCACACCCGCCCACCGCCCCGGCGCCGTACGATCGCCGTCACGACCGGGGGTGGCGCGGCCACCGCGCGTCACCGGTGAACGACTCGGTACGAACCGCACGTACCACCTCGGCAGAGCGGAACCGAGCCGCACGCCACTGGAGTTGCCCATGTCCGTGTCCTTTCCCGCCGCGTACGACCACGACGGTGCGCCCCGGCTCGTGGAGCCCGAGATACGGCGGCTGGACGGCGTGGTGCGCGAGGTGTCCGTACCGCCGCTGGTCGCGCCGCCCACCCACGGTTCGCTCGCCGACCTGCCGTTCCGGAACGCGGCCGAGGCGCCCGACGCGCGCGTCCTCAGCCGCCGTACGGAGCAGGGGGGTTGGGCCGACGTGACGGCGGCCGCGTTCGCCCAGGAGGTGGCGGAGCTGGCGCGCGGGCTGATCGCCGAGGGGCTGGTGCCGGGCGACCGGCTCGCCGTCATGGCGCGGACCGTCTACGAGTGGACGCTGCTGGACTTCGCGGCGTGGGCGGCGGGCCTGGTCACCGTGCCGATCTACCCGACCTCGTCGGTGTTCCAGACCCGGTGGATCCTCCAGGACTCCGGGGCGGTGGCGCTGGTGACGGAGACGGCCGCGCAGGCGGCGGCGCTCGGGCCCGAGCTGAACCGGCTGCCCGACCTGCGCCACCTGTGGGTCATGGAGAAGGGGCACCTGGACCGGGCGGCCGAGTCGGGGCGGCGGACGCCGGACCAGGAGGTCTCGGTGCGGCGCGGGATGCTGGTGCCGGACACGCCCGCCACGCTCGTCTACACCTCCGGCACCACCGGGCGCCCCAAGGGCTGCGTCCTCACCCACGGCAACTTCCTCGCCGAGGTCGACAACGCGGTCGAACTCCTCTACCCCGTCTTCAGGTCGAGGACGTCGGACGAGGCGTCGACGCTGCTGTTCCTGCCGATGTCGCACGTCTTCGGCCGGATGGTGGCCGTCGCCTGCGTGCGGGCCAGGGTGCGGATCGCGCACGCGCCGAGCCTGGCCTCCGAGGACCTGCTCGCCGACCTCGGCACCTTCCGGCCGACGTTCCTGGTGGCCATCCCGTACATGCTGGAGAAGGTCTACAACAACGCCCGCGCGAAGGCGGAGACCGGCGGCCGGGCAGCCGTCTTCGACCGGGCGGCGGCGGTCGCCGTGCGGTACGGCGAGGCGGTGGAGGCGCGCAGCGCGGGCACCGGCCCGGGTCCCGGCGCCGCGCTGAAGGCGGCCCGCGCCTTCTACGACCCGCTGCTCTACCGCCGCATCCGCAGCGCCATGGGCGGACGGGTGCGCCAACTCGTCTGCGGGGGCTCGCCGTTGGGCAGGCGGCTGGCGGCCTTCTACGCGGGCGCCGGCCTGGAGATCTACGAGGGGTACGGGCTCACCGAGTCGACCGGCGCGGCCACCTGCACGCCCCCGCTCGCGCCCCGCCTGGGCACGGTGGGCTGGCCGATGCCCGGCACCCGGGTGCGGCTCGCGTCCGACGGCGAGGTGCTGCTCGCGGGCGGCCAGGTGTTCCGCGGCTACTGGGACCCGCACGCGGGCCGGGTGGTGCCCGCGTCGGCGGACGGCTGGTTCCCGACCGGCGACATCGGGCACCTGGACGACGAGGGCTATCTGACCATCACCGGCCGCAAGAAGGAGATCCTGATCACCGCGGGCGGCAAGAACGTGGCTCCGGCGCCGCTGGAGAACTGGCTGCGCCAGCACCCGCTGATCTCCCAGTGCGTCGTCGTCGGCGACCGCCGTCCCTACGTCTGCGCGCTGCTCACCCTCGACCCGGAGGGGCTCACCCACTGGCGCCGGATGAACCGCAAGCATCCGGTACCGGCCGAACTCCTCCTCGACGACGTGGAGTTGAACGCCGTATTGCAGCGTGCGATCGACGACGCCAACAAGCTCGTCTCGCGCCCCGAGTCGATCCGCCGCTTCGCGGTCCTGCCCCGCGACCTCACCGAGGCCGACGGCCACCTGACCCCGTCGATGAAGCTGCGCAGGGAGGCCGTGCTGAACGACTTCGCGGCCGAGGTGGAGGCGCTGTACGCGGGACGGTGAGACGGCACCCGGCGCGGGCCCCGGCGGTGTCGGCGCCGCCGCCCCGTGGGGCGAGGGGGTAGTTTCCGGACAGCACGCGGGGGTCCGGGCGGCAGGAGAGGGACGACATGGAGCAGACACCGGAGCGGGCGTGGCTCGCCACCGCCGTCGAGGAGGCGCGCGCCGGGCTCGCCGAGAGCGGGGTCCCGATCGGCGCGGCCCTGTACGCGGCGGACGGCACCCTGCTGGGCCGCGGCCGCAACCGGCGCGTCCAGGACGGCGACCCGTCCGCGCACGCGGAGACCGCCGCGTTCCGGGCGGCCGGACGGCAGCGCTCCTACCGGGGCACCACGATGGTGACGACGCTCTCGCCCTGCTGGTACTGCTCGGGCCTGGTACGGCAGTTCGGGATCTCCCGGGTGGTGATCGGCGAGGCCGTCACCTTCAGCGGCGGGCACGGCTGGCTCGCCGATCACGGGGTGCGCATCGTGCTGCTGGACGACCCGGAGTGCGTCGCCCTCATGCGCGGCTTCGTCGCCGAGCGCCCGGAGCTGTGGCGCGAGGACATCGGCGAGTGACCCCCGCCGCGGCGGGGGCCGCCGTCACACGCCCGCGTACGAGTGCTTGCCGGAGACGAAGATGTTGACGCCGTAGTAGTTGAACAGCCAGCAGCCGAAGGCGATCATCGCCAGGTAGGCGGCCTTGCGGCCCTTCCAGCCCGCGGTCGCCCGCGCGTGCAGGTAACCGGCGTAGGCGACCCAGGTGATGAACGACCAGGTCTCCTTGGGGTCCCAGCCCCAGTAGCGGCCCCACGCGTCGCCCGCCCAGATCGCGCCCGCGATGATCGTGAACGTCCACAGCGGGAAGACGGCCGCGTTGATCCGGTAGGCGAACTTGTCGAGGGAGGCCGAGGCGGGCAGCCGCTCCATCACCGAGGTGGCGAAGGTGCCCGGCCTGCCGCCGCCCGCGAGCTTGTTCTCGTAGGAGTCCTTGAAGAGGTACAGGATCGTGGCGACCGCGCCCACGTAGAAGACCGCGCCGCACAGGATCGCCGTCGAGACGTGGATGTACAGCCAGTACGAGTGCAGGGCGGGCACGAGCTGGTCGCTCGCCGTGTACAGGACGGTGACGGCGAGACCCAGGTCCAGCAGGACCGTGGTGGTCAGGAACAGGCCGAGCCAGCGGATGTTCTTGCGCAGCGCCAGCAGCACCAGGTACACGCCGACGGCGACCGTCGAGAAGGTGATGTTGAACTCGTACATGTTGCCCCACGGCGCCCGCTGCACCGACAGGGCCCGGGTGAGGACGCCCGCGAACTCGACGGCGAACGCCAGCACGGTGAGCGAGATCGCGATCCGCCCGTACAGGTCGCCCTGCTCGTCGCCGCCGTGCGCGCCGGGCCCGTCGGGCACGTCCCGCGACCCGGCCGAGGCCCGCACGACGACCCGCGGCCGCTCCAGGACGGCGGTCCCGCCGGCCTGCTGCACGGTGACGGCGGGCGCGGCGGCCTTCTTCTTCGCGCTGTCCCCGGTCAGCGCGGCGGCCGTGCGGGCCACCTTGCTGCGGCTGCCGAAGAGCCATTCGGCGATGTACGCGAAGAAGGCCAGCGTGTAGACGGCCATCGACGAGTAGATCAGCGTGTTGCTGAGGTTGGCGAGGTGTTCGTTGGTGGCGGCGGCGAGGGTCACTGCTGCTCAGCCCCTTCGGGGGGTGCGACTCGGGAGTCGGAGGATTCAGAGGGTGTCGCGGGTGCGGCGGGGTCGGTGGGATCGTCGTCGGCCCCGGGCGGGGCGGGTGTCCCGTCGTAGAGGAGACCGGCGAGGTCGCCCAGCTCCTCCGGGACCTTCGCGGACTCGCTGCGGCCGAGCCCGGCCATCTCCACGACGGTGACACCGTCCGGGCCCTCGGTGGCGCGCACCCAGACCCGTCGGCGCTGGATGAACAGCGAGGCGGCCAGGCCGAAGATCGCGGTGAGGGCGCCGCCGAGCGCCCAGCCGCTGCCCGGCTGCCGGGTCACCTGGAAGTTCGCCCACTCCTTGACCCCCTTCTCGAAGGTGATCGAGCCCGCGCCGCCGGGGAGCTTCATGGTCTCCCCGGGCTTCAGGTTCGCCCGCAGCGCCTGGCCCTTGGCGTCCTTGAAGGCCTTCAGGCTCTTCTTGTCGAGCTGGTAGACGCTCTGCGGGATGCCCGAGTCGACCCCGAGGTCGCCGTGGAAGGCGGCCAGGTTGAGGATCGGGTTGAGCAGCGCCGGGAACTGCGAGACGACGGCGGTGTTCGCGCCGCCGTAGGACGGCAGGAAGAACGCCTGGAAGCCGAGCTGCTCCTTGGCGCCCTTGGCGTCGCGGTAGCCGTCCATCACCTTGATCGCGCCGGACGAGGTGACGTTGGAGTCGAGCGGCAGCAGCGGCACGGCCTGGCGGTAGACGACGGCTCCCTTGCCGTCGCGGACGGTGACCACGGGCGCGTAGCCGTGGGCGGTGAGGTACACCTTCGAGTCGCCGATCTCCAGCGGCTCGTTGACCTTGATGAGCCGCTTCTCGTCCTTGCCGTACGCGCCGGCGCTGTAGGTGACGGCGGCCTGGTAGGTGCGGGGGGTGCCGGCGGTTGGGGCCGGTCTCCTCGTAGGTGCCCTCGAAGTCGTCCAGACGGAAGCTGAACGGGTCGAGGTCGTCCTGGGTGAAGAGGTTGCCGGACTTGAAGTCGTCGTACTGGGTGAGGGTGTTGGAGAACCCGTCGCCCTCGACGATCAGCTTGTTGCCCTCGGACTTGAACAACTGGCCCCAGGCGAAGGCGATCAGCATCACGATGAGGGCGAGGTGGAAGGCGAGGTTGCCGACCTCCCGCAGATAGCCCTTCTCGGCGGCGACGGCGTCCCCGACGGCGTGGGCCCGGAAGCGGCGGCGCCTGAGCAGGGCGAGGGCGGCCTCCCGGAACTCCGCGGGCGTCGCGCCGCTGCGCCAGGTGGTGTAGGCGGGCAGCCGGTCGAGGCGCCGGGGGGCGCCCGGCGGACGGCCGCGCACCTGCCCGACGAACTGCCAGGTGCGCGGGACGATGCAGCCGATGAGGGAGACGAACAGCAGGATGTAGATCGCGGAGAACCACACCGAGCTGTAGACGTGGAAGAGGCCGAGCCGGTCGTAGACCGGCGCGAGGACGGTGTGGGCCGCGCGGAAGTCGGCGACCTTCGTCTCGTCGGTGCCGCTCTGCGGGATCAGCGAGCCGGGGATCGCGCCCAGCGACAGCAGCAGGAGCAGCAGCAGCGCGATCCGCATCGAGGTGAGCTGCCGCCAGAACCAGCGGGTCCAGCCGACGACGCCGAGCCCCGGCTGGGGCGCGTCCTCACGGGGCGCGGTGGACAGCTGGGAGGCCGCGGCGCTGACGTCCTGGTCCTCGGCGGTCCCGGCCGCGCTCTCGCTGCCCGGACGGTCGGCGGCGGACGCGGTGCTCTTCGGCGCCGTCCCGGAAGGCGTGCTCATCGATCAGATCCCCACAGAGAAGCCGTTGGACCAGGTCTGCATCTCCTGCACCAGGGAGTCCCAGACGCCGGTGAGCAGCAGCAGGCCGGTCACGATCATCATCGTGCCGCCGATCCGCATGACCCAGACATAGTGCCGCTTGACCCAGCCGAACGCGCCGAGGGCCTTGCGGAAGGCGACGGCGGCGAGCACGAAGGGCACGCCGAGTCCCAGACAGTAGGCGACGGTGAGCAGGGCGCCGCGGCCCGCGCTCGACTGCTGCGAGGAGAGCGCGAGCACCGACGCCAGGGTCGGGCCGATGCAGGGCGTCCAGCCGATGCCGAACAGGGCGCCGAGCAGCGGGGCCCCGACCAGGCCGCCGACCGGCCGCCGGTGCAGGCGGAACTCGCGCTGCGTCATCCAGGGCATGAGGCCCATGAAGAAGACGCCCATCACGATCATGAGGACGCCGAGCACCTTGGACAGGACGTCCCGGCTCTCCTGGAGGGTGTCGCCGAAGTAGCCGAAGAGGGCGCCGCTGGAGACGAAGACGGCGGTGAAGCCGAGGACGAAGAGGGAGGCGCCGGCCACCATCCGGCCGCGCCGGGCGTCGGCCAGGTCGGTGCCGGTGACCCCGGTGACGTAGGAGAGGTAGCCGGGCACCAGCGGCAGCACGCACGGCGAGAAGAAGGAGACGAGTCCGCCGAGCAGGGCGATCGGCAGGGCGGCGAGCAGGGCGCCGTTGAGGACCGTGCCGTTGTAGCCGGTCGCGGCGAGGGTGGTGAGGGGGCTGCTCACGAGGGTGGCGGCTGTGCTCACGTCACTTCTCCGCGAGGACCGGGGCGAGCATGGCGCGCAGGTTCTCCTCGCTGAGCGCCTGGAGGGTGCGCGCGGCGATCCGGCCCTGCCGGTCGAGGACGAGCGTGGAGGGGATGGCCTGCGGGTTGAGGGTGCCCTTCTTGAAGCGGAGCATCAGCTTGCCCGTCGGGTCGTACAGGCTGGGGTAGCTGATCCCGTACTCCTTCTCGAAGGCCCTGGCCGGTCCGGTGCCGGTGTCGCGGGTGTTGATCCCGACGAACGCGACGCCCTTGCCCTTGACGTCCTGGTAGACGGTCTCGAAGTTCTTGGCCTCGGCGCGGCAGGGCGGGCACCAGGAGCCCCAGACGTTGATGACGACGACCTTGCCCTTGTAGTCGTCGACGTCGACCCGGCCGCCGTCGACGGTCTTCCCGGAGAGGTCGGGGGCGTCGGCGCGCTCGCCCTTCGCCGCCGTCGCCACGCCGTCGGCGCCGGTGACGAAGTTGGTGTCGCCCGAGCCCCCGGACGTGCCGCCGGAACCGCAGGCGGACAGGGTCAGCGCGGCGGCCGCGGCCACAGCGCTGAGCAGGGCGGCACGGCTACGGGGCGAGCGCAGGGGGGCGCGGCGGGCGGCACTCATGTGAAAAGTTTCGCATGCCCGTTCTGGGGATCTTGCGCACCCCCCTCGCGGGCCGAAATCCGCATTTCAGGCGGCGTTCCCGGAGGACGTGGCGGTGGGGGCGCCGGCCGCGAGGAAGGTCTTCCAGCCGCCGGTGGGGGCCTGGCCGACGTCGAGGGTGCGCAGCTTGGCGAGCACCTCGGGCTTCTGGACGTCCATCCAGTCGACGAACTGCCGGAAGGAGACCAGGCGCACGTCCTCGCCCTTCTCCTTCTCCCGCGCGATGTGCTTGAAGGCCTCCTCGACGGAGTCCATGTAGATGCCGCCGTTCCACTGCTCGAAGTGGTTGCCGACGAAGAAGGGCGCGCGGTTGGTCTCGTAGGCCCGCCGGAAGCCGGAGATGTAGGCCTGCGCGGACTGCTTGCGCCAGCCCGGGTAGTTGTGGGCGGGCGCCTTGGTCGAGTTCACGGACTGGTTGGCGAGCATGTTGTAGTCCATGGAGAGCACCTCGAAGCTGTGCCCGGGGAAGGGGACCTGCTGGAGGGGCAGGTCCCAGATGCCGAGCCGCTTCACGGGCCAGGTCTGCCGGCCGCCGGGCGAGGAGGCGTCGTAGCGCCAGCCGAGGTCCTTGGCGGTGGGCAGCAGGTTGTTCTGGCCGAGCAGGCAGGGGGTGCGTCCGCCGACGAGTTCCTTCTCGTAGTCGAAGGGCAGCGACGGCAGGTCGGTCCAGCCGGTGTGGGTGCGCCACTTCGTGACGAACGCCTTGGCCTGGTCGATCTCGCTGCGCCACTGCTGGGGGGTCCAGTTGCCGACGGTGCCGTTGCCCGAGCAGAAGTGGCCGTTGAAGTGGGTGCCGATCTCGTGCCCCTCCAGCCAGGCGCGGCGCACGTTGGCGAGGGTCGCCTTGACGTGCTCGTCGGTGAGGTAGCCGATGTCGGAGGCGCCGCGCGGGTTGTTCGGCGGGTTGTACAGCCGCTTCTTCGACTCGGGGAGCAGGTACAGGCCCGAGAGGAAGAAGGTCATGTGCGCGTCGTGCTGCTTGGCCAGGTCGAGGAAGCGCGGGAAGAGTCCGTTGCCGACCTCGCCCGCGCCGTCCCAGGAGAAGACCACGAACTGCGGCGGGGTCTGGCCGGGTTCCAGCGGTTCGGGGGCGGCGGGCTGGTGGGGCTGCTTGCCGGTGAAGGAGGTGGAGCCGTCGCCGATCGGCCGCGCGGGGTGCGGGCCGCCGCTGCTGCCCGAGGGGCTGGGCCGGGATCCGGCGGCGTGGCTCGCGCCGTCGGACGACTTTTGGCCTCCGCAGGCCGAGAGGCCGACGGTCGCCGCGGCTCCCGCGCCGAGACCGAGCATTCCCCTGCGAGAGAGCGAGCGCATTGCATCCCCGATTCGTCATTTCTTGCGATGGTCACCCAGTCAGAGGAAATGACGAACGAAGAGGTTCCAGATCAGCGTGTGAATATCGTAATAAAAGTAACGAAGCCGCAAGAGACCCCGGACAGCTCACCCGCCCCACCCGTCCCACACGCCCTGGGGCGCGGGGAGGAGGCGGGACGGGTGCGGGGAGAAGGCGGGGAAAACCGCCGGACTCCGGGGAGCTGCCGGGTCCGGGTCGTTCAGGCGCCGAAGGCCTTGCCCTGCCCCGGCTGCCCCTTGACCGGCTTCGCGCCGGACAGCAGATGGGCCGGGACGAGGTCACGGGCGGGCTCGGTGTAGCCGACCGAGACGATCCGGTCGCCCTCGTAGGTGAACGTCGTCAGCGAGGCGAGCGTGCACTGCCGCTTGCGCGGGTCGTGCCACAGCCGCCGCCGCTCCACGTACGAGCGCACGATCCAGATCGGCAACTGGTGGCTGACCAGCACCGCCTCGTGGCCGCGCGCCGCGTCCCTGGCCGCCTCCAGCGCCCCGGTCATCCGGACCACCTGGTCGACGTAGGGCTCGCCCCAGGACGGCTTGAACGGGTTGACGAGGTGCTTCCAGTTCTCCGGGCGGCGCAGCGCGCCGTCCCCGACGCCGAAGGTCTTGCCCTCGAAGACGTTCTCCGCCTCGATCAGCCGCGCGTCGGTGCCGAGGTCGAGACCGTGCGCCTTGGCGATCGGGGTGGCCGTCTCCTGCGCCCGCTCCAGCGGGGAGGCGACGACGTGGGTGACGTCACGGGAGGCGAGGTGCTCGGCGACCCGCTCCGCCATCTGCCGTCCCAGCTCGGACAGGTGGTACCCGGGCAGCCGCCCGTAGAGCACCCCCTCCGGGTTGGCGACCTCGCCGTGCCGCATCACGTGGACGACGGTGATGTCCTTCTCGCTGCTCATGCTGAGGTGGCCTCCGCCGCCGCTCGGGCCGCCGCCGGGAGGGCGTCGGCGATCCGCTGCAGCGCACGCTCGTCGTGCGCCGTGGACACGAACCAGGACTCGAAGGACGAGGGCGGCAGATACACGCCCTGCGCCAGCATCGAGTGGAAG
Organism: Streptomyces sp. SolWspMP-5a-2; assembly: GCF_900091845.1. Classification (GTDB taxonomy): domain Bacteria; phylum Actinomycetota; class Actinomycetes; order Streptomycetales; family Streptomycetaceae; genus Streptomyces; species Streptomyces doudnae. The sequence continues at coordinate 48,754 of NZ_FMCI01000085.1, forward strand.
AACGCGGTGAACCGGAACGACTCCTGGGCCTTCGCGTCCTCGTAGTCGCGCACCTCGCGGTCCGTGAAGAAGACGGAGAACATGTTGGAGGCGTTCTGCACCCGGTGGGCGACGCCCTCCTTGCTCAGCGCCTCCCCGACCAGCGACCGCACCTGCGCGGAGACGGCGTCGACGACGTCGTACGCGGCCCCGTCGAGCAGCCGGAGCTGGGCCAGACCGGCCGCGGTGGCGATCGGGTTCCCCGACAGGGTGCCCGCCTGGTAGACGGGCCCGGCGGGCGCGAGGTGCGCCATGACGTCGGCCCGGCCGCCGAACGCCGCGGCCGGGAACCCGCCGCCCATGACCTTGCCGAACGTCATCAGGTCGGGCACGACGCCGTCGACCCCGAACCAGCCGGCGCGGCTGGTCCTGAACCCGGTCATGACCTCGTCGGAGACGAAGAGGGCGCCGTGCTCCGCGCAGAGGTCCTTGAGGCCCTGGTTGAAGCCGGGCAGCGGCGGCACGACCCCCATGTTGCCGGGCGACGCCTCGGTGATGACGCAGGCGATCTCGCCGGGGTGCAGCCGGAAGGCCTCCCGTACGGCGTCCAGGTCGTTGTAGGGCAGGACGATGGTGTCGCCCGCCTGGGCGCCGGTGACGCCCGGGGTGTCGGGCAGCGCGAAGGTGGCGACGCCGGAGCCCGCCGAGGCGAGCAGCGAGTCCACGTGGCCGTGGTAGCAGCCCGCGAACTTGACGACCTTGGCGCGGCGGGTGAAGCCGCGGGCGAGCCGGATCGCGGACATGGTGGCCTCGGTGCCGCTGGAGACGAGCCGGACCTGCTCGACCGGTCCGACCCGCTCGACGATCGCCTCGCCGAGGGCGACCTCGCCCTCGCCGGGGGTGCCGAAGGAGGTGCCGCGCGCGACGGCCTCCTGGACGGCGGCGATCACCTCGGGGTGCGCGTGGCCGAGGATCATCGGCCCCCAGGAGCACACCAGGTCGACGTACTCGCGCCCGTCCGCGTCGGTCAGGTACGGCCCCGTCCCGGACACCATGAAACGGGGCGTGCCGCCGACCGCGCGGAAGGCGCGCACCGGGGAGTTCACGCCCCCGGGCGTGACCACGGACGCGCGGTCGAACAGGGCCTGCGAGGCAGGCGCATCGTATGGATAGGGCAGTTCGGTCATGACCTGCGACGTCTCCGACTTCTGGGGTGTCTCGGCTTTTCCCGGGCTCCGGTGGTCTGTGGCCCTCTCAGGGTAGGCCAGGGCGCTCGGCCCGCAGGGGGCGCCGCCGATCTGCGAAACTGAGACCTGGTACACACAGCGCGGACGGCCTTCCCGTCCGTAAGAAGGGACGAGGGGCCGCTCCGGGGCTGCGAAGATCCTGCGGACAGGTGTTTCACCGCACGTTTCGGCGGGCGGCCGTGGGGGAGGTCACTGACACGATGATCGGGTTGCGCGGCGGGGGCCACGCGTCCTAGAAAAGCAGTCGGGTGGAGATATGCATCGCGGTGGCGGACTGGGCGAGGGGACCGATGACCTGGGTCCTCGACGTGCCCGGCGGGGAAGGCACCGACGCGACGCCGAGGAGGCGGCCGACGCACTCCAGGAACGCAAGGACGTGCCGGGTGAGTCGGAACGACGCGACCGACGTATGGACCGTATGGACCGTATGGATCGCAAGGACCAGAAGAACGAACGCGGGGTCGACCGTCCCGGGGCCGGGAGCAGGAATGGTGGTCGGGTGGGGGTGACCTACAAATACTTCGGTGCGCCCGACGGCGCCACCGCGGCCCGCGTCCCGATCTCGATGCGTCCCGAGGAACTCGGCGGCGACGAGCTGGGCATGAACGGCATGTTCACCAAGATCAAGCCGGAGACGATGGCCGCGATGGTCCTCACCGGCATCGAGGGCGTCCCCCTCCACAAGGTCCCGCCCCTCGAACTGGTCGTGCTGCACCCGGACTACGCGGTGGTCAAGCTGCCGATGACGGTGGTGGACCCGCTGCGCGGCATAGGCGAGGAGGCGGTGGGCGCGGCGGCGTTCATCTGGTCGACGGTCCCGGACCGCGGGGGCCCGAGAGACGCGTTCAACGTGTACCAACTCCTGCACGAATGGCAGGACTTCAGCCACCGCCTGCACGAGGCCGGGCATCAGGCGTACTGCCTGGTGTGGCCCTGACCGACGGCTGCGGCGACAGCGGGCGAGGTCTTCGGACCTCGCCCTTTTCGGTGGCGGTCGGCTCCGCCGGGGGCCGTCGGCCGGTGCGGGATCCCGCCGGACGCCCCTCCCACGCCCCTTCCACCACCAGGAGGAACCGGTGTCCCACCCCCGTCAGCCCACCCCCGAGGAACAACTCGCGGAGGCGAAGGCGCTGTTGGAGATCCCGCGCGTGGTCGCGATCTGCGGCTCCACCCGCTTCATGAGCGCGATGGCCGAGGCGGACCTGCGGGAGACCGCGGCCGGGAGGATCGTCGTCAGGCCGGGCTGCGACCTGAAGTCGCCGCACGAGCTCTGGTCCGACCCGGTCGCGGCGGAGGCGCTGAAGGTCCGGCTGGACGCTCTGCACCGCGCGAAGATCCGGCTCGCCGACGAGGTGCTGGTCGTCGGCGACCACATCGGGGACAGCACCCGGGCCGAGATCGCCTACGCCCGCTCCCTGGACAAGCCGGTGCGCTTCACCCACCCGGAGGCGGCCCCGGACGCCTGACGATTCGCCGACGCCCGGGGAGGGGGTGGGGCGGGGTGGGGCGGTGGGGATGCTGGGATTGTCGGCGCCGCTTCCCCGAAGGCGAGGGAGGCTGGCGGGAGTTGTCGGAGCAGCTCGCCGACGGCGACGGAGGTTGGCGGGAGTTGTCGGGCGCAGCTCGCCGAAGGTGACGGAAGTTGGCGGGAGTTGTCGGGCGCAGCTCGCCGAAGGTGACGGAAGTTGGCGGGAGTTGTCGGCGCCGCCCTGCGCAGGCGCGGAAGCCTGGTGACACCCCCTCAACTCACTAGCTCCGCATCCCCCTTCAGCACCCGCCGCACCGCCCCCCGGAGCCAGTGGTGGGCGCCGTCCGCCGCGTGGCGGGGGTGCCAGGCCATGCCGATGCGTACCGGGGGGAGCCGCAGCGGGATGTCCAGGAGGCGCAGGCCCAGGGTCGTGGCGTCGTCGGTGAGGGGGGACGGGGGCTCGCCCGGGAGGGACGCCGGGACCAGGCAGACCAGGTCGCTGCGGGCCGCGAGCGTCATCGCGGCCAGGTGACCCGGCAGGACCACGCTCACCCTGCGGCTCAGGCCCTGCTCGGCCAGGGCGGTGTCCAGCGGGCCGGTGAAGCGGCCCCGGCGGCTGACCGCGACGTGCTCGGCCGCCGCCAGCCCCGCCGCGGTCAGCGGCGCCCGGGTGAGCGGGTGGCCGGGGCGGACGGCCGCCGTCATGCGCAGCTCCACCAGGTCCTCGACCCGGGTCTCGGGGTCGACGTGGTCGATCGCCCCGACCTCCAGGTCGATCCGGCCCAGGCGCAGGGCCGGTCCGCCCTCCCACTCCTCGGCGCGCAGCCGGAAGGCGACGCCGGGCGCCTCCCGCCGGGCCAGTCGCAGCAGCCCCGGGGCGAGGGCCGCGCCGACCAGGTCGGCGGCCTGGAGGGTGAAGGTGGTGCGCAGGCTCGCGGGGTCGACGCCGGTGCCGGGGCTGAGCAGCGCGCCGAGCCCGCGGACCAGCGCGGCGGCCTCCTCGCGCAGGGCCTCGGCGCGCGGGGTGGGGACCATGGTCTGCCCGGCCCGCACCAGCAGCGGGTCCTGAAGGACGCGGCGCAGCCGGGCCAGGGTGCGGCTCATCGCGGCGGGCGAGGTGTGCAGCCGCGCGGCGGCGCGGGTCACGCTGTTCTCGGCCAGCAGCGCGTCAAGCGCCACCGCGAGTTGCGCGTCGATGACCGGCTCTGCGCTCTCCACCTGCATCATTCCGTTCTCGTCAATGATTGCGTGCTGAAGTTCCCATTGTGGCAACACCGCGGTCCTCCGCAGGATGAGGGGCGTACCCACCCCTTCGACCCGCGAGGTCCGCATGATCGTCATCACCGCCCCGACCGGCAACATCGGCCGTCACCTGGTTCCCCGGCTCCTGGAGTCCGCCCCGGCGGCGGGCGAGGAGCTGCGCGTCGTCGCGCGTGATCCCGCCCGGCTCCCGGACGCCGTCCGCGACCGGGTCGAGGTGGTCACCGGCTCGCACGGCGACCCCGCCGTCGTCGACCGGGCCTTCGCGGGCGCGGACGCCGTCTTCTGGCTGACGCCCCCGGACGCCTCCCGCGCCCCCGACGACGCCTACGCCGGGTTCACCCGGCCCGCCGCGCGGGCCCTGGCCGCGCACGGGGTCGGCCACGTCGTCGGGGTCTCCGCGCTGGGCCGCGGCACCCCGCTCGCCGACCGGGCCGGGCTGGTCACCGCGACGTTCGCCATGGACGACCTGATCGCGTCCACCGGGACCGCCTACCGGGCGCTGGCCAACCCGTCCTTCTTCGAGAACCTGCTGGAGGAGGCCGACTCGATCCGCGAGAAGGGCGTCTTCACCGACTCCGTCGCCGCGGACCGCAGGGCGCCGCTGGTCGCCGTCGAGGACATCGCCGCCGTCGCCGCCGGTCTGCTGCTCGACCGGTCGTGGAGCGGCACCGGGAGCGTCCCGGTCCTCGGCCCGCAGGACCTCTCCCCCGACGACCTCGCCCGCGTCATGACGGAGCAGCTCGGCCGCCCCGTCCGCTACGAACGGCTGCCGCTCGACGAGTTGTACGCGTCCCTCGTCGGGTACGGCCTCGACCCGGCGTTCGCGCGGGGCGTCGTCGACATGAAGGCGGCCAAGGACCAGGGCCTGGACGCGGGGGTGGCCCGCACGCCGGAGACCGCGTCCCCGACCGGGTTCGCGGACTGGTGCGCGCGGACCCTGCGGCCCGCGGTGCTCGACCGTGCCTGAACCCGCCCGCCGAACACGGCACTTGACCACCGACCGGAGGAGCGCCCCCGTGCCCGCCACCAGGACGGCGCCGCCCGTCACCGCGTTCATGCTCGTCAAGACCACCCCCGAATGGCTCGCGATGACCGTCGAGGAGCGGGTGGCCGCCTTCACCGGCCAGGTCGTCCCGGCTGTCAGGGCGAAGACCACCGGGGTCAGGTCCCGGTTCTACGACACGGAGTTCTACTCCGCGCGCGTCACCGACGTCTGGGTCTGGGAGGCGGACGACCACGACGCCTACCAGCTCCTCGTCGACGCCCTGCGCGAAACCCCGTTCTGGGACCGGTACTTCGAAGTCGTCGAGCTGCTGGTCGGCACCGAGAACGGGTACGCCCGCACCTACGGGGTGGACGCGGTGACGACGATCTCCACGTGACGCCGGCCGGGCGGCGGCCGTTTCACAGGCTCGTCAGCAGCCGCCGCAGCGGCACCGGCACCTCCTCCGGGGCGAGCGCCTCGGTCAGGAGGTGGCCGTAGCGGATCTTGCGGCCCTTCTTGGTACCGAGGAAGCGGCGCATCCGCTGCCGGGGCGAGCGGTCGCGCTGCGCGGGCTGGCGCACGAAGGTCCGCCAGGCCGCGAGGTCGCCCTCGGCGCCGACGATCTCCTCGACCCGGGGCACGCCGAGCGCGCGGACGAGTTCGTCCTCCAGGTCGGCCACGCAGGTGAAGAACGACCGGCCCGGCGCGTCGGCGCGGGCCAGGCCGCGGTCGTAGAAGCCGCGCTCGCGCTCGTCGCAGAGCCCGGCGAGGCGCAGCCCGAGGCCGGGCGGGCCGAGGAGGGCGGCGTAGCGGCCGATGTTCATCGCCCCGCCCATCGACAGGACGCAGACGCCCTCGGCGGCGAGGTCGCGCCCGGTGCGCGCGGCGAGCGCGTCGACGGCGGCGACGTCGCTCGGCCCCTCAAGGAGCACCGCGGTCCGCACCGGCAGCAGCCGCGCCAGCTCCCCCGCCCCGGCCCCACCCGCCACCACCTCGCCGGCACCGCCCGCCGCCCACGCGGCGACGGCGTCCCGGAACGCGTTCATGTCGGTCATGGGGGGGGATTCTGCTCCGGGGCGGGCCCGCGCCGCGCGGGGTTTTCACGGTGCCGATGCGCTGTGGGGGCGCCGCACTGGAACGGTGCACAGGGAACTGGAGCGTTCTGCGGGCGCGGGGAGTGGGAAGCGGGTCCGAATGAGGCCACCACCTACCACCGCGAGGGGTCATCCCCGCGGGCACGGGGAGTGGGCCACCGCCGGATGCCGGACCCGGCCCTGGCTGGGCTCATCCCCGCACGCGCGGGGAGCGGAGCCACTGCTCGGCAGCCGCTTCCTTGACGCGGGGCTCATCCCCGCACGCGCGGGGAGCGGATGCTGCCCTTCCTCAGTGCGCCCTTCGGGTCGGGCTCATCCCCGCACGCGCGGGGAGCGGCACTGTTCTGAGCAGGCCCGGCAGATCCGCTTGGGCTCATCCCCGCTCGCGCGGGGAGCGGTCACTCGCCGAAACTCACCTCTTAAGAGGTGAGGGCTCATCCCCGCTCGCGCGGGGAGCGGCCGGTCATGGGGAGGGGGTCTGCGCCGAGCTGGGGCTCAT
>NZ_FMCI01000017.1 GCF_900091845.1 Streptomyces sp. SolWspMP-5a-2
CAAGGACGAGGGCGTCACGACCTTCGTGGAGACCGGCCCCGACGCCGTACTGACCCCACTCGTCGAGGACGCCCTCGGCGACCGGCCCGGCACCACCGCCCTGGCACTGCTCCGCCGCGGCCGGTCCGAGCCCCACACCCTGGCCGCGGGACTCGGACGACTGCACCTGACCGCGGCCCGCCCCGACTGGCCGGCGTACTTCGCCGGGACGGGCGCCCGCCGGGTGCAACTGCCCACCTACGCCTTCCAGCACGAGCGCTACTGGGTCGACAGCCCTGAGCCCCGGGCCGACGCCACCGACCTCGGCCTGCGCCCCGCCGAACACCCCCTGCTCGGCGCCGCCCTGCTGCTGGACGAGCGCGACGAAGCCGTCCTCACCAGCCGGCTGTCCCTGCGCACCCACCCCTGGCTGGCCGACCACTCCGTGCACGGCACCGCCCTGCTCCCGGCCGCCGCACTCGTCGAACTGGCCGTCCGGGCCGGCGACGAACTCGGCTGCACCACCCTGGACGAACTCACCACCGAGACCCCCCTGGCGCTGCCCGCCGACACAGGCGTCCACCTGCGGGTCACCGTCGGGGCCACCGACCCCTCCGGGCGGCGGACCCTCGCCGTCCACTCCCGCCCCGACGACACCGCCGCCTCCTGGGTCCGCCACGCCCACGGACTGCTCGGTACCGCCCCGCTGCTCACACCCCCGGCGCCGCAGGCCACGCCGTGGCCGCCCACGGACGCCCGACCGCTGCCGGTGGCCGACATCGGCGCGCGCCTCACCGAACTCGGCGTGCACCAGGGACCCTCCCACCAGGGCCTCACCGCTCTCCACGAGCGCGACGGCGAACTGTTCGCCGACGTCACCCTGCCCGCCGCCGAGGCCGAGCGCGCCGACGCGTACGGGCTGCACCCCGCGCTGCTGCACACCGCGCTCCAGCCGCTGCTGACCGGGAACCCGGCCGACCAGGCGGCGACGGCAGTACGGTGGCGCGGCGTCCGCCTGCACGCCACCCACGCGCGCACGGTCCGCGCCCACCTCAGGCCCGCCGACGGGGACGACGCGCGGAACCCGGACGGCCACACCTTCGCCGTCCGCCTCCAGGACACGGCCGGCCGGCTCGTCGCCGAGATCGACGCCGTGACCGTACGGCCCCTGCCCGCCGACGAGGTGGCCGTCGTCCGGCTCCGCCCCCACGACGCGCTGTTCACGACGGACTGGACGCGCGTCGCCGTCCCCCCGGCGGCCGGAGCCGACACCCGCTGGGCCGTGCTCGGTGGCCGCGAGAACCCGGACACGCCCGGCTACGCGACCGTGGCGGAGGCCGCCGCGGCGATCGGCACCGGCGCACCCGTCGACGCCGTACGCGTCAGGCTGACCTCGGCCCACACGGTCACCGGCGGCCCGGAAGCCGTCCGCGACACCACAGGCCGCGCCCTCGAACTCGCCCGCGCCTGGCTCGCCGAGGACACACTCACCGAGGTGCCCCTCGTGGTGCTGACCACCGGCGCCATGACGGCCGCCGACGGCGACGACATCACCGACCTGGGCGGTGCGGCGGCCTGGGGGCTGCTGCGCTCCGCGCAGTCCGAGGCCCCCGGGCGGATCGTCCTCGTCGACCTGCCGTCCGGCACCGCTGGCGGCGACATCGACGACGCCGCCCGCGGACTGCTCTCGGGCGTGCTCGCCGCCGGTGAGTCCCAGGCCGCCCTGCGCCACGGCGCGGTCCTGCTGCCCCGGCTCGCCCGGGTCAGCCCCGAGACCACCGGCCAGGACCCGGTCTGGGACCCGCGCGGCACGGTCCTGATCACCGGCGGCACCGGTTCCCTCGCCGCCGTGTTCGCACGCCACCTCGTGACCGCCCACGGCGTGCGGCACCTGCTGCTGGCCGGCCGCCGGGGCCGGCAGGCGCCCGGCGCCGACGAACTGGTGGCCGCGCTCACCGAGTCGGGCGCCGACGTCACGGTCGAGGCGTGCGACGTCTCCGACCGCGCCCAGCTCGCGGACCTGCTCTCCCGGGTACCGCACGACCACCCCCTGACCGGCGTCGTCCACACCGCGGGCGTCCTGGACGACGGACTCGTCACCGCGCAGACCGCCGAGCGGCTGGAGGCGGTGCTGCGCCCGAAGGCCGACGCGGCCTGGCACCTGCACGAACTGACCCGGGACGCGGGACTGACCGCCTTCGTCCTCTTCTCGTCCGTCGCCGGAGTGATCGGCGGACCAGGACAGTCCACCTACGCCGCCGCCAACAGCTACCTCGACGGCCTCGCCCGGCACCGCGCCGCCCACGGGCTGCCCGCGACCTCCCTCGCCTGGGGGCTCTGGGAGCAGACCACCGGCCTGACCGGCGGTCTCACCGAGACCGACCTGCGGCGCATCGCCCGCAGCGGGTTCCGCCCGGTGACCGGCGTACAGGGACCCGCCCTGCTCGACCTGGCGCTGCGCCTCGGCCACCCCGCGCCCGTCGCCACCACCCTGGACGAGACGGCGCTGCGCTCCCAGCCGCAGGTGTCCGCCGTCCTGCGGTCCCTGATCCGCACCCCCCGGCGAGCCGTCGCCCGCACCCCGTCCGACACGGGAACCGGACTCGCGGAGCGGCTGGCCGGCCTCGACCGGCCCGAGCAGCGCACGACGGTGCTGACGGCGCTCCTCGACGCCATGCGGGACGTGCTCGGACACGGCGGCGGCCGGGACCTCGACCCCGCACAGCCCTTCAACCAGCTCGGATTCGACTCGCTCACCTCGGTCGAGCTGCGGGCCCGCCTCACCGCCCTCACCGGCCTGCGGCTGCCCGCCACCCTGGTGTTCGACCACCCCACCCCCGAGGACCTGGCGGAGCGCCTCCTCGACGACCTCCTCACCGCGGACGACGGGACAGGCGACGCCGCACCCCAGGCCGCCGTCGACTACGCGGCGGACATCCGCCTCGCCGACGACATCCGGCCCGCCGCCGAGTCAGCCGAACCCGGCGCGCCTCCCCGGGAGATCCTGCTGACGGGAGCCAGCGGGTTCCTCGGCGCCTTCCTGCTGCGCGACCTGATGCGCACCACCGGGGCCCGCGTCCACTGCCTGGTGCGCGGAAAGGACCGGGAGGCCGCTCACGAACGGCTGCGCGCGAGCCTCGTGTGGTACCGCGTCTGGGACGACATCGACCCCGACCGGCTGAACGTCCTCGCGGGCGATCTCGCCGAGGCGGGACTCGGCCTGACCGAGGAGGTCCACGACCGGCTGGCCCGTACCGTCGACGTGATCTACCACGCGGGGGCGACCGTCCACTGGCTGCACCCGTACACGGCGCTCAGCGCCGCCAACGTCCGCGGCACCGAGGAGATCCTGCGGCTGGCCGCCCGCCACCGCACGGTCCCCGTCCACCACGTCTCCACCGTCGGCGTCTTCAACGGCGCCCGTGTCCCGGGCGTCCCGCTGAAGGTGACCGACCCCACCGGGCCCGCCGAGGCGCTGCCGAGCGGCTACCTGCAGAGCAAGTGGGTCGCCGAACAGCTCGTGGAACTGGCCAGAGAGAGGGGACTGCCCGTCTCCGTCTACCGCGTGGACGTCATCTCGGGCGACCGGGACAACGGCGCCTGCCAGACCCGCGACTTCGTGTGGCTCAGCCTCAAGGGACTGCTCCAGGCGGGAGCCGTGCCGACCGGCGTCGAGGGCCGCTTCCACCTGCTGCCGGTCGACTACGTCAGCGCGGCCATCGTCGGGATCGCGGGCCGGCCGGAGGAGACCGGCGGCACCTACCACCTCTTCAACAAGGACTCGCTGAGCCTGGCCGACTGCGTCTCCCGGCTGCGCGGCATGGGCTACTCCCTGCGGGAGACGGACCGGGACGACTGGAGCGCCGCCGTCAGGGCCGACCGCACCAACGCGCTGCTGCCCCTCCTGCACGCCTTCGAGCTGATGACCTCGGACACGGACGCCTTCTATCCGCGCCTCGACACCGGCGAGACGGAGGCGGCGCTGGCCGGCACGGGCATCGAGTGCCCGCCGCTGACCGAGGAACTCTTCGCCACCTACGTCAGGTTCTTCGTCGAGGAAGGACACTTCCCGCCCGCCGGCTGACCGGCCCGGCGCATGCGTGAGGGGGGCGTCCCGCACGGGACGCCCCCCTCACGCATGCGCCCCTCGCCGGGCTACGAGCGGGAGCGGATCAGCTGGGCCATGCGGCGGCCCGTGGTCAGCAGCGGCGTCTCGCTGCGGAAGACCTGCGACGTCACCTCGGCGCCCTCCAGGGCCGACAGCACGGTGCAGGCCAGCTCCTCGGCCTCCTCGGCGTCGAAGCCGCCCGCCCGGAACTTGGCGGCCAGGACGGCCTGCCAGTTGCGCAGCGCCTCCAGGCAGGCTTGCTGGATCGAGGGGCTGCGGCCGAGCGTCTCCAGGGCGGTCGCCGTCACCGGGCAGCCCTCGGCCCAGTCCGACTCGCGCAGGGCGGTGGCGAGGGTGCGGGCGCAGTTCTCCACCGCCTCCGCGGGGTCGTCGGAGCCGGCCAGCCCCGAGCTGAGCATCTCCGCGAACTCCCGGTCGCCGTGCTGGATCGCGGCGACGGCCAGCCCCTCCTTGCCGTCGGGGAAGAAGTGGTAGACGGAGCCGAGGGTCGCCTCCGCCTCCTGGGCGATCAGCTTGATGCCCGTGCCCTCGTACCCCTGGCGCTGGAAGAGCCGCGAGGCGGCTCGCACCACGCGCTCGCGGGTGCCGAGACCTGCTCCCGCGGGCGACGCGCCCGCGTCCTGCGGCTTGGTTTTCATGCGAACAATCTACTTGGTAGAGCGATCGTTCTAAAGGCTGCTACATTGACGACTAGATAGAGCGTTCGTTCTAAGGGGAATACGCATGGGTAACAAGTCGTTGACGCTCATCGGTCTGGGCCCGATGGGCCTGGCCATGGTGAACACCTACCTGGACAACGGCTACCAGGTGACCGTCTGGAACCGCACCGCCGCCAAGGCGGAGCCGCTGGTCGCGCGCGGCGCCGTCCTCGCGCCGACGGTCGAGGAGGCGCTGGCGGCCAACGAGCTGGTGGTGCTCAGCCTCACGGACTACGACGCGGTGTACGCGGTCCTGGAGCCGGCCGCGGGCTCCCTCTCCGGGAAGGTCATCGCCAACCTCACCTCGGACACCCCCGAGAAGGCCCGTGAGGCGGCCGCGTGGGCGGCCAAGCACGGTGCGAAGCACCTGACCGGTGGTGTGCAGGTCCCGCCGCCGCTGATCGGCAAGCCGGGCTCGTCCACCTACTACAGCGGCCCCAAGGACGTCTTCGACGCCCACGAGGAGGCGCTGAAGGTCCTCACCGAGGCCGACCACCGCGGTGAGGACGCCGGCCTCGCCGCGATGTACTACCAGGCCCAGATGACCATCTTCTGGACCTCGATGCTCAGCTTCTACCAGGCCCTGGCCCTGGGGCAGGCGAACGGTGTCGCGGCGCAGGACCTGCTGCCCTACGCCAAGATGCAGTTCGCGATGATGCCGCACTTCCTCGACCTGTACGCCCAGCACGTCGACACCGCCTCCTACCCGGGTGACGTGGACCGCCTCGCGATGGGCGCGGCCAGCATCGACCACGTCACGCACACCCACGCGGACGCCGGCGTGAACACCACCCTCCTCGACGCCGTCTCCGCGATCTTCCACGCGGGCATGGACAAGGGCTTCGCCGAGAACAGCTTCTCCAGCCTCATCGAGATCCTGAAGAAGCAGGCGGGCTGAGACGGCCGGGTGTGGTCTGTCGGAGTCCGCACCTCAGGCAGACCACACCCGGCGTTCCGCGCCCGCCGGCACCGCCGGACGGGCGCGGTCGACGGCGAACCGGTCGTCCGGCGGCGGTGCGCCGGTCTTTCAGACCAGCGTGGCGGCCTGACCCGCGGCGCGGAAACCGGACTCGATCGCACCCTCGATGAAGGCGCCGTGCCAGCCCTTGGCGATGTCGCCGCCCGCGAACAGGATCCGCCCGTGCGGTTGCTCGATGGCGGGGAAGAGCCCGAGGAGCTGGCCGGGACGGCGCAGCCCCCAGCCGCCGGTGTACTGCTGCTTCGCCCACTCCATCGCCTGGTACTCCAGGACGGTGGTGCCGGGCAGCAGTTGCTGCACGGCCGTCTGCACGGCGCTCGCGTTGGCCACGTCGAGCGACGGGCCGGTGAAGGCCACGTAGAGACGGCCCTTCGCGGTCTTCACCTGCGGCACCATCATCAGGATCGGAGAACCCTCGCCGGCCTGGGCGACCGAGGGCGGGATGCTGCCCTGCACATGGACCCACACCTTGGTGGCGTGCGGTATCCCGATGCCCTCGCTCGACGCCCGCTTGTGGGCGGTCGGCAGCCCGGGGCTGAAGGTGATGTTCTTCCACGTGTTGGTGGGCGTGGCCACGACCACCGCCGGTGCGGTGAAGGTGGCCCCCGACGTGGTCTCGACGGTCACCGTCCCGCCCGACTGGGTGACCTTCTTGACCGGAGAGCTGAGCCTCACATCGGCCTTGGCCTCGGTGAGCATCTTCTGCAGCACCGCGATCATGCCGCCCACCGGGCGCAGGCTCATGGTGGTCGTGTACTCGCCGTAGGTGCCACCGGCGAGCTGGATCCACTGGGCCATGCCGGTGAGCGCGCCCAGGCTGCTGGAGCCGCCGGAGTAGACGGAAGTCTCGCTGTTCAGCCACTGCTTCTCGGTGGGGGACAGCGAGAGTTTACCGAGCCGGTCGGCCAGCGACAGCGGGTCGACCGACTGGAGGAGGTCCGCGCGGTACAGCGGATCGTAAGGCCGCTCGAAGTAGTTCGCGGACCCGGAGTAGAACGTGCTCCAGAGCTGATCGAGGGAGGTGAGGGCGGCCGCGGGGTCGAGAGTCTGGAAACCCTGGTTGCCGGGCAGGATGAACTGCTCCGCGGCGACGTCCTCGTAGGTCCCGATGTTGTAGCGCCGCAACTCCGCGTGGATCAGAGGCTGCTGCGGCCCGAGCCAGCCGGCGCCCGCCTCGACCTGGGCCCCGGCGTAGGTGGTGGTGAAGACCCGGCCGCCGATGCGGTTCTGGGCTTCGAGGACCAGCGGCTTCAGGCCCTTGAGCGCCAACTCCCGGGCCGCGGTGGCTCCCGCGTAGCCGGCGCCGATGATGATGACGTCCGCCGCCGTGGCGGCGGCGTGGGCTCGACCCGCACCGACGGTCGTCGACAGGAGCGTGGCGCCGAGCGCCGAAGCGCCGGCGGCCTTGAGCAGACTTCGGCGTCCGAGACGGCCGTCGGCCGCAGGGCTGGACGCAGAGCGACGGAAAGACATGGAAAACAACTCCACTCGCTTGTGGTTGTCAGGTCCTCGCCATTAGGCTGAGGAGGGAACGCGGAATTCGGCGGGCACCGTGCGCGGGCGCACGGAATGAGCCGGGGAGCGGCCGACGGGCAGGCGTGCCAGAAATTCGGCGCGCCGAGAACGAACCCCGTCAGTTCGTCGTCGGCGGCGCCGGTGCCCAAGGCGTCGGCCTTCCGCGGGAAGGATTGAGTCACAGCGCGCTCCGCGCTGTCGCTCCCCCCGGGAAAGCGGCGCGGACGTCTATGGGAAAGCGGACATCACGTCACGGCTGGAGGCCTCACTGCCTCGGGACGGATGTGCCGCAGGAGATGATCATCTGCTGTGTGTGTCGGGTGTCCCCCACCTGGTTCTCTTCATGTTCTTCCCCCGGTTGCGTACCTCGGCGCAAAACACCCTTGTTTCCCTGTGCCGAGGCGTTGTCGAAACTTTAAACGTGCCGCGTCATCGCATGCTCTCTGTCCGCCCACGGCCCGGTAATTTTCCGCACATTCATGTTTGCGTGGATACTCTGCGGGAAATTCACGGCACTCTCCGAGATCGAGGATCCCGCATTCCGCCCGTCGTGCCCGATACGTCCGGCGAGCACCGTGAAAGCCCCCGACCGTCGCGACGGCCGGGGGCTTTCACGGTGAGGAGCGGAACCGGGGGCGGAGGCGCCGCGGACGCGCGGGATGCCCGCACGCCGGCCCGCACCCGGGGGCCCGGCGCGGTCGGGCGGAACGCGACCGGTCCGACTCCCGTCAGATGTAGTCCGTACCGGGTTCGAGGCCGAGCAGGACCCGGCCGTGCGCCTCCAGCGAGCTGACGGGGGTCAGCAGGCCGTGCAGGGAGAGCGCGACGATGTCCCGGTAGGCGCGCTGGAACGCGTTGCTGCGGGAGATCGTCGAGGCGGAGCTGATGTTGTACAGGATCTCGGCCGCCTCCTTCGCGGTCTGCACGACGTAGCCGACCTGGCCGCGGACGGCGGCCTTGGCCTCGACGGTCATCTTCTCGCCCGCGTTCTCCGGGCCCTGCATGCTCTCCAGCCAGGTGCGCTGGAGCGCCTCGCACGCGGCGATCTTGTTCGCCGCCGTCGCCAACTGCACCCAGGTGTAAGGGTGCCGGCTCTGGTCCGTCCACTCCGTGTACGTGATCTTCTTGCCGGGGAGCCGCTCGGTGAAGAGGTCGAGCGCGGCCTTCGCCAGTCCGATGTACACCGGTGCGCACGTCGCCAGGATGTAACTGGTGAGGTTGTAGTTCCGGCCGTTCACCTTCTCGTTCCACCGGTCACCGGTCGAGGCGTCGTACACGCTTCCGTCCACCACGCGGTGCGCCGGTACGAACACGTCACGGACCGACGAGGTGACGCTTCCCGTGCCCGCCGCGCCGAAGGTGTCCCAGTCGTCCGCGACGGAGACCTCGGAGATCGGCACGACGGCGAAGAGTTCCTCGTGCCCGCCGTCCGGAGTCTCCACCATGGCGGCGCAGATGTTCCATTCGGCCCCGCGCACCCCTGTGTTGAAACGCCAGGTGCCGTTCAGGATGTATCCGCCGTCGGTCGCTTTCATGGTGCCCGTCGGTGTGAAACCGCCCGACACCCGCACGGACCCGTTCGCGAAGATCTCCTCCTGGGCCTTGTCCGGATACAGGCTCACGATCCACGCGCTGGACATCCAGACGGAGGAGACCCAACCCGTCGAACCGCAACTGCGGGCGATCTCGGTCAGCACCGACGCCTGTTCGGCCGCGGAGAGATCGAGCCCGCCGAAACGCTCGGGAACCGCGGCACGGAAGACACCCGCCTCCTCCAGTAGTTCGATGCTCTCCTTCGGTATCCAGCGCTCGGACTCGGCGGTCCCGCTGTTCTGCCGCAGTTCGGGGGAAATCCTGCCGATGGCGTCCAGCATCGTCGCGAGTTTCGTCGGGTATTTCTCCTTGGATGCAGTCATGCTGCCTCCTCCCATCCTCACCATGTGTGGTCACATGTGTCGTCGATCGAGGTCGGTGATTTCGTGTGGAACTGTCGCCGGTCACCTTATCGACGAACGGTGGGACATCCTTCTGCGTTCCGGTCACGGGACGGTAATCGCCTTCTCGTGAATTCTCGGAAAATTCCGGTTACTCGACGATGGGTGCGCTGTTATGGCGCCGCGGTAGCGGGCGCGGTAGCGGGTGAACGCGGTGAGGGTGTCGTCGGTCGCCCCGCCGGGGTCGGGCCGAGGAGGTGGAGACAGGGCGTGTTCCAGGTCGGGCTTCCGGTCCGCGCGGACTGATCACGTGGGAGGCCAACGTCGGCTCCACGACCTGCCGGGCGCACCAGCTCGCGGTTCGGTTCGAGGCGGCCGTTCACGTTGCGGCGATCCATCAGTGGCTGTGATGACCGCCGGCCACGCGGAGCGTGCGATGTTGGCCACCGATTCGACCAGCACATGGGGAGGGTGCGTGGCCGCCGACCACGACGAGGAAAGCGCTCATGACATTCCAGCATTCGCCCACAAAGCTGGGCAGGAGTCTCCGATGCCGTTCTCCTCGCCGAGTCGCCGAGTCGCCGAGTCGCCGAGTCGCCGAGTTGCCTTCGCCGACCGGTGTACCGCTCTGCCGTCTGCCGCTGACAGGCCTGGCATGCGCGGTGTGCGTGGTCCGGCCGGGCGTGAGCCTGCGCGTTCGCCGGATGCCGGGCCGCTTCGGGCGCCGGGGCCCCGCGCCCTTCCGGCCGGGACAGGGCGGCCGGATCGTGCGAAGTGACCCGGTGATGCGCACGGTCGCCGACCGCAGTCCTCACCGTGTGCCGAGACTCCGTCTTCGGATCGCGCTGGTCGAAGCCATTGAGGCGACCGGGTTCATCGCCTGGCGCGCGTTCCTCAAGGCGGCGACCGACTACACCGCGGCCACCGGAAAGACCCTGCGCTACTTCGGGCCCGAGCACGCGGCGCTGGAGACCGGACACGCGATCGGCGCCGACGACATCGACCGCGAGCTGCGCCGGATCTCCCTGACCCCGGACGAGCGCCGCCAGGCCATCGGCATGGTCGACGAGGTCTTCGGCCTCTTCGACAAGATGCTGCAGGAGCAACTCGACTACGCCCAGGCCGATCGCATCCCCGCCGACGCCTGATTCCCTCTCGCCCGCTGGACATCGCTCCTGACCGGTGCCGTGAGGCGCACCGGTCAGGAGCGATCCAGGGGGTGGTCTACGCCTCAGCCGGTGACGGCCGTGGCGGCGTGCGGGGAGCGGTGTCGGAGGGCGCGGGCCGCGAGGAGCGCGTTGGCTCCGGCGACGGCGCCGAGGACGGCGGTCGCGGGGATCAGGAACCCGCTTCCCGCCAGCGCGCCCAGCAGTGCGCCCAGCCAGCCGCCGACCAGGACGAGCGCCGGTGCGGTGGCCCGGTGCGTGCCGTCCGCGTCCTCGGCCGGACGGGCCAGGTACACCCCGAGGCCGACCAGCAGCCCGGTGCCGGGCACCACCACCGGGAGGCTGGTGAGGAACCACTGCGGGGCGAGGGTCCAGGCGAACAGGAGGCCCAGGAGCCAGCCCGCGAGACCCAGCGGTACCGTGCCGAGCAGCCGGATCCAGAGGCCCGCCCGGCGGCCCGGCGCGCCCCGGCCGCGGCGGCGGCGCGCCAGCAGCGCCAGCGCGAGCAGACCGAGCAGCGGCCCCCCGGTCACGGCGGCGAGCAGCACACCGGCGATCAGCGACATGCTCATCGGGACGGCGGTGAAGTCGACCGGGCGGCGCTCGAACCGTGAGCTGTCGACGCGGCCTGAGTCGTAGAAGGTGGTGAGCAGATGCGTGGCCGCCTCCGGCTGCTGCTGCCAGAAGTCGGCGGTGTGTCCGATGCCGGGCACGATCACCTCGCTCCCTCGGCTCAGGGAGGGCAGCAGCTCCTTCGTCGCGTTGACCGGCGGTGTGGAGAAGTCGAGTTCGCCGCCGATCAGCAGGGTCTCCACGGAACTGGGGCGCACGGTGCGGTAGTCGGCGTTGTCCGGGCTGTCCGGCCACACGGAGGGGAATCCGTCCGGGCCGCCCCAGAGGAAATCGGTGGCGGAGTTGCCCAGGATCGATCCGGGATCACCGCCCTCGGCGTAGTAGTCCCGCAGGGCGGGCGCGTCGATCATGGCGAAGGAGGCCAGCTCTCCCCACACCGTGGAGTTCGGAAGCGTGACGTCCGCCAGCACCGACATGGCCCACATCGCGCCGGGTCCGCCGTCGAGGTAGGCGTCGAAGACCGTGGGCGCGTTGCCGGGCGCCGAGCCCTCGCCGTTCATGTGCATCGAGTACTGGCTCAGGATGCTGATGTTCGTCTTCTTGATGCTGAACGGGCCCCACCTGCTGGGCAGTTCGGCGATCCGCGTCCGGATGGTGGCGGCGAGGTCGGAGGTCTTCGCGTCGCAGGCGCGGTCGGCCCGGCAGAGGTCGGCGTACTGCCCGAACTGCGTGTCGGTGATGCGGGGGTCCCAGAACAGGTGCCCCGGCGGGTTGACCGAGATCATCGCCGAGCGCCGCAGCGCGTCGGGGTGGCGCCACGCGTAGATCATCGCGGTCCGGGTGCCCGCGCTGGAGCTGAGCAGGTCGATCCGCCGGTAGCCGAGCGCCTTGCGCGCCGACTCCATGTCCTCGACGCGCTGGACCGCCGAGTAGCCGGTCAGGTCTGCGCCGCCGCGCTGCAGCCGGTCGGCGCACCGCTCGAAGGCCCGGCGGACGTGCGGCAGGTTCTCCTCGCCGGTCATGTCCGCCGCCGACTGGAGCGCGTCCGTCACCTCGTCGCAGTCGAGCCGGGAGGAGCCGTCGACGCCGCGGTAGCCCACGAGCACCACGTCGTGCTTCTCCCGCAGACGGCCCGCCTGCGGGAAGTCCATGTTGGACTGCCCCGGCCCGCCGCCGAACCGGAAGACGGGCTCGCCCGACGGCTTCGAGGCCGCCCGGATCCGCACGACCGGCAGGGCGATCAGCCGGGAGTCGGCGTCGCGCCGGTTCTCCGCGACCACGAGGGTCCCGCAGTCGGCGGGCACGGAGCCGTCCTCGGTGTCGTAGGAGCACGGTTTCATGGTCAGCGAGTCCGCCGCGGCACCCTGCGGGACGCGGACGGGGGAGTCCGGCCACAGGACGACGGCGGCCAGCACGAGCAGTGCGGCGGAGATGCCCGCCACGACGAGGGAGCGACGGCTGTGAGGGGAGGAACGCATGCCGGGAAAGCTAGGGGCGGGCGGGCGCCGGGGCGTCACGCCGGGCGGTGACCGTCTGTCCCTCCGGAGAGTGACGCCCACCCCCGTCCGCCCCGACACAATGGCCCGATGTCCCCCACCGTGCACCCGACCCTGGCCGGGCGGATCCGCCGCTGGACGGCCCGGCCTGCCGCGCGCGACGCGCAGAGGTCGCTGGCCCGCCAGGCCGTCGCGGTCGCGCTGATGTGCGCCGCCGTCGACGGCCTGAACTTCTTCACGCGGGGCCCGGACGCGGGCCCGTGGACGCCCGTCCTGCTGGTCATGGTCGTCGCCGCCGACGTGGCGCTCGCGACCGCGCCGGGACTCTCCGGCTGGGTCGCCGTCGCGCACGCGGGGGTGGGTGTCGCCCTGGCGTTCGTGATGCCCGGACGCAGTCCGAGCACGGCCGGTCAACTCATCAGTTCCTACCGGGCCGGAGCCTGGCTGCGCGGCCGGTCCTCCGCCGTCTCGCTGGTCACGGTGTGCGCCGGAACCCTGACGTCGGTGGTCATCGCCGGGCTCACCGCGCCGGTGACGGCGCTCGGCGTCGTCGCGGCCACCACGCTGCTGCCGTGGCTGGTGGGCCGTTACACCACCGCCCGCAAGGAGCACGTGGAGGAGCTGCGCCGCCAGCGGGAGGCGACGCTGCGCGACGCGGAGGCCGAGATCGCCGCCGCGGTGACGAGGGAACGCGAGACGATCGCCGTCGAGCTGCACGACGTCATCTCCCACCACGTCAGCGCGATCGGCGTGCACGCGACGGCCGCCCGGCTGAACCTCACCGGGACGGCCGTCCCCGGTGACAGCCCGGTGCACACCTCGCTCGCCGCGGTGCAGCAGTCCGGCCAGGCGGCCATGACGGACCTGCGGCGGCTGCTGTCCCTGCTCCACGACGGCGGCGACTCCACCGACCAGCCGGGCGTCACGATGCTGCCGGACCTGTTCACCGGCCTGCGCGCCTCCGGGCTGCACGTGACGTTCGTCGTCTACAGCACGCCGCCGCCGCTCACGAAGGAGGTCGACATCACGGTGTACCGGGTGGCCCAGGAGATGATGACGAACGTGCTCCGGCACGGGGACGGCCGGGCGGCCCGGGTCGAACTCGACTGCGTCGACGGCCGCGTGGCCCTCACCGCCCGCAACCGGGTCGCCCCCGCGGCGCGGGACGCGTCGGGCGCGTCCTCACCGCCGGGCTCCGGGCTCGGCCTGCGCGGCATGCGCAAGCGGGCGGAGGCACTGGGCGGTTCGGGGACCTTCGGCGTCACCACGGACGGGGACTACTGGGAGTCGAGCGTGACGATCCCGCTGGCAGGTGCCCAGTGACGCTGCGCATCGTGATCGCCGACGACCACGCCATGTTCCGCTCCGGCTTCCGGGCCGTGCTCGACGCCCAGCCGGACATGGAATGCGTCGCCGACGTCGGTGACGGACCCGGCGCCGTCGAGGCCGTCACCTCCCTGGCGCCCGACCTCGCCGTCCTGGACGTCCGCATGCCCGGACTCGACGGGCTCGCCACCGCACGCCGCATCCGGGACGCCGGACACCAGAGCGTGAAGATCATCCTGCTCACCTCGTTCGGCACCGACGACTACCTGCGGTCGGCGCTGTCGGCGGGGGTGGCGGGCTTCGTCCTCAAGAGCCTGCCGCCCGACGAACTCGTGACGGCGATCCGCGTCGCGGCGCGCGGCGACACCTACCTGGACCCCTCCATCACCAGCGGCCTCGCGCCCCGGCTGGCCGACGCCCTCGCCCCGGCCCCGCCCGCGCGCGACCGGGCGCCCGGCCTCGAACGCCTCACCGCGCGCGAACACGAGGTGTTCCTCCTCATGGCCAGGGGGTTCTCGAACGCCGAGATCGGCGACCAGCTCTACGTCGGCGAACAGACCGTCAAGACCCATGTCTCCCGCGTCCTCGCCAAGCTCGGACTCCGGGACCGCGTCCACACCGTCCGGTTCGCCCACCACCACGGGCTCATCGCACCGCACGACACCTCCGGGCTGTGACCGGCCGTCCGCGTGCCGCCGACCCCGGCGGGGCGCGGACGGCTCGGCGGCCCGGGGACGCGGTGCGGCGGACCGCGGGGATGTGCGGCCGTCGTCTGTGCGGGGAGAGCCGTTCCTGTCACCCTGGATGCCAGGGCGAGCGCGGGCGCGGCAGCCCGACGCAGCGGGGGAATCGACGGGGGACGGCGGATGCCTGGTTTTCTGGAGGACTTACGGACTTTCTGGGCCTTCGCGGTGGTCTGGGCGGGCGGCTTCACGCTGTTCATGGCGGGCTCGCTGATCCGCCTGCGGTACGTGCTGTGGCGCGACCGGCGAGCGATGGGACGCTTCTTCGAGGCGGGTGCCGCCCGGCCCCTTCTCGCCCTCTACCACCTCGAGGGAAAACGGGCCGCCCTTCGGGCCGGGTTGCTGCTGCTCTCCGCCGGGCCCCGCTCCGCCCGTCGCCGACGCCGGGGCCGGTCGGCGCGGGAGAAGCATCCTCTGCTGGCGTTGCTGCGGGCGGCCGTCGACGACGCCGGGCGGAGAGGCACTCCGGACGAGGTGATGGCCTCGCCCCGCTATGCGGCCTTCGACGCCGAACTGCGGCGGACGGCACGGCGCACCCTCCCCGCCCGGCGGACGGGCGCCGTGCCGGGTACGCGGGAGGGGTGGGCCGCGGTCTGCGGCCTGGCCGCCGTCCTCGTCCTCGGCGTCGGCTTCTACACCCGCGACCCGGGATCGAGCGGGAACTGGTTCATGATCGCGCTGGCCGTGCATGTCCCGGTGGCCTGCTGGCTCGTGAAGGCGGACGATCTGCAAGGGCGCCCGCGGTGGCCCGAGTTCGACGCGATGTGCGACCGCTGCGCCGACGAGGCCGGGGTACGCGTCCCTGAGCCGCGGCGGGCCGCCGGCACGGAGACCGCCGCCCCGGCTTTCAACTATGCCGTCGACGGCGGAGTCGGCGCGTCCGGCGGCTGCGGGGGCGGCTGCGGCGGAGGCTGCGGCGGCGGTGTCTGAGCCGGGCTGACCAAGTCCCTTCCCCCTGGGGTGGGGTCGCCGCGTGTGGTCCGGCACGCCGGGCGCCGAGTTGGGCCCCATGAGGGATCAATTCCCCGGCGGGCTCTGGCGGGACCCGGCTCACCGTTCCCCGGACGGCGGCGTCTCCTCCACCTCGCCGATCAGCACGACCCCCTTCGCCGCGCCGCGCCTCCGGTGCCGTCGCAGACCGCCGTACCCCGCGGCCCCCGCCACCGCCGCGCAGCCGCCGAGGGCGAGCAGGACGGGACGGGCGCCGCTGCCCGTGCCGGTGGCGCGCAGGGGCGTGCCCGTGGCCGGGGACGCCGTGGAGGGGCTCGC
>NZ_FMCI01000257.1 GCF_900091845.1 Streptomyces sp. SolWspMP-5a-2
GGGCCCTCGCCCGCCGCCCCGGCGCCCTCGCCGCGCGCCCCGGGAAACTCGCCGAGGGCGCCGGGTACGCGGCCCGCCTCCTGCGTCACCGCGTCCCCTTCCTCCCGCGTCACACGGTGGTCGAGGCGCACGGCGGCGACCGGCTCGACGGCGTGACCGTCGCCGCCCTCGACGCCGCGGGGCGCCCGCGTCCCGGCAGCGAGAGGCGGTTGGACTGCGACACCCTGGCCGTCGGCCACGGCATGCTGGCGCACACCGACCTCGCCGAGACCCTGGGCTGCGGCCTCGACGGACTCGCCGTCCGGGTCGACGGCGAGCAGCGCACGGACGTTCCCGGGGTCTGGGCCGCGGGCGAGGCCACCGGGGTCGGCGGGGCCGAACTCGCCCTCGCCGAGGGCCGGATCGCGGGCCGTTCCGCCGCCGCCCGGCTGACCGGCCGTCCCCCCGATCCGCGGAGTCTCGCGGCGGACTCCCGCGAGCGGGCCGCCCTGCGGAGGTTCGCCGCCGCGCTGGACGCCGTCTGCGCGCCGCCCGTCCGGTGGGCGGAGCGCGTCACCGACGAGACGGTCGTCTGCCGCTGCGAGGAGGTCACCGCGGGAACCGTCAGGGCCGCCCGCGCGGACCTCGGCGCGGGCGACCTGCGCACCGTGAAACTGCTGACCAGGGCCGGGATGGGCTGGTGTCAGGGCCGGATGTGCGGGCCCGCGGTGGCGGGCCTGGCGGGCTGCGCCGAGACCGCCGTCCGGCGCCCGTTCGCCCACCCCGTCCCGCTCGGCGTGCTCGCGGGCCGCGACGAAGACGGCGGGGACGGCGACGGCTGCGACGCCGGCGGCGTGACCGACCGGCCCGAGCGGGACCGCCCGCCGCCCGACCCCGATCAGCCGTGAGACGTCACTCTCCTCTCCAGAAGGGCTCACCATGACCGATCCGCAGCGACGCCCCTGGCACGGCGTCCTCGTCGCCACCGCACTCCCCCTCCGCGACGACCTCTCCGTCGACCACGAGCGGTACGCCGAACACTGCGCCTGGCTCGTCGACAACGGCTGCGACGGCGTCGTCCCGAACGGGTCCCTCGGCGAGTACCAGGTCCTCACCCCCGAGGAGCGGGCCAGGGTCGTCGAGACGGCCGTCGCCGCGATCGGCGGCTCCCGGGTGATGCCCGGCGTCGCCGCGTACGGCTCGGCCGAGGCCAGGCGGTGGGCCGAGCAGGCGCGGGACGCGGGGTGCGCGTCCGTGATGCTGCTGCCGCCCAACGCCTACCGCGCCGACGACCGTTCCGTCCTCGCCCACTACGCGGAGGTGGCGCGGGCCGGGCTGCCGATCGTGGCGTACAACAACCCGATCGACACCAAGGTCGACCTGGTGCCCGAACTCCTCGCCACGCTGCACGGGGAGGGGTACGTGCAGGCGGTCAAGGAGTTCTCCGGGGACGTCCGCCGCGCCTACCGCCTCGCCGAACTCGCCCCCGATCTGGACCTGTTGGTCGGCGCCGACGATGTCCTGCTGGAGCTGGCGCTGGCCGGTGCCAAGGGGTGGGTGGCCGGGTACCCCAACGCGCTGCCCCGGGCCTCCGTCGCGCTGTACCGGGCCGCCGTCGCGGGCGACCTGGAGACCGCCACCGCCCTCTACCGCGATCTGCACCCCCTGCTGCGCTGGGACTCCCGGGTGGAGTTCGTGCAGGCCATCAAGGCGTCCATGGACCTCGTGGGACGGCACGGCGGGCCCTGCCGACCGCCGCGTGTCCCGCTCCTGCCCGACCAGGAGGCGACGGTCCGCGCGGCCACCGAGAAGGCCGTCGCGGCGGGCCTGGCCTGACCCGCCGCAGCCCCCGTCCCGACCGCGCCACGAGCGGCCCGAGACCGGCACCGGTGCTGACCACCGGTCCCGCGCACCGGTCCCGAGTCCCGGTTCCGGGCACCGCCGAGGAAAGAGGAGACCCATGCGCAGCTCTCTCGTCCTGCACGCCGTCGACTCCCACACCGAGGGCATGCCCACCCGCGTGATCACCGGCGGGATCGGCACGATCCCGGGCGCGACCATGAACGAACGGCGGCTGTACTTCCGCGACCACCGCGACGACGTCAAGCAACTGCTGATGAACGAACCGCGCGGGCACTCCGCCATGAGCGGCGCGATCCTCCAGCCGCCGACCCGGCCCGACTGCGACTGGGGCGTCGTCTACATCGAGGTCTCCGGCTACCTCCCGATGTGCGGCCACGGCACGATCGGCGTCGCGACCGTGCTGGTCGAGACGGGCATGGTCGAGGTCGTCGAACCGGTGACGACGATCCGGCTCGACACCCCCGCCGGGGTCGTCGTCGCCGAGGTCGCGGTGCGGGACGGCGCGGCGAAGAGCGTGACGCTGGCCAACGTGCCGTCGTTCTCCGTCGCCCTGGACCGCGAGGCCGTGCTGCCCGACGGGCGGACGGTCGTCTACGACCTCGCCTACGGCGGCAACTTCTACGCCATCCTGCCGCTCGAACAGTTCGGCCTGCCCTTCGACCGCTCCCGCAAGGACGACATCCTCGCGGCCGGGCTCTCCCTCATGGACGCCGTCAACTCCACGGCGGAGCCGGTCCATCCGCAGGACCCGACCATCCGCGGCTGCCACCACGTGCACCTCCTCGCCCCCGGCGCGACGGCCCGGCACTCCCGGCACGCGATGGCCATCCACCCCGGCTGGTTCGACCGCTCCCCGTGCGGCACCGGGACCAGCGCCCGCATGGCCCAACTGCACGCCAGGGGCGAACTCCCGCTGGGGAGCGAGTTCGTGAACGAGTCCTTCATCGGCACCCGGTTCACGGGACGTCTCCTGGGGACCACCGAGGTCGCCGGGCACCCCGCCGTCCTGCCCAGCTTCACCGGCCGGGCCTGGATCACCGGCACCGCCCAGTACCTCCTCGACCCCACCGACCCCTTCCCCGCGGGCTTCGTCCTGTGACGGCCGCGCCGCCCGACCGGACGGTCAACTCCCGCGCGCGCACGGCGGATCGGCCCGCCCGGCGGCCCCGTGGATACTGGTGCCGTCCGGGAGCCCCGCCTCCCGTTCCCGCCCGCGACGCCGCCCCAGGAGCCCTCCCATGCCCGCCCAGCCCAGCGGACCGTCCGCCGCCGGTCCCGCACTGCCCGTCGTCGGCGGGAAGCGCAGCAGCTACCGCGAGCGGGTGGCCGACGCCCTGCGCGCCGCGCTCGTCACCGGCGAACTCCGGCCGGGCGAGGTGTACTCGGCGCCGGCCCTCGCCACCCGGTTCGGCGTCTCGGCGACACCGGTGCGCGAGGCCATGCTCGACCTCGCCAAGGAGGGCCTGGTCGACGCCGTCCCCAACAAGGGCTTCCGGGTCACCGAGGTCTCCGAGCGGCAGCTCGACGAGTACACCCACGTCCGCGCCCTGATCGAGATACCCACCACCGTCGCCCTGGCCGGGGCCGCGCCGCGGGACGCCCTGGAGGCGCTGCGCCCGGCGGCCCGGGAGATCGTCACCGCGGCGGCGGCCGGTGACCTGATCGCCTACGTCGAGGCCGACACCCGCTTCCACCTCGGCCTGCTGGCCCTCTCGGGCAACGCCCACCTGGTCGACGTCGTCGCCGACCTGCGCGGGCGCTCCCGCCTCTACGGTCTGACCGCGCTGGTCGAGGCGGGCCGGCTGACCGCGTCCGCGCAGGAGCACCTGGACCTGCTCGACGCCCTCGTCGCCCACGACGGACCGGCCGTGCACGCGGTCATGACCCGCCACCTCGGACACGTCAGGGGCCAGTGGGCGGCGCAGGGCTGAGCGCACCGGACGCGGGCGGTCCCGGACGGCCCCGCGCAGGTCGGCCCCGCGGCCCCGGACCGGTCCGCACCCTTCCCTCAATACTTACTTCACCTCTTGACGCAAGTGGTCCATACCTTTAGGTTCACCGCTGCCGGACCGCTCCTCGCACCCCACCCGCGCGCCCCGCCCGCACCGGGTGACCACGGGCGCGCCGCTCCCACCCCCCATAAGGAGAGCCGTGTTCCGCCACGCACCCCCCACGCTCCGCACCGGCCGCCGCAGATCGGGGGCCGTCGCCCTGGTCGCCGCGGCCGCCGCGTCCTTCCTGCCCGCCGTCCCCGCCGAGGCCGCCCCGACCGCGCTGCCCGCCTCCTGGTCCACCCTGGTCAACGCGGCCAGCGGCAAGTGCCTCGACGCGCGGGCCGCCGGAACCGCCGACGGCACGGCCGTGCAGCAGTACGCCTGCAACAACAGCGCGGCCCAGCAGTGGAGTTTCACCACCACGGGCAACGGCTGGGTCCGCATCAACAACCGGCCCAGCCCCGACCAGGTCGTCGACGTCACCGGCGTCTCCACGGCCGACAACGCCACCACCCAGCTCTGGGCCTACGGCGGCGGCGCCAACCAGCAGTGGCAGCCCGTCGACGAGGGCGGCGGCGCCTACCGCTTCGTGAACCGCAACAGCGGCAAGTGCCTGGACGATCCCGGCGCCTCCCTCGCCGACAGCGTGCAATTGGTGCAGTACACCTGCAACGGCTCGGCCGCCCAGCGCTTCCAGGTGGTCCCGGTGGCCCAGGCCGGGGGCGATCCCGACCTCGGTCCGAACGTGGTCGTCTTCGACCCGTCGATGTCCGCGTCGGCCATCCAGACCAGGCTGACCTCGATCTTCAAGCAGCAGGAGACCAACCAGTTCGGCTCCCAGCGCTACGCGGTCCTCTTCAAGCCGGGCGCGTACAGCGCGGACGTCAACGTCGGTTTCTACACCCAGGTGCTGGGGCTCGGCCTCTCTCCCGACGCCGTCACGATCAGCGGCGCCGTGCACGCCGAGGCCGACTGGTTCCAGGGCAACGCCACCCAGAACTTCTGGCGCGGCGCGGAGAACCTGTCGGTCAACCCGACCGGCGGCAGCGACCGTTGGGCGGTCTCGCAGGCGGCTGCCTACCGGCGGATGCACCTGCGGGGCAACCTGGCGCTGGACGACGGCGGTTGGTCGAGCGGCGGCCTGCTGGCCGACAGCAAGGTGGACGGCCAGGTCCGCTCCGGCAGCCAGCAGCAGTGGCTGACCCGCAACTCGCAGCTCGGGAGCTGGACCGGCGCCAACTGGAACATGGTCTTCGTCGGCAGCCAGGGCGTCCCCGCGACCAGCTTCCCCAACCCCCCGTACACGACGGTCGCGCAGACCCCGGTCTCCCGCGAGAAGCCGTTCCTGTACGTCGACGGCGCGGGCGCCTACCAGGTGTTCGTCCCCTCCCTGCGCACCGGTTCCACGGCGACGAGCTGGGCGGGCGGCAGCCCGGCGGGCTCCTCCCTCTCCCTGGACAGCTTCTACGTCGTGAAGCCGGGCGCGACCGCGGCGCAGATCGACCAGGCGCTCGCGGCGGGCAAGAACCTGCTGTTCACCCCCGGGGTCTACCACCTCGACCGGACCCTTCAGGTCGACCGGCCGGACACGGTCGTGCTCGGCCTCGGCCTGGCCACCCTGGTGCCGGACAAGGGCGTCACCGCGATGAAGGTCGCCGACGTCGACGGGGTGAAGATCGCCGGTCTCCTCCTCGACGCGGGCACCACCAACTCGTCCACCCTGATGGAGGTCGGCCCGGCCGGCTCGTCCGCCTCGCACGCGGCCGACCCGACCTCGCTGCACGACGTGTACTTCCGGGTCGGCGGCGCGGGCGTCGGCAAGGCGACCACCAGCCTGGTCGTCAACAGCGACGACGTCATCGGCGACCACATGTGGATCTGGCGGGCCGACCACGGCTCGGGCGTCGGCTGGACCAGCAACACCGCCGACACCGGCCTCGTCGTCAACGGCGACGACGTGACGATGTACGGCCTGTTCGTCGAGCACTTCCAGAAGTACCAGACCGTCTGGAACGGCAACGGCGGGCGGACGTACTTCTACCAGAACGAGATGCCCTACGACCCGCCCGGCCAGGCGGCCTGGATGAACGGTTCGACGCAGGGCTACGCCGCCTACAAGGTGGCCGACTCCGTCACCGCCCACCAGGCGTACGGACTCGGCAGCTACTGCTACTTCAACGTCGATCCGCGGGTGACGGCCGCCCGCGCCATCGAGGCGCCGAACAGGCCGAACGTCCGCTTCACCAGCATGCTCACGGTGTCCCTCGGCGGTACGGGCACGATCAGCCACGTCGTCAACACCACCGGAGGGCCGTCCAACTCCGCCTCCAACGTGGCCAATCTGACCACCTATCCGTAGATCGACGGTGCTTGGGGGTGGGGTACGCCGAAGTGTCGGCGTACCCCACCCCGTTGTCCACACCGGCCCCGGAAATCTGTGCAGGAGCGGCACACAGACTGCACACAGCGCCGACCGGGCACCGTTAGCGTTACTGGCCGATCGCTCCCCTGTACGAACGTGTCAGAAAGACCGAAATGGACTACTGCTCCACGTGCCGTCGGCATCTCAACGGGGCTCTGGTGTGCCCCGGGTGCGGGGCCTACGCCCCGGACATCGCCCCCAGGACGGGCCGGCTCCACCAGGGCGATCTGCTCCCCGGATCGGCCGCGCCCGAACCCCCCGCGCCCGCCGACGACGTCGTGGACGCGCCGGTCGCGGCCGAGGGCCGGGCGGCCAGGCGGCGGCAGGTGGCGCGCTGGAAGAAGAACAAGCGGCGGGCGGCCGTCGCGACCGCCGTCGCCCTGGTCGGCGGCGGGCTGAGCGTCGCGGCGATGAACCGCGGGACGGCGGACCGGGCACAGGCCAGCGCCGCGCCGGACACCCGGGGCATGGGCGGCGCCGAGGAGCGCACCGAGCTGACCGACCCTCCGGCGACCGGGACGGGCACGCACCGGAGCGAGCGGGTGGTGACGTCGGCGCCCCGGTCGGCCGACGCGCCGCACCAGCGCTCGACGGCCGCGTCCCGGACGGCGCTGAAGCTCGTCCCGAGCGACCGGGCGACCGCCGCGGCCCGCGCCGAGGCCGCCGCGCCGACGGCCGCAGCGCAGCGGCCGGAGCAGGGTCAGCCGTCCGCCGTGGCCGAGCCGTCGGCACCGGCCGAGGAGACGGCCGACCCGTCGTCGCCCCCGGTGGACACCGCTCCCTCGGACTCCGCCACGCAGGAGCCCGCTCCGGAGACGTCCGAGTCGGCGACCCCGGCGGACCCGACCCCGCCCGCGCAGCTCTGCCTGCTGGTGATCTGCCTGGGCTGACGGCCCGGTGCAGACCCTGCCGCCGGACGGCCCGCACGGGGTACCGTCCGGCGGCTGCGTTCGGCTCAACTCGTCGTGCAGGACGTCCCGTTGAGGGTGAAGGCGGTCGGGGCCGTGTTGGTCGCGCCCTTGTCGGCGAGGAACCCGACGGTGACCGAGCCGCCCGCCGGGACGGTCGAGGTGTACGAGGCGGCGGCCACGCTCACCGCGCCGCCGGTCTGGGCCGGGGTGCCGCCCCACATGCTGGTGACGGTCTGGCCGTCGGCGAAGGAGAAGCCGAGCGTCCACCCGTTGATCGCGGCCGTCCCGGTGTTGCGGATGGCCAGTTCGCCCTGGAACCCGCCCGGCCACTCCCCGACCACCTTGTAGCCGACGGAGCAGGTGCCGCCCGGGGTGGAACCGCCCTTGGCGGTGGTGACGCTCACGGTGGCGGAGCGCGCCGACCGGTTCCCGGCCGCGTCACGGGCGTAGACCGCGAAGGTGTAGGCCGTGTCGGCGGTGAGGCCGGTCAGGGTGACGGTGTTGGACGTCGTGGTGGCGAAGGCGCTCTCGGTGCCGCCGCTGATCCGGACGACGTCGTACGCGGTGACGCCGACGTTGTCGGTGGCGGCCGTCCACTTCAGGGTGGCCGATGTCGCCGTCACCGCCGAGGCGGCGGGGGTTCCCGGCGCGGTGGGTGCCTGGGTGTCGGTGGGGGTGCCGGTGCCGAAGACGGTCGCCTCGCGGGCGGTGCGGGCGATGCCGTTGGCGCCGTTGAAGATGCGCTGCCCCCAGGAGCTGAGGCGGGTGGGGTCGAAGTCCAGGGAGAGGTCGAGGATCGGGTCGGTGTTGCCGCTCCAGGACCAGGCGAGGTAGCCGAGCTTGAGCTGCTCGGCGGCGGCCATCATGGTGTCCTCGTCCGGATCGCCGTACTGGTCCGCCGGTCCCCCGAACTCGCCTATCAGGAGGGGGAGTCGGGCCGCGACGAAGGCGTTGAGGTAGTCGGTGACCTTCGCGGCGGTGTCGAAGACGCTGTACATGTGGATCGAGAAGATGAGGTTGCCGGTGGTGTCGGCGGCGTACACGGCCTGCGCGTTGGCGCGCATCACACCCTGCCAGTCCTGGCCCCAGTTGGGCGCGTCGACCATGATGGTGTGCGCGAACCCGGCGGCGCGGAGCTTCTTGACGGCGGCGACGGTGGGCGCGGTCCATCCGGCCGGATCGGTGTTGCCCCAGGGCTCGTTGCCGATGTTGATGACGATGTAGTTCTCCTGACCGGCGAGCACGCTCTTGAGGCCGATCCAGTAGTCGGCGGCCTGGTCCAGGGTGCCCGCCGCCGAGTCCTCGCCGTATCCGGTGGTGTCGTGCACCTCCAGGACGCAGATCAACCGGTTGGCCTTGCACTGGCTGATCACCGCGGCCACGTCCGACGCGCTGTTCGCTGACCAGCGGTGCCCGTCCGCGAGCACCACGCGCACGGCGTTGGCGCCGAGCGCCTTGATGTCGGCCAGCGACTGCTGGGTGCGGCCGGGGTACCAGGTGTGGGCGTGGTTGACGCCCCGCATGACGAAGTCGTTCCCGTTCCCCTCGACGAGGCGGCCGTTCGCGATGTGCAGGCCGGTGGCGAGGACGGCGGGCGGCTCGGCCGCGTGCGCGGGGGCCTGGGAGAGGCCACCGCCCACCAGGACCAGCCCGAGCAGGGCGGCCAGGGACGCGAACAAGCGGGCGAGGGGGCTCCTTGCGGTTCTCACTGCGGCTCCAGGGAGTCAGGCCCGGGAAGTTCAGGCACGGGGTGAGGTGCGGGGGTGCAGGGAGTACGGGGGTGCGGGAGTGCGGAGGCGCGCGGGTGGCACGGGAGACGCGGGTGGCTCAGGGGGCGCGGGTGGCACGGGAGGCGCGGTCGCGGGTGGTCCACGGGGCTGCCGGAGGGCCGGGCAGCACTCCCCGGCCCGGCACCGCGGGACGGTTCCGTGTCGTGGGAGCGCTCCCATACAAGCGATACTGTCAAGGGCACGTCAAGGCATGGGACGGCACGAAACCGGACGACCACGGAGGCGCCCGCCGGGACGATCACGGGTCGACGCCCGCCCGGCGGAGGCGCGGAGCCCCCCGGACCGGCCGGGATCAGCGGGAACGGCGCCGACACGCGGAGCGGTGCCGCGGCCCCGGCGGGCGGCGACGTCTCACCGGTCTCCGACCGTGAGCCCCGGCGGGCGGCGGCGTCGCACCCGTCACTGGCCGGAACCCCACGGGCAACGACGTCTCACAGGTCGCCGGCCTTGGCCCCGGCGGGGCGGCGGCGTCGCACCCGTCACCAGCCGTGGCACCGGCCGGCGGCGACGTCTCACCGGTCGCCGGAGAAGCCGAGGTGCGGATCGCTCCCCGTCAGCGCGCAACTGGCGTCCCAGAGGCGGGCGGCGACCTCCGGATCGGCCATGTGCGCGGGGACGGGCTCACGGCGCGGGGTGCCGCGCAGCCCGAAGAACCTGGGCCCCCACAGCTCACCGCCGCGCACCTCCGGGTCGAGGACGGCACGGACGGTGGGCCACGCCCCGGCGTCCTTGCCCTGCACCAGGAGACCGGCGGGCAGGGCGCGCAGGCGCTGGCCCGGGGTGCTCGCGGTCATCGGCGGGCGGGGCGGGGTGAGCGGGTCGAGGGCGCCGCCGGGATGTGCCACGACGCTGAGCACCGTGCTGCCGACGGCGCGCAGTCTGCGGTCGAGGGCGAAGCCGAAGCTCATCTGCGCCAGCTTCGACCGGCCGTAGGTGCGCTTGGGCCGGTAGTCCCGGGTCGACTCCAGATCATCGAGGTCGAGCCGCTCGGACCGGGCCGCGAAACTCCCCGTCGTCACGACACGGCCCGCGGGCGCCGCCGAGAGCAGGTGTGCCAGGTGCCGGGTGAGCGCGAAGTGACCGAGGTGGTTGGTGCCGAACATCATCTCGTGACCGTCGACGGTCTCGCGGCGCGGCGGGTCGTCGAGCGCGACCCCCGCGTTGTGGACCACGGCGTCGAGGTGGCCGAGGTCCAGCGCGTCGACCGCGGCCTTCAGGGACGACAGCGCCGCGACGTCCAGTCGCAGATGGCGCACCCGGGCGCCGGGGACGCGCGAGCGCAGGGAGGCCAGGGCGGCGTCCGCTCGGGCGGGGTCCCGGCTGCCGAGCACCACGAGGGCGCCGGTGGCGGCGAGTTGCTCCGCGACGAAGTAGCCGATCCCGGCGTTGCCCCCCGTCACCAGGAAGTTCTTCCCCTCGGCGGACGGCAGACGGTGAACGTCCCACGCATGGTGGGGAGTTGCGGACGACACGATGACGGGCTCCTCGCGCTCGGCTGGCCCGCTCGCGGCGGGCGTCGACCTGCCCAAGATCGCGCCCGCCCCCGACAGACCGCCGACAGATCACCACCGGGACCGACAGCTCTCCGACGCCCACGAGGAGTGGCCCCGGCGACACCGGCACGGGCTCGACGTCGTGACCGTGATCATCCGGGAGGCCGTTCCGGCCAGGTGTCTTCGGGGGCCATCCGCCCATGCGGACGCCGACCGCGGACCCCCTACCGGGCCGATCGACCGGTCGCCGTCCGAAACGGCGAGCCCCCGACGGGCAGGGGCGGTGGCACAGCGAGCGCCGTCGTTCACCAACTGATGGTTCATCAGCAGATTTGCCAGGGCTGGCGCTGAACCTGAGCATGCGCCGTCCAACGTCGTCCAGTGCCCCGCGATGACCATGAGCCGCTCAGCGATGAACGCCGTGAGCTGGACGAACACGTCACCACGAGCCGACGGTGCGTCGGCGAACGTATCGCCGATCTCTGCGGCGCTCTGGAGGTCAGCCGCGAGTGACTGGCCGAGTCGACCGGCATCGGCTGACGCGTCATCCAGCGGATCGAGTCCGGCGAAGGCGACCGCCGGTGCAACGAGCTGCTCCGGATCACCACGGCCCTCGTGAGGAGGTCACCGTGCTCATCAGCGGCCCAGCGGAGGGCCCCGCCTCGCCGCACTGAGAGCAGCGACGAGGCGGGGCCGATCCGAGCAGCAGATCAGACCGGCCAGGCATCGTCGGGGTCGTCCAGCCAGGCGCGATGTCCGCCGTCGTCGGTGACCGTCAGTCCGAACCGCTCGTACCCCGGCTCGCCCTTCTCACGCCACCAGCCCAGGGCGCTCGCGACCTCGTCCCACAGGCGCCGGGGACCGGACTGCCAGACGTCCGTCGTCCGCCCCTCGTGGAACATCACGCACGCCCACGAGCGGTCCCCGAGACCGTAGAACCAGACCGGCCGGTGCCCGTCCCGCGCGGCGGCCCGCACCTGATAGCAGTCGGGGACGCGGAGCCCGCTGGCGAACGTCCGCACGTCGTACCGGTCCGCCCCGAGCACGTCCGTCTCGGCCACGTCGGTCGTCGACCGGTCGGCGCCACCGAGGCCGTCGGGCACGTACGCCCGGTGACCATCGAAGCGGCGGCGCTGCGCGCGCAGCTTCATGAACTCCACGGGCCGCGTGAAGTGCCCGGAGGCGCACGCCCCGCCGTCGGACACCCGCAGACGCACCACGGCGTCGCCGTTGCCGTAGTGGGTGCCCCACGGCGCCACGATCAACCCGTCGGGGCTCACCTGCTCCAACCAGACCGTCGGAACGCGGCGCAGCCCGACCGTGGAAATCAGCCGCGCGTACGGCGCCCCCGGCGGATCGCCCTCCGTGCCGTCGCGGGTCAGCACGGTCACGAGCAGGCCCTGCGCGCCGAGTCGGCCGCGAGCGGCGGCGGCCACCTCGCCGTCGACCTCGACGCTGGTCACGGTGTGGTGCCCCAGCCGGTGGGTCATCAGCCCCGCGTTCCACCCGGTACCCGTGCCGATCTCCAGGACCGAGTCGCCGGGGTGCGCGTCGAGGTCGGCCAGCATCCGGAAGACCACCGACGGCATCGACGCCGACGAGGTGGCCTCCCCGCCGGGTCCCTCGCCCGCCCCGTCGTCCCACTGGGTGACGAGCGGCACGTCCTGATCGACGTACCGCTGCCAGGCTGTGGGATCCGTGCGCCGGTCGGCCTCGACGGCCGCACCGGTGTCCATGTCGAAGGCCCAGACGACGTCCGGCAGGAAGGCGGCCCGCGGTACCGCGTCGAAGGCTTCCTGCCACTCCGGGGCCATGGCCCCGCTCTCCGCGAGGGAGCGGCCCAGGATGGACCGCCCCTCCGTCAAGCTGTCACGCCGCATCAGCGGGTGTACCGGGGACCGCCGTCGGGGGACGGGGGCTCCTCCGGACCGGGCCAGGGCTCGCCCGGCAGACCGTCGCCCTCGCCGCCGTCGCCGCCTCCGCCGCCATTCATCAACAGGTCCATCTCTGCTCCTTGTTGTCTAATGCTCATCCTTGCTCCTCCCGGCGGTGCCGGGAGGAACCCGGCCCTGTCGGTCTCTTCCGGAGAACCGACAGGACCGGTCACCCGCGCCTCGTGGCTTCCGTTCCACGCTGCTGCGGGAGTTCATGGGGGGGTGCGGCTCTGCTCAGCGGTAGATGGGATTGGGCGTCGTCCGCACGCACGGGTACGCGTGCACCACGACGTCGGGGACAGCCATGCTGAGCGAGTCGACCGGGATCGCGGTGGCGCCTTCCTCCGGGAGGATCGGCTTGTGGCAGTAATCGCAGATCACCGCCACCCCCTCTCGGGCGCGCGGCAGGCGCCGGTGTGGGAGTAGCGCAGAGTGACGATGCCCGCGGTGTAGGGCCGCAGCAGAGGCGACTCCAGGCCGACCGCACAGCCGCACGCGCAGATGACGGGCCGCCGCCTGCCCGTGCCCTCGTACGCAACCCGGTGCTGGAACGCGAAGGGCTCACCGGCCGTGCAGTGCGCGCCCGCGCATGCCGTGCACTGCACGGCGTGCCGCGCCCACTTGAGGTAGGCGCGCACATACCAGAGCCGCAGCGGCCCGCATCGCGAGCACCCGGCCGGCTCCCAGCCCAGCGTGCCGCCGAGCGGCTCCAGACGCCCTCGCTCTCCGCACCAGACGCACGCCTGACCGTGGTTCTGGAGCCGGGTCAGAACCTGAGACGGAGGCACCTCGTAGATCAGCAGCCGCGCGACCTGGGAGTCCATCTCCCCGGCTGCCGTCAGCAGCAGGCCGGCCACGATCATCGCGGCGCACCCCCCGCCGCCTCTCCCACAGAGGCGGGGAGCCCGCCCAGAACGGACGGATCAGCGGCCCGCCCCGACTCCCGGCGGTGCAGCGTCGGCGCTGAGACGCCCGGCCGCGCCACGTCCGTCAGTCGCAGTCGCTCGGCGTACCGCAGCGACCGCATCCAGACGCCCGGCACCACCAGTACCGCGGCCTCTTCCTCGATGTTCGCCGCGCCCGGCACTAGAGCATCCCCGTCGAGCGGGCGTTGGCGGTCGCGACTGCCTCGCTGAGGGCGGCCCCGACCGGCACCGGGCGCACCTTCGTCGGGTCGGCGTCCCACTCCCTGCCGCCCTCGACCGGCCGGAGCTGCACGTACGGGCCGACAGCTCCCATCACCTTGCCGATCCTCTGCGTGCTGGTGTCCATCACGGTCTCGCCGATCTTCGGCTCATACTCCTCGGCGGCCGGGTCCTCTCCTCGGTAACCCGGTGCCCGAGCTGTACCGTTGGTCATGTCGACGCTCCCTCACGGGTGTGAGCGTTGGCCACCGCCCCGGGGCCGTTCCCGCGGCCGCCGGGGTCTGTGGGCTGTTACGTCGAGACTGTCCCGATCGGCGCAATTCCGGTATAACCGCCGGGTGTTACCGAGGCGGTAATACACTCGTTGAGGAGTCGGCGCGGTGTCCCGCCGTGCGTACGATCACCCTGGGAAGTTGGCCCCGTGGAAACCTCAACCCCTGGCCTGCTCACCCCCGAGGTTCTGGGCCGAGAAGATGTCCGCCGAGCCTTGGAAGAACACGACTTCGCGGCGGCGTTCATCCTCTTCAAAAAGTGGGGTGGGCTGTCGCAGAACCGCATCGCGTCGGCCTGCCACCTCACCCCGGGCAAGGTCTCCACGATCATCAGCGGACGGCACCAGGTCACCAGCTTCGATGTCGTGCGCCGCATCTCCGACGGCCTGTGCATCCCCGGCCGCCTACTTGGCCTGGCTGACCGACCGTGGGAGAGGCAGGCCGACCGCCTCGACTCGCCAGCACCCACGGCCCCGCAGCCATCGGACGACGCTTCATGGCAACCGGCTGCGACCGTAGACCTGGCCGCAGATCTGACCAGGAGCGATCTCGTGCTTGATCGACGAGCGGCAGCGCGCGCCCTCACAGGCGCTGCTCTCACCGGAGCCGCACTCCTCGACTCTGTGGAGGGCTGGCTTCAGCCGGCCCGCCCTGATAGGGGAACACCCAGCCGTGGCCGCATCGGGCGCGCGGAACTCGGTGAACTGGAAGCGACCGCCCAGGCGTTCCGCGCCTGGGACCACAAGTTCGGTGGCGGCCTGCGCCGCAAGGCTGTACTCGGTCAACTCAACGAGGTGGCGAGCCACCTCGACGAGCACCAGGCACCGCCCATCGAGCGCGGCCTGTTCCGCGTCATGGCTCATCTCGGCGGCATCGCCGCCACCATGGCCTGGGACTCGGGCATGCAGAAGCAGGCGCAGAACTACTACCGTCTGGCGTTGCGCGCGGCGCACGCGGGAAGCGATCCGGCCTTCGGGGCCAACGTGCTCGCCGGAATGGCGCGCCAGATGCTGTACCAGGACCGCCCACGGGACGCTCTCGAACTCCTCCATCTTGCCCAGAAGGGTGCCGGCCGAGCCGCCGGCCCCCGAGTACGTGCGATGCTCAACACCCGCGAGGCTTGGGCGTACGCGGCGATGGATCGCACTGCGGCCTTCCGCCGGGCCACTGACGAGGCGACAGAAGCTCTCGCCAAAGCGACCTCCGACGAAAACCGAGAGCACTACTGGATCGCATACTTCGACGAGGCTGAACTCGCCGGCGTCACTGGTGGCCGCATGCTCGACATGGCCCGGAGGAACCCCGAGATCCACGCCGAGAACGCAGCGAACTCCATCCACGAAGCACTCGCGAAGCGTGGCCCGGCGGCGTTCCGTAGCCATGCCCTCGACATGATCGGCCTCGCTGAGTGCCACTTCCTCCTGGGTGACATCACTGGCGCCGTCACGCACATCCGCGGTGCGTGCGAAGCCGCTGCCCGGACGCAGTCCAGCCGCGTACGCACCCAGCTCGGCGTGCTGTACCCGTACACGGTAGGACGACAGGCATCGCAAGCTGTAGCCGAGGCGCGGTCTATGATCCGCGAGCTGTTGTCGAGCTGAGGAGCAACGTGACCATCATCGCCGTGACCGGACACATGGATCTGACCAGCGACAGCGTGCCGCTGGTTCGCGAAGCACTGCGTGAGACGCTCGCGCCCTACACCGGCAACTTGACCGGCCTCTCGTGCATCGCCAAGGGCTCCGACAGCCTATTCGCCGATGTCGTCCTGGAGTTGGGCGGCAGTCTGGTGGCCGTCATCCCGTCACGCGACTACCGGGAAAACAAGGTGCGGCCCGACCACGCAGCTACCTTCGACCGCCTCACGTCGGTCGCGGCCGACGTCGTCGTCCTGGAAAACGAGTCGGCCAGCCGCGCCGCCTACGAGGACGCGAACCGCATGCTCCTTGACCGCGCCGATCGGCTGGTCGCTGTCTGGAACGGCGAACCCCCGACGGGCAAGGGTGGCGGCACAGCGGACACCGTCGTCGAGGCGCGCGCGGCGGGGATTCCGATCGACGTCGTATGGCCCGAAGGCGCGGCGAGGGGCTGATCACTGCCCCCTGCGCCAGATCGATAGGGCTCCCCCCTTTGGGCAGTGGAGCCCTATGGTTCAGTGTCCGGCCTGCTCCCACGGCCAGCCTGCGTCATGACCGCGCGACAGCAGGTCGATCATGGTGAAGGCGGCGTCGCTGAACCCTCCGATCTCGTACCGGCTCTGGCTGGTGTCGAGGGGCCCGGCCGCGTAGCCGGAAGTGTCCACCGAGAACAGCCGGTCGAACGCGGCGAGGGAACTGAGCACGGAGGCGCCACGGACGACCGGGTGGACGAAGGAGC
Organism: Streptomyces sp. SolWspMP-5a-2; assembly: GCF_900091845.1. Taxonomy (GTDB): domain Bacteria; phylum Actinomycetota; class Actinomycetes; order Streptomycetales; family Streptomycetaceae; genus Streptomyces; species Streptomyces doudnae. The sequence goes on from NZ_FMCI01000257.1 coordinate 16,180, forward strand.
TGTCGGCGAAGCCCACCAGGTCGACCGTGCCGCCGGTCCGCTGAGCGGTCACCATCCCGAACAGGGCCGCCACGTCGATGTGCCGGACCTGGCTCTTGCCGGACACCGCGCCGCGCATGGACGCGGAGGTGTCGACGAGGAGCAGCGTCCGGCCTGGCAGCGCCGGGACGTTCGCGGCCGATGCGTCGAGTGCCTTCTCCAGGGCCTAGCTCCAGCGCAGGGACGGCGCCGTACGGTACGCGGACAGGAAGCGGTACGGGAACTGCCGGGAGCCCCGTACCTCCTCCGGGTCCGCCAGACGTCCGCAGATCCACTGCGCCGCCGTGTCGCTGACACCGGCCTCGTCGAAGTTGCGCAGGTTCCGGACCAGGGCCATCAGGCCCACGGAGAGGATGATCGCCTCCCACGCGGCGGCATCCATCGGACCCTGAAGCCAGCCGGACAGGGCCTCCCACGTCATTCCCGCGTGCGCCAGGCGCTTCGGGCCGTCCGGTGCCAGGAGCAGCGCCCGACGCTCAGCGACAGGGACGGCCGACATCGCGGCGCGGGCGGTCAGCATGTGGTTCGAGGCGGCCGGGACGGCGGTCTCCGGGTGGTGGCGCCGGTCGAGGGCGTAGGCGAAGAGGTCGCCCTGCCAGGGCTTGTCCGGGTCCGGTGCCGCGTGCACCAGGTTGAGGACGTCGCCGAACCGGTAATCGTGGGAGGCCGTGTCGTACTTCAGCAGGCTCTTGCCGCTGTAGAGGCGCCGCACTGCGTCGCCGACGCCGCGCTTCAGCGGCTTCGGGATGGCCCGCCCGTACCGGCCGGTCCAGTAGCCGAGCAGCTCGCCCGGCTCGTCTGCCCGCAGCAGCGCGGCGTTGACCGCCCGCCGGTTCCAGCCGCCTCCGGCCGCCGCCGCGGTGCTGCTGTCGGGCACGAGGTCTCCGGCCTCCTGGGCGTCGAGGCGCCCCTTGACGAACTCGGCAGCGCCAACCACCGCGGCGGTCCGCATGTTCGCCGCGCCGCGCAACCAGCCGAGCAGGCCGACCGTCCACGCCGGGTCCTCGACGGCGAGCTGCCGCACCAGGGTGGCGAAGCGGGTGTCGCGGCCCTCGCCGGACTCGTAGAAGGTGTCCTGGCCGACCATGTTGGTCACGGCAAGCATGAACAGCTCGCCCCTGGCAGTCCGGACGTGCGTGGCGCCGCCCTCAAAGGTGCTGGTGCGGCCATCGGTCGTGGTGACCGGACCACGCGCGACAGGACGAGCGGTGCGGGCGTTGAAGCGGGACATGGCGAACCGCTCCGGGGACGTGGGCGGGGAGGCAGGAAGCGCGCGGAGGACGTCCGAGATCAGGGCGGTGACGCGGCGCCCCCGAAGGGCAACAGGCCCAGGGCGGGTCTGCATGGAATCGAACCACGAAGTACGCGTGACCATCGCACCGGACGTCGGCGCAGGTGCCTCCCGAGATCAAGTCGGTGACGGTGACAAAGCGTCCTGGGCCGCTAGACGACGCCAGCTCACATCGGCGACGGGATTCGAACCCGCGTCTCTCTCTTAGCAGGAGAAGTAACCGTTACCTGCGCACCGGGAGGTGCGATGAAGTTGTGCGCCCAGAGATCAAATCGGCGACGGTCAAAGTGCTCTGCCGCTGAGCTACGCCGGCCGAAGCCGACGACGGGATTCGAACCCGCGACCCCTCGATTCCAATTCGAAGTAACCGCTGCCTTCGCACCTGGACTCGCATCACCATAGGACCCCAAGTGACCTTGTTCCCAGGGGGTTTTGCTCCGGGCACACAAAAAGGCACCTCTGACGCACACCAACAGGGCGTGCGTCAGAGGTACAGCAGGTCAGAGGTAAGAGGAACGGCGGGGATCGTTCATACGGTCGGCGAGCCGCTCCAACCTCCGTTCGACGCAAGGCAGCAGCAACCGAGGCTTTTCTCCACTCATGCAGCCGGGCGTAGCGCCGAATGCGCCTGCCGAGTGGCCGCCATCGAGAGGCTGGCCTGTACTGGCGGCATGAACTACATCAGGCAGGCGGCCCGAACTTTCGCCGCGAGCACCCTCCTGAGCGTGGCGGTCACCGCGACCACCACCTCTGCGCACGCTGTCGCCCCGGGAAGATGATCGCCGCAGCGCCAGCCATCACCGTTCGGGCTCCGCCGCACACAGCCACTACACCGAAACTCGCTGCACGCACGACGGCGAGTCCACGAGTACGAGGAGACGGGCAGCACCACCGACCGACCCACTTCCCTGCTTCAACAGCTCAGGAGACGTCGCCGACCTAGGAGCTGACTTCGAGAATGCCTTCGGTGGATTCGGGTCCGACGGCGGATACGGCGCGAATGGCTATGGGCCAAATGGCGAAGCCTACCTCGGTCCCGCAGGCGAAGGCGGAGGCGGAGGCGGAGGAGAAGACGGCGGAGGCGGAGGCGGAGGAGGCGCCTGATCCGTTAGGCCCGAGCGTTCGAACCTCGCCGCCCCCAAGTACTGCCCCTGAAGCTTGCCATGCGGCACGGGCCCGACATTCATCGCTTCAGGTGTACTGGCGGCGATGTGGGTCAAGCCCGAGGGTGCGTGGGCTCGACGTGGTGTCGCCGCCTCCCGGCCCCTGCGAGCCGCTGGGGAGTTGCGGACGACACGATGACGGGCTCCTTGCGCTCGGCTGGCCCGCTCGCGGCGGGCGTCGACCTGCCCAAGATCGCGCCCGCCCCCGACAGACCGCCGACAGATCACCACCGGGACCGACACCTCTCCGACGCCCCCGAGGAGTGGCCCCGGCGACACCGGCACAGGCTCGACGTCGTGGCCGTGATCATCCGGGAGGCCGTTCCGGCCAGGTGCCTTCGGGGGCCATCCGCCCATGCGGACGCCGACCGCGGACCCCCTACCGGGCCGATCGACCGGCCACCGCGCGATCACTCCCCACCCACACCCACCCCCGACCCCGCGACCCCGCGACCCCGTCCACGACCCTGCGGCCCGTCCCCGCCTCCGCGGGCCCCCTCCCCGCCCCCACCCCCACGGGTCCCGTCCGCACCCCCGGGTCCCGTCCTCCACCCCCAGCTCCCGTCCGCGCCCACGTGAGCCGTACCTCCTTGCCGCGTCCCCGCCCCTCACCTAGCCTTCTTTTGTGCCGCTAATAAACAAAACCCGCTCGCACAGTGTCGTGCCGGGTACCGCAAGCCACCTCCGCCGCCTCCGCGTGGCCCTCACCCTCTTCTTCGCCCTCGACGGCTTCGTCTTCGCGGGCTGGGTCGTGCGCATCCCCGCGATCAAGCACCAGATCGGCGCCTCCGCCAGCGCGCTCGGCCTGGCCCTCCTCGGCGTCTCGGCGGGCGGTGTCATCACGATGACCCTCACCGGCCGCCTCTGCCGCCGCTGGGGCAGCCACCAGGTCACCGTGGTCTGCGCGGTCCTGCTCTCGCTCAGTGTCGCGCTGCCGCCCCTCACCCACTCCGCGCTCTCCCTCGGCCTGGTGCTGCTGCTGTTCGGCGCGGCGTACGGCGGGATCAACGTCGCCTTCAACAGCGCCGCCGTCGACCTCGTCGCGGCCCTGCGCCGACCGATCATGCCGAGCTTCCACGCGGCCTTCAGCCTGGGCGCCATGACGGGCGCCGGGCTCGGTGGGCTGGTCGCCGGGTCCCTGACCCCCACGGAGCACCTGACCGGCCTCGCCGCGATCAGCCTGCTGGTGACGGCGATCGCGGGCCCCGCCCTGATCAGGCTCCGTCCCGCGGCCCCCGAGCCGCTGTCCGGGCCGTCGTCCGAGCCGCGCGACCCCGGGCAGGCCGCGTCCCGCCGTCCGTCCGCCGGTCGGCGCGGCATCGTCGTCACGTTCGGCGTCATCGCCCTCTGCACGGCCTACGGCGAGGGTGCGATGGCCGACTGGGGCGCCCTGCACCTGGAACAGGACCTGGACACCTCGGCCGGGCTCGCGGCGGCGGGCTACTCGCTCTTCGCGCTCGCCATGACGGCCGGACGGCTCTCCGGGACCGCCCAGTTGATGCGGCTCGGGACGACCCGGGTGATCGTCCTCGGCGGGGCGACGGCCGCGGCCGGGATGCTGCTCGGCGCGCTCGCGTCGGCGACCTGGGCCGCTCTGCTCGGCTTCGCGGTCGCGGGGTTCGGCCTGGCCAACCTCTTCCCGGTGGCCATCGAACGGGCGGGCGCGGTGGCGGGCCCGGACGGGGTGGCGATCGCCTCCACCCTCGGATACGGCGGCATGCTGCTGGGGCCGCCGACGATCGGCTTCATGGCCGACTGGCTCTCCCTGCCCGCCGCCCTGACCAGCGTGGCGATCCTGGCCGCCGCGGCGGCGACCATCGGCTTCACGACCCGCGCCGCGACGGGCCGACCGGCCGAGACGCACTGACGTCCCGTCATGAACGGTGCGCCGACGGATGGTTGACGCGACGACGGGGCGTACGACCACCCGCCCGGTCACGCACCCCGCTCAGGGCACCCCTCACGGCGCGATCGGCAGCCGCCTCTTGTGCTCCGTCGCCCGGTACCGGCGCACGATCGCCGACGCCGCTTCCCCGTCGACGGGCCTGCCCTCCAGGAAGTCGTCGATGTGGTCGTAGGTCACCCCGAGCGCGTCCTCGTCGGGCAGCCCGGGGTTGAGGGTCTCCAGGTCGGCCGTCGGGACCTTGCCGACCAGTTCCGCCGGTGCGCCCAGCGCCTCGGCGACGGCCCGCACCCGCCGCTTGGTGAGCCCGGTCAGCGGGACGACGTCGGCGGCGCCGTCCCCGAACTTGGTGAAGAAGCCGGAGACCGCCTCGGCCGCGTGGTCGGTGCCGACGACCAGCCCGTCGTGCGCCCCGGCGACCGCGTACTGGGCGATCATGCGCTGGCGCGCCTTGATGTTGCCGTGCACGAAGTCCTGGTGGCCCGGGTCCCGGAACACCGTGCCCCCGGCCAGCACCGCCTCCAGCGCGGCGTCGCTCGCGGGCCGCACGTCGACGGTGTGGACCCGGTCGGCGCGGATGAACTCCAGGGCGAGCCGGGCGTCCTTCTCGTCGGCCTGCACCCCGTAGGGCAGCCGCATCGCGTGGAACACGGCCTGGTGTCCCGCCGCCCGCGCGCGCTCGACGGCGAGCTGGCACAGCCGCCCGGCCGTCGTGGAATCGACCCCGCCGCTGATGCCGAGGACCAGCGCGCGCAGCCCCGTGGAGGTCAACTGGTCGGCGAGGAAGGCCACTCGGCGCTCGATCTCCGTCCGCGCGTCGAAGTCGCGGGTGACCAGCAGGTCCTGGGCGATCGTCTCCTGCACGGACGCGGACTCCTGGTCGGTCACGGTGGCTCCTCTGGGTCGCTGGTGGTGCTCATGGGCGGGACGGTGTCACCTGACATGATCGTCCATCGTCCGGCACACTCGCGCCATGGAGACAGCTGAGTTCGTGCGCACCCTGGACCGCGAGGGCCGGTTGCTGGCCGTGGCCGCCGAGGAGGCCGGTCCCGGCGCGCGGGTGCCGACCTGCCCGGAGTGGCGGATCGAGGACCTCGTCGGGCACACCGGGGTGGTGCACCGGTGGGCCACCGCGTTCGTCACCGAGGGGCACACCTCCTCCCGGCCCCTCCCGGCGGCGCCCGGCCTGGACGGCGACGCGCTGTCCGGCTGGTTCCGGCTCGGGCACCGGCACCTGGTCGACGCGCTGGCCGCGGCCTCCCCCGACCTGGACTGCTGGCACTTCCTGCCCGCTCCCTCGCCGCTCGCCTTCTGGGCGCGCAGACAGGCCCACGAGACCTCGATCCACCGGGTGGACGCCGAGTCGGCCCGGCGCGGGACGCCGACCCCGATCGACCCCGCCTTCGCGGCGGACGGCATCGACGAGGTGCTGCGCGGCTTCCACGGCCGCTCCCACAGCCGGGTCCGCACCGAGGAGCCCCGGGTGCTGCGGGTGCGCACCACGGACGGCGACGGCGCCACGTGGACGGTACGGCTCTCCCCCGAGACGCCGGTGACGGAGCGCGGGGACGCGGGGGACGCCGACTGCGAAGTGGCGGGCACGGCGGCGGAGTTGTACCTGGCGCTGTGGAACCGGGCACCGTTCCCCGCCGTCACCGGCGACACCGCCGTCGCCGGGCTGTGGCGGTCGACGTCGGCGGTGTGAGGAGCCGACCGCCCGAACGGCCGCCCCGGGAAAGGACGTCGGGGACCCCGGGGGTACGGACGCAGGTGGGTAAGTCGCAGGACTCCGCTCCGCGGCGCCCGGTCAGTGCCTCAGTCCGCCAACATCCGCGTGAGCACCGCGCGTTGCACCGGCAGCACCTGGCCGTGCAGCGCGCGGCCCTTCTCCGTCAGCGTGACCCGCACCCCGCGCCGGTCCTCCTGGCACATGGCACGGGCGACGAGGGCGTCCGTCTCCAGGCGGGCGATGAGGCGGGAGAGCGCGCTCTGGCTGAGGTGGACGCGCTCGGAGATCTCCTGCACCCGGAAGCCGCAGGGGTCCGCCGCGAGGACGTCCATCACCTCGAAGTCGCTGCCGCACAGGCCGTGTCGGTGCAGGACCCGGTCAAGCTCGCACTGGGTGCGCGCGTGCAGCGCGAGGATGTCCCGCCACCGGTCGACGAGCGCCTGCTCGGCCTTCTTCCCCGCCATCCGCGCACCGTAGCAGACCGTCCGCGCACCGCACTCCCTTCGTGCACGCCCGAGTTGGGGAGGGCTGCCGGGGCGCCCGGCCCGGCGGCGGACGGCTGCCGTGAGCATGACGGGCCCGTGCCGACCGACGCGGCACGGGCCCGTTGGAGCTCGCCTCTCGGCTGGGTCAGAAGGGGAAACGGCCCAGGGTCGGCGCGTTGCCCTTCCAGTGGGCCCCGGCACAGCCGTTGCCGTAGAACCCGTGACCGTTGCCCGCGCCCGCGACCATGCCGCAGGCCGCGAAGCCGCCACTGGAGTGGTCGTCGCCACGGTCGTGGGCCAGAGCCGAGCCGGCGCTGCCGAGAACGGCCGTGACGGCGAGGAGGCCGGCGGCGATGGTGGTACGCATACGCATGTTTTCTCCCGATCGAGAGGGTTTTGGGGACGTAACAGAACTCCCCGGCACACCCCGCCCCGAACCGCGCGTCACCCGCGTGCCACAGCGAACACCCGAATGCCACGGCCCCGTCAACCACCCGAGGCGCGTCACACCTCCCCGGCACCACTCCGACGGCCCTCCGCGCACCGGGCTCCGTGCGCCCCACCAGGAACTCCCGCCCCACGGGTCCCCGCGCGTCCCAGGGAACCCTGCTCACCGGTCCGCCTCCCCGCCCTCAGTCCGCCGACAGCCTGGTGTCAGGGACCCGCCATACGGCGATCACGAGGGCGACGAGGCCGACGGCCGCGCCCGCCAGGAAGACCACCTGCAGGGCGCTGACGTACCCGTCCAGGAAGGGGTGGGCGACGCGCGGGTCGAGGGCGCGCAGGAACGCCGAGTCCTCCAGGTCGACGCCGCCGTCGGGGCGCAGCACGCCGTCCAGCGCGCGGGCGTTCTCCGGCTCCCCGGCCAGCCGCCCGAACGACGGGTCGCTCTGCGCCGCCGCGAGGCGTTCGGCGATCCGCGGGCCCGCGAGGGAGAACAGGACGGAGAGGAAGGCCGCCGCTCCCACCGTCCCGCCGTTGGAGCGGAAGAAGTTCACCGAGGCGGTCGCCGCGCCCATGTCGGCGCGGGGCACCTCGGACTGGGCGAGTGTGGTGATCGTCTGCATGGCGGCGCCGAGCCCGGCCCCCATGAACAGCATGCCGACGGAGACGTACCAGAGCGGGCTGTCCGCGCGGAGGGTCGCGAAGACCAGCAGCGCCAAGGTCAGCGAGCCGACGCCCGCGACCAGGTGGATCTTGAACTTGCCGGTCCGCGCCATCAGCCGTCCCACCAGCAGCGTCACCGACACGTTGGCCACCACGGTGGGCAGGGTGGCGAGGCCCGCGCGCATCGGGCTCATGCCCTGGGCGAGCTGCAGGTAGAGCGGGAGCGTCGTCATGGCGCCGAACATGGGGATGCCGACGGTGAAGTGCAGGACGGAGCCCAGCCGGAACGCGCGGATGCGGAACAGCCGCATGGGCAGCAGGGCCGCGTCGCCCATCCGCCGCTCGATCAGCACGAAGGCGACGAGACCGACGAGGCCGAGCGCGTATCCGGTCAGCGCGCGGCCCGAGCCCCAGCCCCAGGCCCGGCCCTGCTCGGTGACGACGAGCAGCGGGACGATCCCGACGGCGAGCGCCGCAGCTCCGCCGTAGTCGAGGCGGTGCCGCACCGGACGGTGCGGCACGTGCAGCACGCGCAGGACCACCAAAAGGGCGAGCGCCGCGAGCGGCACGTTGAGCAGGAAGATCCAGCGCCAGCCGTCGAGCCCCCAGAGCGTGGCCTGCCCCGCGAACAGCCCGCCGACGAGGGGTCCGGCGATGCTGGCTCCGGCGAAGACCGCCGTGATGTAGCCCTGGTAGCGGCCGCGTTCGCGGGGTGAGGTGAGGTCCGCGATGATCGTCATGGCGAGGGACATCAACCCGCCGCCGCCGAGGCCCTGTACGGCGCGGAAGGCCGCCAACTCGTATATGGAGGTGGCGAATCCGCAGAGCAGGGAGCCTGCGGCGAAGAGGACAATGGCACTCAGGTACACCGGGCGGCGGCCGTAGATGTCGGAGAGTTTCCCGTACAGGGGGCTGACGATGGTGCCGGTGACGAGGTAGGCGGTGGTCACCCACGCCTGCGCGGTCAGCCCGTGCAGGTCGTCGGCGATGGTGCGCAGGGCGGAGGCGACGACGGTCTGGTCGAGCGCGGCGAGGAACATGCCGACCATGAGGCCGGACAGGACGGTGACGATCTGCCGGTGCGTGGGCCGCGCGGGGGCGTCCGCCGCCGGGTCGGGGCCGTCGACGGTGCCGTGCGGGACGGAGCCTGAGGTGGTCATGGTCCGCCTCCGCTCACGCCGCCGGCCGGGCCGGGACGTCCGCGGGGCGCGGTCCCGGTGGGGTGTGGCGCTGTGTCGCCGTCGCGGTGGGTGGGGGGAACGGCATGGGTCTCCTTCGTCGCCGCGGCGGGGTGAGGGGGCGCGGGAGCCGCCCGGCGTGACGGCCGGACGGCTCCCGCGGGCGGTCGGCCGACCGTCAGACGAGCTTCTCCAGGTCGGTGACGGCGCTGTCGACCTCCGGGAGCGCCAGCATCGCCAGCCGGGCCTGGCGGCTCCTGGCCGCGACGGCGGGGTCGGCCAGCACGGCGCGCAGCGTGTCGACGATGCCGTCGGGCGCGGTGTCGGTGACCGCCTGCCCCAGCCCGAGCCGCTGGACCCGGGCCGCGTTGGCGAACTGGTCGCCGAACTGGGGCAGTACGGCCATGGGGGTGGCCGTGCGCAGTGACTCGCGGATGCTGTTGAAGCCGCCGTGGGTGAGGAACAGGTCGACCGATTCGAGGAGCAGCGGCTGCGGCACCCGGTCGGTGACGTGGACGTGCGGGGGCAACTCCCCGGTCTCCGCGGGGATGCCCGAGGTGGCGACGACGACGGTGCACTCCTCCAGGCGCGACACCGCCTCGATCATCGACCGCAGTGTGCGCTCCGCGTCGGGTACCGGGAACGGTGACCGCGCGCCGTCCCCCTCGCCGACCATCTTCTTGATCAGCGGGAGCGCGGTGCCGAGGGCGGCGAGCACGAGGGGCCGGTCGGTGGGGAGTTCGGCGATCCAGCGGGGCAGCACCGAGCCCCGGTCCACCGAGGCGGACTGCCGGTAGGCGAGCGACGGCGGCAGGTGCGCGGCGAAGGAGAAGGGCGCGGGCACGTAGTCGACGCGCCCGTGCGGCACGATCGACAGCGGGTCCTCCTGGGCGGGCAACCCCTCCTTCGCGCGCAGGGCGTTGAGGCCGGACAGCACCTCTGCCGGGTCGACGAGGTTGCTGGTGCCCGAGGGGGTGGGGAGTTGGGGGACGCCGAGGTGCTCGGCGACCAGGCAGGCGCTCAGATCCATGCCGTCGCGCAGGATGAGGTCGGGGCGGAACTCGCGGGCCACCGGGAGGGTGCGGGAGAGTAGTTCGGTGGCCATCGGGCCCGCCATGACCCGGAACAGGACGCCGCGCAGGGCCTCCTGGCGCGCTGCGTCGTCGAGCCCAGGGCGGGAGGCGGGTTCGGCGAGTTCGGGGGTGATGAAGGAGTTCGGGGAGAAGTCGCCCATGGAGACGGTGACGCGGACGTCGTCGCGTTCGAAGACGGGGGCGACGGAGGGGGTGGTGGCCACGAGGACCTCGTGTCCGGCCGCCGCGAGCGCGCGGGCCAGCGGCAACTGGGCGCGGCCGTGGGAGGGACTACCGATCGTGGTGAACAGTACCCGCACGACGGGCCTTTCTGTGGGGGGTCGGTGAGCGTGAGGAGAGAGCAGGGGTCCGGTTCAGCGGGCCATCGCGGGTGCGCGGCCGACGCCCTCCCACAACAGCCCGGCCCGGTCGAGGCGTTCGGGGTCGAGGAGGTTGCGGAAGTCGTGGACGAAGGGCGTCGCGAGGCGGTCCGCGACGGCTTCCCAGTCCAGGTCGCGGAAGTCGGGCCACTCGGTGAGGACGACGCAGGCGCGGGCGCCCTCGACGGCGGCGAGGGGCGTGTCGACGACCGTGAGGAGGTCGCTGAGGTCGGGGCGCAGTTCGCTGAGGGCAGGGTCGAAGGCGCGCAACTCGGCGCCCAGGGCGCGCAGTCGGCGGGCGATGGCCAGGGCGGGCGAGTCGCGCAGGTCGGAGGTGCCGGCCTTGAAGGTGAGGCCGAGCAGCCCCAGCCGGACGCCGCGCAGGGAGCCGTCGGCCCCCGCGCACCGGGCGGCGATCCGCTCGACCAGGCGGCGCTGGTGCTCGACGTTCGTCTCGATGGTGGCCCGCAGCAGCGGGAACTCGACGCCGGACTCCTCGCACACCCGCAGCAGCGCGTGGGTGTCCTTGGGCAGGCAGGAACCGCCCCAGCCGGGGCCGGGGGCGAGGAAGGCGCCGCCGATGCGCGGGTCGTGGCCGATCCCGGCGACGACGTCGTCGATGTCGGCGCCGAGACGTTCGCAGAGGGTGGCGAGGTTGTTGGCGAAGGAGAGCTTCATCGCGAGGAAGAAGTTCGCGGCGTACTTGGTGAGTTCGGCGCCCGCGGTGTCGGTGAGCACGCGCGGCGCGTCGACGCCCGCGTAGAGGTCGGCCACCCGCCGGGCCGCGTCCGGTTCCGCGGCGCCCACCACGATCCGGTCGGGGTGCAGGAAGTCGTGGACGGCGTGTCCCTCGCGGAGGAACTCGGGGTTGCTGACCACCGTCACGTCGGGCCGGGCGAGCAGCGCCGCGACGCGTTCGGCGGTGCCGACCGGCACGGTGGACTTGTTGACGACGACGCAGCCGTCCGGGAGCCGGTCGCGGATCCCGTCGGCGACGGCCTCGACGGCGGCCAGGTCGGCGGCGCCGCCGACGCCCATCGGGGTGGGCAGGCAGAGGAAGACGGCGTCGGCCGTCGCCACCGCATCCCGGGGGTCGCCCACGAACTCCAGCAGACCGCGGTCGAGTCCGGCGCGGACGGCCTCCGGCAGGCCGGGTTCGAGGATGTCGACCTCGGCCCGGCGCAGCCGTTCCACCTTGCCCGGGTCCGTGTCGGCGCAGACGACCCGGTGTCCCAGGGAGGCCAGACAGGCGCCGGTGGTCAGGCCGACATAGCCGGTTCCAATGACGACGACACGTCGAGAGGTCAGGGGAATCACCCTTTTTCGAAGCGTTCGGGCAGCGGTTCGCCGTGGAGCGGGCGCCGTCAACGTACGTGGATCACGCGACCACTTGTCAACGATCGATGACATTGGATGGCTGCTTTTCGACAGGGCGCGCGACGACCGAGAACATGGACGGAAACAGCCGACGCGGAGGTACCAGGTGGACACCCCAGACGACGCAGCACCGGACCGGGCCCGCTCCGCGACGACCCGCAGATACGACGCGGCGGGCAGCCGGGCGGCCCTGATGAGCGCCGCGGCCCGGTGCTTCGGGAGATACGGGTACGACGGCACGAGCGTCCGCGACATCGGCAGGACCGCCGACGTCGACGCCGCTCTCGTCTACCGCTACTTCGGCTCAAAACAAGGGCTGTTCGATGCCGTGTCGACCAGCAGCACCGCCCTCTTCGAGCCCCTGCGCCACCTGCCCCTGGAGGACGTGGCGGAGTGGCTGCACAAGGTCGCCTTCGACGGTCCCGGGGAGGGCGAGGTCCCGCATCCCGTGCTGACGCTGCTGCGCTCGCCGCGCCGGGAGGAGGCCGTGGGACGGCTGCGCGCGGATGTCACCGAGGTCTTCTCGGAGAGCTTCGCGAGCCGTCTGGACGGGCCGGACGCGGAGATCCGCGCCGAGTTGCTGGCGGCGTGGATGCTGGGGATGACGCTGCTGCGGCTGGCCGTGCAGACCCCGGCCCTCACCTCGGCCGCGGACCGGACGCTGCCGTACGTGCGGGTGGCCGTCGACTCGCTCCTCGACCCGGAGGGCAAGGACGGCGGGGGCCCGGCCGGGGGCTGCTGCCGGTGCCCGATGTCCGGGGAGTGAGGGCGCGGGCCTGCCTGATCGGGCCCGCCCCGGGGCTGTCGACCGGAGGCGGGGTCCTGCCTGCCCCTGGGGGCGGAGACGGAAGAGGAGGACGGCCGACCCGCAGGGGAGAAGCGAGAGGCCCTTCCCGGCCCGTCCGTTGCCGAGGAGGCGGACGCGGACGGCCCGCCCCGGCGATCGGTCCGTCAGGAGGAGGCGGGCCGGTTGCCCGTCGTGCCGCCCGGCTCGCCGTCGTGCTGTTCGTCGGCCTCCGCCGCCTCGGCGGTCTCCGCCGTCCCGGTCGCCGCGGCCGGGTCCGCGGTGGCCGCCGCCCGGCGGTCGAGGGCGGCCAGGCCGCGCTGGGCCATCGGGTGGGTGCGGACCAGTTCGCCGAGGGTCGTCTTGCCCTGGGTGATCTCCCGGAACGCGTTCCACGCGGGCCTGAACCCGGTCAGCGCCGCGTGGAAGAGGCCGGGGCGGCGCTCGAAGATCGCCAGCATGGTCTTGCCGACGCTCATCTCGACGCCCAGGCCCGCCTTGATGGCGAACGCGTAGTTCAGCGCCTGGCGGCGGGCGTCCACCGCGTCGTGCGCCTCGGCGATCCGCACCGCCCACTCCCCCGCGAGCCGCCCGGAGCGCAGCGCGAAGGAGATGCCCTCGCGGGTCCACGGCTCCAGCAGTCCGGCCGCGTCGCCGCAGACCAGCACACGCCCCCGGGAGAGCGGTGAGTCGTCGGCCCGGCAACGGGTCAAGTGACCGGAGGAGATGCTCGGTTCGAACCCGGCCAGACCGAGCCTGCCGACGAACTCCTCCAAGTACCGCTTGGTGGCGGCGCCTTCACCGCGCGCGGAGATCACGCCGACCGTGAGGGTGTCGCCCTTGGGGAAGACCCAGCCGTAACTGCCGCGCATCGGGCCCCAGTCGATGAGGACGCGCCCACGCCAGTCCTCGGCGACCGTCTCGGGCACCGGGATCTCCGCCTCGAGACCGAGGTCCACCTGGTCCAGCTTCACGCCCACGTGCGCGCCTATGCGGCTGGCGCTGCCGTCGGCGCCGACCACGGCGCGCGCCAGCAGCGTCTCACCGCCCTGGAGGACGACCGCGACCGTGCGCCGGTCGGGCACCGCCGAGCCGTGCTGCTCGACCCGCTGCACGGTGACGCCGGTGCGCAGCTCCGCGCCCGCCTTCTGGGCGTGCTCGACGAGCTGCTGGTCGAACTCGGGCCGGTTGATGAGCCCGAAGAGCATCTGCCGGGACCGCCTGGTCCGGGTGAAGCGCCCGTTGTTGGAGAACGTCACCGCGTTCACCCGGTCGCGCAGGGGCAGCTCGAAGCCGGGCGGGAGGGAGTCGCGGGAGGGGCCGATGATGCCTCCCCCGCAGGTTTTGTACCGAGGCAGCTCCGCTTTCTCCAGCAGCAGGACACGTCGTCCCGCGACCGCGGCCGCATAGGCCGCTGAGGCCCCCGCGGGTCCCGCGCCCACCACCACGACGTCCCACACCTGCTGCACGTCGTCCGCCGAAGAGTTCTCGCCGCTCACGATGGTCCGCTGCTCCGATCAAGCCGTCTGCCGCACTGTCCCCCGCATCCTACGGCGGCTGTCACCGCAGGCCACTGTGGGAGGATCTTCGTATCCACCTGTACGTCACAACGTCGCACCCACCAGGAGCGTGCCCATGTCGTCGAATCCGGTCGCCGAGACCGTCGCCTCGCTGATGCCGAGGGCACGGACGGAGCTGGCCGAACTGGTCGCCTTCAAGTCGGTGGCGGACTTCGACCAGTTCCCCAGGAGCGAGAGCGAGGGCGCCGCCCGCTGGGTCGCCGACGCGCTGCGGGCCGAGGGCTTCGAGGACGTCGCGCTCCTCGACACCCCTGACGGCACCCAGTCGGTCTACGGTTATCTGCCGGGGCCCGAGGGGGCCAGGACGGTGCTGCTGTACGCCCACTACGACGTGCAGCCGCCGCTCGACGAGTCCGGCTGGACCACCCCGCCGTTCGAGCTGACCGAGCGCGACGGCCGCTGGTACGGGCGCGGCGCTGCCGACTGCAAGGGCGGGGTCATCATGCACCTGCTCGCGCTGCGCGCCCTCAAGGCGAACGGCGGCGTGCCGGTGCACGTCAAGGTGATCGCCGAGGGCTCGGAGGAGCAGGGCACCGGCGGCCTCGAACGGTACGCCGAGCAGCACCCGGAGCTCCTCACGGCCGACACCATCGTCATCGGCGACGCCGGGAACTACCGCGTCGGCCTGCCCACCGTCACCACGTCCCTGCGCGGCATGACCCTGGTGCGGGTGCGCGTCGACACCCTCGAAGGCAACCTGCACTCCGGGCAGTTCGGCGGCGCAGCCCCCGACGCGCTGAGCGCCCTGATCCGCGTCCTGGACTCGCTGCGCGGCGAGGACGGCTCGACGACGGTCGACGGGCTCACCCCCGCGTCCGGCTGGGACGGGCTCCAGTACGACGAGGAGCAGTTCCGGCAGGACGCCAAGGTGCTCGACGGCGTCGAACTGATCGGCTCGGGGACGATCGCCGACCGGATCTGGGCGCGGCCCGCGGTCACCGTCCTCGGCATCGACTGCCCGCCGGTCGTCGGCGCCACGCCGTCGGTGCAGGCGAGCGCCCGCGCGCTGGTCAGCCTGCGGGTGCCGCCGGGCGTGGACAGCGTCGAGGCGACCAAGCTGCTCCAGGCCCACCTGGAGGCGCACACGCCGTGGGGCGCCCGGGTGAGCACCGAGCAGACCGGTCAGGGCCAGGCGTTCAGCGCGGACACCACGAGCCCCGCGTACGCGGCGATGGCCGAGGCCATGGCGGTCGCCTACCCGGGCCAGGAGATGCAGTACGCCGGTCAGGGCGGCTCCATCCCGCTCTGCAGCACCCTCGCGGGGCTCTACCCGGAAGCCGAGATCCTGCTGATCGGGCTGAGCGAGCCGGAGGCGCAGATCCACGCGGTGAACGAGAGCGTGTCGCCGCAGGAGCTGGAGCGGCTCTCGGTGACGGAGGCCCTGTTCCTGCGCAACTACGCGGCGGGCTGATCACCCGCGGGTGCCCGGCACCGGAGGTCCGGTGCCGGGCACCCGCGCGTGCGGCCGGAACCCGTCCCACCGCCGGACGGACCGGAACAGCACGGCGGCGCCAAGACCCGGGAACCGTCCCCGCGTGGACTGCCGTCCGCGTCCCGTCGGCGCCGGGCCGGTCACGGCACCGGGACGCCGCGCTCCAGGTACATCGCCGCGCCCCGCTCCCGCGCCCGCAGGGCCCAGCGCAGGCGGGCGTAGCGGACGGGCGGCAGCAGGTCGGCGGCCTCGCCCTCGGTGACGAAGCGGCAGCCGCGCAGTTCGGGGCCGGGCAGCAGCAGCCGGGCCGCCTCGTCGGCGTCGAGCCGCCCCCCGTCGTAAAGGAGCCGCAGCCCGCCGTACCCGGGCGGTGCGGGCGCCTCCCAGTCGACGACGAGCAGTCGTGGCACGTCCGCGAGGTGCAGGCCGGTCTCCTCGGCGACCTCGCGGATACCGGCTCTCGCGGGTGCCTCGCCGGGTTCGACGACACCGCCGGGGAACTCCCAACCGGCCTTGTAGGTGGGGTCGACGAGCAGGATGCGGTCCCGTTCGTCGAAGAGGAGGACGCCGGAGGCGAGGGTCTCGCCGGTCGGCTCGGGCGTCTGCACGATGGCGCGGACGGGCACCTCGCCGTTGCCGAGGGCCTCGGCGATCCGTCCGGCGGCGTCCCGCGCGCTCAGCGCGCTGGTGTCGACGAGATGCGCGTCGGCGCTGAGCCAGGAGGCGAGGGCGGCCCGGTAGGGCTCGATGTGGTCGAACGACCACTGCCGGACGCGTATCTCGCCGTCGGCGGGTTCGGCCGGGACCTCGCGGTCGGCCACCCGTCGGCGCAGCTCGGACTCCGACGGGGCGAGGACGAAGTGGTGGACGCCGATCCGGCGGGCGGCGAGCCCGCCGAAGATCTCGTCGCGGTGCTCCTGACGCAGCAGGGTCATCGGGACGACGAGGGTCCCGCCCAGCTCGGCCAGCATCGCGGCGGCGGTGTCGATCACGAGACGGCGCCAGATCGGCAGGTCCTGGTAGTCGTTGACCTCGGCGAGGTGCTTGGCCGGAAGCAGCCGTGTGAGGGTGGCGCCGATGACCTCTGGGTCGAAGAGCGTGCTGTTCGGGATCAGGTCGATCAGTTCCCGTGCGGTGGTGGTCTTCCCCGCGCCGAACGCGCCATTGATCCAGACGATCACGGTTCCCCCATTTCTCTCGACCCACTGAGGCTTGCCCGTTTCACCCCGTCTCGGAAACCAGTGCGAGTGCGGTAGCAGCACACGGCGGCGCCGATGCCCTCCCTGACGAGGCACCGACGCCGCCGTGCGGTCATGGGTCCAGGTTTCAGCCGTTCTGGCCGAGGCTGTGCTCGTCCATGGCGAAGCTGTCCTGGCTGACGGTCCGGTCGACCGCGCTGACGGTGTCCTTGACGTTCAGGTCGTCCAGGACGGTGTGGTCCTCGGCGTGCGACGGGCTGACCGCGGCGACGACGAAGCCGGTGGCGAGGGAGGCGATGGCGAGCATGCTGCGCTTCTTCATGCCCTGCTCAACTGCCCGACCACCGCAGGAGTCACGGTCCGGCTCCCGCCCCACCCCCGTCCGAAGCACATCCCACCGCACCTGAAGCCCCTGCCGAGACCCCGCCCGCAGGGCCCCGGAGCCCGACAGAGAGACCACACAGCCGGGCCGCGAGACCACGGAAACGAGCCGCGAGGCCACGGCGACAGGCCGCAAGCCCGAAGAGTCGGACCGCAAGCCAACGCGGCCGGCCCGCAAGCCCACGGAGCCGGGTCGCGAAGCCCCGGACGCAGGCCGCAACCCCGCCCGCCCGCACCGCGAACCCACGTCCCCAGACCGCGAGGCCGCGCCCCCGGGGCGGCAACCCCCCGGCGGGAACGTTACTGCGGCGCACCCCCGCACCGGCCCCCTCCCGACCCGTCTCACACCGTCGCCGCGTCCGCCCGCCGGGCCAGCGCGGCGGCCGCCGCGCCCACCAGGCCCGCGTCCGTGCCCATCTGGGCCGGGGCGACCGCGAGGCGCTGCACGAACGACAGCGTCGCGTAGTCGCCCAGGGCCTTGCGCAGCGGGGTGAAGAGGACCTCGCCCGCCTTGGCGACGCCCCCGCCGATCACCGCGATGTCGATCTCGACGAGCGTGGCCGTCGCCGCGATCCCGGCGGCGAGCGCCTGCGCGGCCCGCTGGAACGACGCCACCGCGACCGGGTCGCCGACCCGCGCCGAGGCGGCCACCGCGGCGGCGGAGGTGTCGCCGTCCGGTCCGGGGCGCCACCCGTTCTCCAGCGCCCGGCGCGCGATGTTCGGGCCGCTCGCGATCCGCTCCACGCAGCCGCGCGAGCCGCACGGGCACGCGTCGCCGTCGAGGTCGACGCTGATGTGCCCGATGTGGCCCGCGTTGCCGGTGGGGCCGGGGTGCAGCTGTCCGCCGAGCACGAGCCCGCCGCCGACGCCGGTGGAGACCACCATGCACAGGGCGTTGTCGTGACCTCGCGCGGCGCCCTGCCAGTGCTCGGCCGCGGTGATCGCGACACCGTCGCCGATCAGCTCGACCGGGAGCCCGCAGACGGCCTCCCGCACCCGGCGCACCAGCGGGAAGTCCCGCCAGCCCGGCACGTTCACCGGGCTCACCGTGCCCGCGGAGGCGTCCACCGGGCCCGCGCTGCCGATGCCGAGCGCCGCCGCCCGTTCCCACAGCGGCGAGGCCGTCAGCTCGCCGAGCACCTCCTCCACGGCCCGCATCACCGTCTCGCCGTCACGCTGCGCGGGCGTCGGGCGCTGGGATCGCACCAGGATCTGGCCGTGGCCGTCCACCAGCGCTCCGGCGATCTTCGTACCGCCGATGTCGAGCGCTGCCACGAGGTCGGTGTGCATCAGTGTCGGATCTCCCCGTCAACCATCGGATCTCCCATCGACTGGGAACCTCTCCCACCGGGCGCGGGAGAGGAGCGGACCGGTCTGTCGGTGGGGGCGCAGGCCGGAGATTGCGGTGGACAGTCTCTCGCGCATATGACAACGTTGTCCAGGCTCTATGCTCGACGCCACATCCTCATACATCCCTATGGTCCGACGCACCCCTATGGACGAGACAGGACAAGGACAGCGCATCGTGCCCGAGACTGCCCGCCGCTCCGCAGGCGTTCCCACCCACCGCTACGGCAACCGGCCCACCATGAAGGACGTCGCCGCGCGCGCCGGTGTGGGACTCAAGACCGTCTCCCGCGTGGTCAACGGCGAGTCCGGGGTGACCCAGGAGACCGAACGCCGGGTGCAGGAGGCGATCGACGCGCTGGGCTTCCGCCGCAACGACAGCGCGCGCGTCCTGCGCAAGGGCCGCACCGCCAGCATCGGCCTGGTCCTGGAGGATCTCGCCGACCCGTTCTACGGGCCGCTCAGCCGCGCCGTCGAGGAGGTGGCGCGGGCGCACGGGGCGCTGCTGATCAACGGGTCGAGCGCGGAGGACCCGGACCGCGAGCAGGAACTGGCGCTCGCGCTGTGCGCGCGCCGGGTGGACGGTCTCGTGATCATCCCGGCCGGTGACGACCACCGGTACCTGGAGCCGGAGCTGCGGGCCGGGGTCGCGACGGTGTTCGTGGACCGTCCGGCCGGGCGGATCGACGCGGACGTGGTGCTCTCCGACAACTTCGGCGGGGCCAGGGACGGGGTCGCCCACCTCATCGCGCACGGCCACCGCAGGATCGGCTTCGTCGGTGACATGCCGAGGATCCACACCGCGGCGGAGCGGCTGCGCGGCTACCGGACGGCCATGGAGGACGCCGGGATCACCGTGGAGGGCTCCTGGATGTCCCTGGGGGTCACCGATCCGACGCGGGTGCGGCGGGCGACGGAGGAGATGCTGTCCGGGCCGGACGCGGTGACCGCCATCTTCACCGGCAACAACCGGGTGACCGTCACCGCCATCCGGGTCATCGCCGAACGGGCCAGGCCGGTCGCGCTGGTCGGCTTCGACGACATCGAGCTGGCCGACCTGCTCCAGCCGGGCCTCACCGTGGTCGCACAGGACTCGGCCGCGCTCGGCCGGACCGCCGCCGAGCGCCTCTTCCGCCAGTTGGACGGCACGCTGCTCGCCCCCGAGCGGATCGAGCTGCCGACCCGGCTGATCACCCGCGGTTCGGGCGAACTCCCCCCGGCGAGCTGAGCGGTTCATGCGCGACCGCACGCTGGAGGCGCTGGGGCTCGGCGAGGCGCCGCGCGAACACCCGCTGAGCTACCCGGGGGTGTGGCCGGTCGGCTCCGGACTCCTGGACGGCGACCGGCTGTTGCCGCTGGAGCGGCTCACGCACCCGGAGCGTGTGCCGGTCCTCGCGGTCGGCTCCAACGCCTCGCCGGGACAGCTCAGGCACAAGATGGCCGCGGCCCGTGTCACCTCCCCGGTGCCGATGACGCGGGCCGGGGTGACCGGCCTGGAGGTCGGCGTCTCGGCGCACGTCAGCGTGATGGGGTACATGTCGGCGTCGCCCTTCCGCTCGCCGGGCACGGTACGGGAGTTGTTCGTGACGTGGTTCGACGCCGCGCAGCTCGCGCTGGTCGACGCGAGCGAGGGCGTGCCGCTGCCGGACGGCCACTATCTGCGGGTCTGGCTGCCCGCGTCCGAGGTGCGGATCGAGCTGGCGGACGGGACGGTGCTGCCCGGTGCGTTCGGTTACGTCAACCGGCGCGGGGTGCTGCTCGACCGCTCCGGCTCCCCGCGGGTCCATCTGCGCGACCAGCGGGCCCTGTTGACCGGACTCCTGGCGGACTCCCCCGGGTTGCGGAGGCTGTTCGGGGACACCGCGCGGGAGTTCAGCCGCCGGGCGCGGGCGGACCCGGAGCTGTGCGCGGCGGGGACGCGGCTGTTCGCCGCCGAGGGGATGGTCACGGCGTCCGGGCTGGAAGGGCTCGCCCGAGCGCTCCCCGCCCGGCGCCGGTGACCGGGCCCGCGCTCCGGGCTACGCGGAGGCCGTCAGGTCGGCCCGCCTGGGCCGGGCGAACGCCTCCAGGTCGGCGCGGGTGAGGCCGGTGGCGCGGGCCACCTCGGCGATGTCGAGGGCGCCGCAGTCCAGGCCGCGCAGCAGGTAGCCGCTGAGCGCCTTGGCGGTGGCGGGTTCGTCCATGACGTCGCCGCCGGTCCGGTTGGCGTACCGGGTGAGGCGGGCCGCGGCCTGCTCGAAGCCCTCGCGGTAGAAGGCGAAGACGGCCGCGTACCGGGTCGGGATGTGGCCGGGGTGCATGTCCCAGCCCTGGTAGTAGGCGCGGGCGAGGGCCCGCCGGGTGAGCCCGTAGTGCAGGCGCCAGGCGTCGTGGACCTTGGGGGTGGGGCCGACGGGCAGGACGTTGGTGGAGCCGTCGGAGACGCGGACGCCGGTGCCCGCGGCGGCCACCTGCATGACCGCCTTGGCGTGGTCGGCCGCCGGGTGGTCGCTGGCCTGATGGGCGGCGGAGACACCGAGGCAGGCGCTGTAGTCGAAGGTGCCGTAGTGGAGCCCGGTGGCGCGGCCCTCGGCGGCCTGGATCATCCGGGCGACGGTGGCGGTGCCGTCGGCGGCCAGGATGGACTGGCTGGTCTCGATCTGGATCTCGAAGCCGATCCGGCCGGGCTGGAGACCGCGCGCCTCCTCGAACGCCGTCAGGAGCCGGACCATGGCGGTGACCTGCTCGGGGTAGGTCACCTTGGGCAGCGTCAGGACGAGCCCGCCGGGCAGGCCGCCCGCCTCCAGCAGGCCGGTGAGGAAGATGTCGAGGGTGCGGATGCCCCGGTCGCGCACCGGTGCCTCCATGCACTTCATCCGGATGCCCATGCAGGGTGCGGCGGTTCCGGTGCGGTAGGCGTCGGCGATCAGCCGGGCGGCGCGGGCCGCGGCCGCGTCCTCCTCGTCGTCCGGGCGGTTTCCGTAGCCGTCCTCGAAGTCGACCCGCAGGTCCTCGACGGGCTCGCGCTCCAGCTTGGCGCGCACCCGCTCGTAGACGGGTACGGCGAGGGCGTCGGCGAGGCCGAGGACGGCGGCGAAGGAGGCGGCGTCCGGCGCGTGCCGGTCGAGGGCGTCGAGGGCCTGGTCGCCCCAGGAGCGGACGGTGTCGGCGGCGAAGACGTCACCGGGGACGTACACGGTGTGGACGGGCTGGCGGGTGCCCGGGTCGCCGGGGTAGCGCCGCTCCAGTTCGGCGTCGACCGGCGCGAGGGAGGCGCTGATCTCGTCGCTGACGGCGCCCGCGAGGCTCGTCGCCACCTTCTCCTGCTGACCCATCCCACACCCTCCAGTTCTTCCGCCTTACGGAATCAACTATCCGCACAGCGAAGTTATCCGGGTCGCTTCCCGCAGGTCAACACCCTCCGCCCCGACAGACCGAGGCCCCCGCGACCACGGGGGTCACGAGGGCCTCGGGCCGAGCGGCGGGGATCAGCCCTTGCGGGTGTTGATCTCCTCGGTGAGCTGCGGCACCACGTCGAAGAGGTCGCCGACGACGCCGTAGTCGACCAGGTCGAAGATCGGGGCCTCGGCGTCCTTGTTGACGGCGACGATCGTCTTCGAGGTCTGCATGCCCGCCCGGTGCTGGATGGCGCCGGAGATGCCGTTGGCGATGTAGAGCTGCGGCGACACCGACTTGCCGGTCTGGCCGACCTGGTTGGTGTGCGGGTACCAGCCGGCGTCCACCGCGGCGCGCGAGGCGCCCACGGCCGCGCCGAGCGAGTCGGCGAGGGCCTCGATGATCGCGAAGTTGTCGGCGCCGTTGACGCCGCGGCCGCCGGAGACCACGATCGCGGCCTCGGTCAGCTCCGGGCGGCCCGTCGACTCGCGCGGGGTGCGGCCGGTGACCTTGGTGCCGGTCGCCTGCGCGGAGAAGGTCACGGAGAGCGCCTCGACCGCACCGGCCGCCGGGGCGGCCTCGACGGCGGCGCTGTTCGGCTTGACCGTGACGACCGGAGTCCCCTGGGATACACGGGACTTGGTGGTGTAGGACGCGGCGAACACCGACTGGGTGACGACCGGGCCCTCGGCGCCGGACTCCAGGTCGATGGCGTCGGTGATGATGCCGGAGCCGATGCGCAGCGCGAGGCGGGCGGCGATCTCCTTGCCCTCGGCGGAGGACGGCACCAGCACGGCGGCCGGGGAGACGGCCGCGTGGGCGGCCTGGAGGGCGTCGACCTTCGGCACGACGAGGTAGTCGGCGTACTCGGCGGCGTCGTCGGTCAGCACCTTGACGGCGCCGTGCTCGGCGAGGACCGCGGCGGTGTCGGCGGCGCCCGCGCCCAGCGCGACGGCGACGGGCTCGCCGATCCGGCGGGCGAGCGTCAGCAGCTCCAGGGTGGGCTTGCGGACGGCACCGTCCACGTGGTCGACGTAGACGAGAACTTCAGCCATGGGATTGCTCTCCTGCGAGACGAGGGTGAGGGGCGGTCGGCGGGGCGGGCTCAGACGAACTTCTGGCCCGCGAGGAACTCGGCGAGCTGCTTGCCGCCTTCGCCCTCGTCCTTGACGATGGTGCCCGCGGTCCTGGCCGGACGCTCGTCCGCCGCGTCGACCGCGGTCCAGGAGCCGCCGAGGCCGACCTCGTCGGCGTCGATCTCCAGGTCCGAGAGGTCCCAGGCCTGGACCGGCTTCTTCTTCGCCGCCATGATCCCCTTGAACGAGGGGTAACGGGCCTCGCCCGACTGGTCGGTGACCGAGACGACGGCGGGCAGGGCGGCCTCGAGCTGCTCGGAGGCGGCGTCGCCGTCCCGGCGGCCGGTGACCTTGCCGTCCTCGACGGAGACCTCGGAGAGCAGCGTGACCTGCGGGACGCCCAGACGCTCGGCGAGCAGCGCGGGGACGACACCGGCGGTGCCGTCGGTGGAGGCCATGCCGGAGATCACCAGGTCGTAGCCGGCCTTCTCGATCGCCTTGGCCAGCACCAGCGAGGTGCCGATGACGTCGGTGCCGTGCAGGTCGTCGTCCTCGACGTGGATCGCCTTGTCGGCACCCATGGACAGCGCCTTGCGCAGCGCGTCCTTGGCGTCCTCGGGGCCCACCGTCAGGACGGTGACCTCGACGTCGTCGTCCGAGTTCTCCGAGATCTGGAGCGCCTGCTCGACCGCGTACTCGTCCAGTTCGGAGAGCAGACCGTCCACGTCGTCCCGGTCCACGGTCAGGTCATCGGCGAAGTGCCGGTCGCCAGTGGCGTCGGGCACGTACTTCACAGTGACAACGATCCTCAAGCTCACGCCGGCTCTCCTACTGCATCGTCATTTTCGGCTGCCTCTTGAAGGCAGCATAGGCGCCTCAAGCAGCCCGTCCCGGTCGGGGCGACCTGCGCTCCGACCAAAATATTACTCGCCAGTACATCCAGTTCGTTCCCGCTGAGCAAGCGCTTTGAACTGTGACCTTTGCAACGCAGCGTAATCGGAACTCGACGGGTGTGCAGCACCGGGGACGGGTCAGGCGTACCGGTCGTCAGTCGCGCAGGCCGTGGAAACCGCCCTGGTGGTACAGGAGCGGTCGGCCGGGGCCCGTGGGGTCGCCCGCCAGCACCTGGGCCACCACGATCCGGTGGTCGCCGGCCGGCACCCGCCCGACGATCCGGCAGACCAGCCAGGCCCGCACGTCGGCCAGGACCGGGACGCCCTCGGGCCCCTCGCTCCAGCGCGTGGGGGCGCCGAACCGGTCGGCGCCGCTGCGCGCGAAGGTGGCCGCCAGGTCGCGCTGGTGCTCCGCGAGGAGGTGCACGCCTATGTGGTCGGTCTCCGCGACCGCGGGCCAGCTGGAGGCACCGGTGCTGATGCCGAAGGAGAGCAGCGGCGGCTCGGCCGAGACGGAGCTGAGCGAGGTGGCGGTGAAGCCGACCGGGCCCGCCGGGCCGCGGGCGGTGATCACGGCGACGCCCGCCGCGTGCCGCCGGAAGACGGAGCGCAGCAGGTCGGGCGTGGCGAGTTGGGCGGCTGCGAGGTCGGGCGATGCCGTCATGGAGCTGTCCTTCCGCGGAGGGGGGTCGACCGGGCCGTGGTTGCTCAGTGGCCCGGACAGCCCGCGCTCGCGGTGCGCCCGAGGTCGACGTGGACCCGCCCGTGGAGCAGGAGTTCCGTTGGCATACGGTCAAGTTGACGATAGGTGGTACACACAGTCAAGTGCGCCCTGTCCTCCGCGGGGCGCCCCGTCGCGCCGGTGGCGGGTGTCAAACCGCCTCCCCCAGCGCGGCGATGACGTCGGCGCGGCGCGGCTGCCCGGTGGCGCGGCGGACCACCCGGCCCTCGGCGTCCAGGACCAGGACCGTCGGGGTCTTGAGGATGTCGAGGGCGCGCACGAGGTCGAGGTGGTGCTCGGCGTCGATCTCGACGTGCCGCACCCCCGGGACCATGTCGGCCACCTCGCCCAGGACCCGCCGGGTCGCCCGGCAGGGGGCGCAGAAGGCGCTGGAGAACTGCACCAGGGTGGCCCGCTCGCCCAGCGCCTCGCCCAACTCGGCCGCGCCCACCCGTTTCCCGTCGTCCCGCCCGCGCACCCGCACCCTCCCGCTCCGCCGCTGCCGCACCACGCCGTAGGCGCCCGCCACCGCGAGCACCGCCAGGCACACCACCAGTCCTGTCACACCGGGGGGAGCGTTCACGAGACCGTAAAGATTCCCGGGGCCGCGTACCGGTTCCGGTGCGTGATGCTTGCCCCCATGGACATCGATGTACGAGGCCCCCGGTTCGGCGCGGCCGTGACGACCGCCGCCCTGGCGGCCGTGCTGATCACCGGCAGCGCCTGGCTGCTGGCCTGGCAGACCCTGGCGTTCGCGCTGGGCGCGGCGCTCGGCGTGGGCCGCTCGCCCTACGGCGTGCTGTTCCGCACCGCGATACGGCCCAGGCTCGGGCCGCCGCGCGCGTTCGAGGCGCCCGAGCCGCCGCGCTTCGCCCAGGCGGTGGGCCTGGCCTTCGCGCTGATCGGTCTGGTCGGTTACACGGTGGGGCCCGGGTGGCTCGGCACGGCGGCGACCGCGGTCGCGCTCGCGGCGGCCTTCCTGAACTCCGCGTTCGGCTTCTGCCTGGGCTGCGAGACGTATCTGCTGCTGCGCCGGGCGACCGCGGGCGCCGGCTGAGGACGGCACGGGAGAGGGGGCGCGGGCCGGTCGGCGGGGCCCGTGCGGACGTGACGAGGATCTCGTGGTTACCGGGCACTTGGACTGGCCACCCGCGCGTTCTTCGGGCACGATCTGCGAGATGCCGTAAACCTACGGCTCCGTAACTTCCCGCCGGGAGCTCCCCATTCCCAGGCTGAGCACGAAGGGCCCACGCCGTCCATGGCCGAGCTTGTCTACCGTCCCGTCATCGGATTCGCCCGCACGCTGTTCAAGGCGTGGGACCTGAAGATCGACTGCCAGGGGTCGGAGAACATCCCGCGCTCGGGCGGCGCCGTGCTGGTCAGCAACCACATCAGTTACCTCGACTTCATCTTCAACGGCCTGGCCGCGCTGCCGCAGAAACGTCTCGTTCGCTTCATGGCGAAGGAGTCCGTCTTCCGGCACCGCGTCTCGGGCCCGCTGATGCGCGGGATGAAGCACATCCCGGTCGACCGCGACCAGGGTGAGGCCGCCTACGCGCACGCGCTGGCCTCGCTGCGGTCCGGCGAGGTCGTGGGCGTGTTCCCGGAGGCGACGATCTCGCCGTCGTTCACCCTCAAGAGCTTCAAGTCGGGTGCCGCGCGGCTGGCCCAGGAGGCGGGCGTCCCGCTGGTGCCGATGGCCGTGTGGGGGACGCAGCGGCTGTGGACCAAGGGCCACCCGCGCAACTTCAAGCGCAGCCACACCCCGATCACCATCCGGGTCGGCGAGGCCATCGAGGCGTCCCGGGACAAGTACGCGGGCGCCATCACCCGGCAGGTGCGCGAGCGGGTGCAGGAGCTGCTGGAGGCCGCCCAGCGCGCCTACCCGGTCCGTCCGAAGGACGCGAACGACACCTGGTGGATGCCCGCCCACCTCGGCGGCACCGCGCCCACCCCGGAAGAGGTCCGGGCGGCCGAGGCGCGCTGACCGCGGGCCCGGCGGGGCTCGCTCACAGCCCCGGCGCCCGTACCTCGATCCGTGCTCCGGGGCTGAACTTCGCCAGCAGTTCGGCGAGTTCGGCGCCCGCCGCCTCGACGTCGGCGACCGGCATCGGGGCGAGTCCTTCGAGCAGGAAGATCCCGGAGACGGTCCGCTCGGTCAGCCGGGTGCGCGGCCCCTGGCGCCAGTTCCAGCGGCGGCAGGTCACGCCCGTCCCGTCGCGCCAGACCACCTCGCCCGCGTCGGGGTGCTCGACCAGCTCCTCGCCCCCTGCCGTCGTCACGAACTCCTCGTCGCCGGTGGCCCGTTCGAGCGACATGCTTCCCTCGATCCGGTCGAGGTCCTCACCGCCGACCGGGATCAGCCAGGCGACGCTGACCGCGTTGTAGAGGTCGACGAGCAGGTTGACGCGGGGCAGTCCGCCGTCCGCGAGGGCCCTTCTGGCCAGCGCCTCGGCCGAGTTGCGGGTGCGCGAGGGCTTGGCGCCGAACGCCGTGTAGAGCGCGCGCCAGGCCGCCATGTGCGGGTCCTCGTGCGGGGCACGCCCCTGGAGGCGGTCGGCGAGGCGGCGGGCCGCGTCGTCGAGCAGGGCCGAACTCTCGTCGGTGCTGGGCCCGTTGGTGAGTCCGTGCGCCTCGATGACGAGCGGGGTGAAGCCGGGGGCGAGGGCGCGCACCTCGTCGGACACGGTCAGGGTGAGGGTCATCGGTCTGCCTCAGAGTGCGGTGGGGAGGGTCTGCCACAGGGTCGGCCGGTCGGGCGCCGCCCGGAGGGCGCCGAGCACGGCCGGGTGAGGTACAGCGTACAGGTCCGGGTAGTCCACCTCATTGCACCGCGGGTCGGGCGTCCAGGCCAGGCGCTCGCCGTCGAGGGAGAACCGCGCGTCCACGCCGGGCTTGTTGCCGCGCGGGTCCTGGCGGTGCCAGGCGCCGTGGAAGCGGACGGCGACCAGGCCGTGGACGACGTGGCCCTGGCCGTCGTCGTGCAGGAGCCGCTGGTAGCAGAGCGCCGTGGGGATGTCCTCGGCGCGCAGCAGGGCGGCGAGGGCGTGGGCCTTGGCGTGGCAGATGCCGGTGCCCAGGGTCAGGACGTCGGAGGCGCGCCAGGTGACGCGCGGGTCGCCGGAGTCCTGGGAGTGCGGGATGGCGTCGCGGACGTACTCGTAGGCGGCCTGTGCATAGGCATACGAGTCGGCCACGTCGGCGGCCAGCCGGGCCGCCGTCCGCCCGACCATCGGGTGGTGGTGGTCGATGACCTCGTCAGCGGCGAGGTAGGCGGAGAGGTCGGGGGTTGTCTGGATCAGCTCCATGCCCGCAGAGCATAGGAAAGCGATCACCCGAACGTCAATGACTTTTCAGGTGACCGCATACCTATGCAGAGCTGTCCGCTACCGCGCCATCTCCTCCTTGACGGCGGCCACGAACGCGTCCACGTCGTCCTCGGTGGTGTCGAACGCGCACATCCAGCGCACGACGCCCGCCGCCTCGTCCCAGAAGTAGAAGCGGAACCGCTCCTGGAGGCGCAGGCTCACCTCGTGCGGGAGCGTGGCGAAGACGCCGTTGGCCTGCACCGGGTAGAGGATCTCGACGCCGTGCACGGCCCTGACCCCCTCGGCGAGCCGCTGCGCCATCTCGTTGGCGTGCCGGGCGTTGCGCAGCCACAGGTCCTTGGCGAGCAGCGCCTCCAACTGCACCGACACGAAGCGCATCTTGGAGGCGAGCTGCATGGACAGCTTGCGCAGGTGGCGCATGTGCCGGACCGCGTCCTGGTTGATCACCACGACGGCCTCGCCGAACACCGCGCCGTTCTTGGTGCCGCCCAGGGACAGCAGGTCGACACCGACGGCGTTGGTGAACGCCCGCATCGGGACGTCCAGGGAGGCGGCGGCGTTGGCGATCCGGGAGCCGTCGAGGTGCACGCGCATGCCGAGGCCGTGCGCGTGGTCGCAGAGGGCGCGGATCTCGTCGGGCGTGTAGAGGGTGCCCAGTTCGGTGCTCTGGGTGATCGAGACCACCTGCGGCATCGCCCGGTGCTCGTCGTCGAAGCCCCAGGCCTGCCGGTCGATCAGCTCGGGGGTGAGCTTGCCGTCCGGGGTGGGCACGGTGAGCAGCTTCAGGCCGCCCATCCGCTCGGGGGCCCCGCCCTCGTCGACGTGGATGTGGGCGCTCTCCGCGCAGATCACCGCGCCCCAGCGGTCGGTGACCGCCTGGAGCGCGACGACGTTGGCGCCGGTGCCGTTGAAGACCGGGAAGGCCTCCGCGCTCGCCCCGAAGTGGCTGCGGATCACGCCCTGGAGGTGCCCGGTGTAGTCGTCCTCGCCGTAGGCGACCTGGTGGCCGCCGTTGGCGAGGGCGAGCGCGGCGAGGATCTCCGGGTGGGCCCCGGCGTAGTTGTCGCTGGCGAATCCCCGGACCTGCGGGTCGTGGTGGCGCCTGGCGTCGGTCCGGGGCGGGTTCACGGCCGGTCGGTCAGCCACAGACGGTTTCCGTTCACTTCGGCGGCGGGCTTGTCCCAGACGTCGACGATGGCCTCGGCGAGGTCCTTGACGTCGGTGAAACCGGAGAACTTCGCGTTCGGGCGGTCGGCGCGCATCGCGTCGTGGACGAGCGCCTTGACCACCAGGATGGTCGCGGCGGAGGTCGGCCCCTCCTCGCCCCCGGCCTTGCGGAAGTAGTCGCCCATGGCCAGCGTCCACGCCTCGGCGGCGGCCTTGGCGGCGGCGTAGGCGGCGTTGCCCGCGGTGGGCCTGGTGGCGCCGGAGGCGCTGATCAGGACGTACCGGCCGCGGTCGCTGAGCTGGAGCGCCTCGTGGAAGGCGAGGGAGGTGTGCTGCACGGTGCGGATGAGCAGCAGTTCGAGGAAGTCCCAGTCGTCCAGGACGGTCTTGGTGAAGGTCTCGCTGCCGCGCCAGCCGCCGACGAGGTGCACCAGGCCGTCGACGCGCCCGAACTCGGCGCCGATGTGCGCCGCCCACTCCCGGGTGGAGTCCAGGTCGAGCAGGTCGACGGGTTCGCCGATGACGTTGGCGCCGCCGCCCGCGTACCGGGCCGCGTCGACCGCCTCGGCGAGCCGCTCGGGATCGTTGTCGGCCGCGACGACGGTCGCGCCCGCCTCCGCGAGCCGGAGCAGGGTGGCCCGGCCCGCCGCTCCGCCCGCGCCGGCCACCGCGATCACCGCACCGCTGAGAGCCCCGTTCCCCATGTTCCTCGCCTCCTGAACAGCGTGCGCCTCGGCCTCGTCCGTCCCGCCCGGGGACGTTGCGGCCGCCGCCCGCTCACTCTCTGTGGTGCGGTCGCTCACGCGGCGATCCGCTCTTCGCTCTCCCGTGTGATACCCCGGGTCGAGGCGATCACGTTCTTCAGCTTCTTGGAGAGTGCCTCATAGAACATGCTCAGCGGAAACTCGTCGGGAAGCACGTCGTCCACGAGCTTGCGCGGCGGCAGGCCGAGGTCCAGCGCGTCGGGGCCCTTGGCCCAGCGGGATCCCGGGTGCGGCGCGAGGTAGCCGGAGACCAGCTCGTACCCGGCGAACCAGTGGACGAGCTTGGGGCGGTCGATGCCGTCGCGGTAGAGCTTCTCGATCTCGGCGCAGAGCTGGTTGGTGACCTGGGGGGCGCGCTCCCAGTCGACGCGCAGGGTGTTGTCGGTCCACCGCAGGACGTCGTGCTTGTGCAGGTAGGCGAAGAGCAACTGGCCGCCGAGGCCGTCGTAGTTGCGCACCCGCTCGCCGGTGACGGGGAAGCGGAACATGCGGTCGAAGAGGATCGCGTACTGGACGTCGCGGGCCTGCGGGACCCCTTCGCCGGCGAGCTTCACGGCCTCCCTGAAGGCGGTGAGGTCGCACCGCAGCTCCTCCAGGCCGTACATCCAGAACGGCTGGCGCTGCTTGATCATGAACGGGTCGAAGGGCAGGTCGCCGTGGGAGTGGGTGCGGTCGTGGACCATGTCCCACAGGACGAACGCCTCCTCGCAGCGCTTCTGGTCGTGGACCATGGCGGCGACGTCCTCGGGCAGCTCGATGCCGAGGATGCCGACGGCGGCCTCGGTGACCCGGCGGAAGCGGGCGGCCTCGCGGTCGCAGAAGATGCCACCCCAGGAGAATCGTTCCGGCGCCTCGCGGACGGCGATGGTCTCCGGGAAGAGGACGGCGGAGTTGGTGTCGTACCCGGCCGTGAAGTCCTCGAAGGTGATCCCGCAGAACAGCGGGTTGTCGTAGCGGGTGCGCTCCAGCTCGGCCAGCCACTCCGGCCAGACCATCCGCAGCACGACCGCCTCCAGGTTGCGGTCCGGGTTGCCGTTCTGCGTGTACATCGGGAAGACGACCAGGTGCTGGAGGCCGTCCCGGCGGTCCGCGGCGGGCTGGAAGGCCAGCAGCGAGTCGAGGAAGTCCGGCACCCCGAAGCCGCCGTCGGCCCAGGCGCGCAGATCGGCGGCGAGGGCGCGGTGGTACTCGGCGTCGTGCGGGAGCAGCGCGGACAGCTCCCCGACGGCCGTGACGACCGTCTCGACGGCGTGGACGGCCTCCTCGCGGGCGGGGGCGCCCTCGGCCGCGAGGTCGATCGAGCCGTCCTTGGACTGCCATGGCCTGATCCGCTCCACGGCGCCCTTGAGGACGGGCCAGGCCGGATGTTCTACCGCCCTGGTCGCCGGAGGAATCCGCCCCTCGAAGCCCACCCGCTCAAGAATTTCCGTCATGTCCCACCCTCCACCGAAGAAGCTCGCGTCAGAAGACCGTATACATATGGCCTTTCACCCAGCAAGAGGCGCCTCCGGAAAATATCCTGCCCACCCCCGCTTCTCACCGAACTTTTTCCTGCCGGAAACCCGGATGACCGACGGAAGCGTCCGCCGCGCCTACCCCGTACCGGGAGACCCGAAACAGGCCACTGATCGCCGGGGAGCTGGGTAGGGGACCCGCGGGAGCGGACACGGCACGCACGGGTCCATCGCGGGGCGCGGCCGTTAGGCTGCGGCTCTGCCCGCGCGGCCGTCCGCCCCGGTGCGCGCGAGCGCCGAGCCGCCGTCGACGGAAGAGGGTCGAACCTTGAACTTCCTTACCATCGGTCACCGCGGGGTCATGGGTGTCGAGCCCGAGAACACCCTCCGTTCGTTCGTCGCGGCCCAGCACGCCGGGCTCGACGTGATCGAACTCGATCTGCACCTGAGCAAGGACGGCGCCCTCGTCGTCATGCACGACGCGGACGTGGACCGCACCACCGACGGCACCGGGCCCATCGCCGAGAAGACCCTCGCGGAGCTGCGCGCGCTGGACGCGGGCCGCGGCGAGCGGGTGCCGGTCTTCGAGGAGGTGCTGGACGCGGTGCCCACGCCGCTCCAGGCCGAGATCAAGGACGTGGCGGCGGCCCGCGCGCTGGCCGGGGTGATCCGGGAGCGCGACCTGGGCTCCCGGGTCGAGGTGTCGTCGTTCCACGACGAGGCGATCGCGGAGATCGCGCGGGTGCTGCCCGGCGTCCGCACCGCGCTGATCGCCAGCCGCTACACCGGCGACGTGGTGGACCGGGCCGTCGAGGCCGGGGCCGGGACGGTCTGCCTCAGCCTCCGGCGGCTCACGCTGGAGATCGTCGAGCGGGCCCGCAAGGCCGACATGCGGATCATCGGCTGGGTGGTGAACACCCAGGAGCAGTTGCGGCTGGCGCGGGCCTTCGGCCTGGACGGCGTGACCACCGACCTCCCGGAGATCAAGCGCACCGGCCGCTTCACGGCCTGAGCCTCAGCCCAGCTCCTTGATCAGCAGCTCGAACCGCAGATCCGTGCGGAGCGGGATGCCGAAGCGCTCGTCGCCGTACGGGAAGGGGGTCGTCCGTCCCGTACGGCGGTAGCCGCGGCGCTCGTACCAGGCGATGAGGTCGTCGCGGACGGAGATCACGGTCATGTGCATCTCCCCCACGCCCCAGCCCTCCCGGGCGGCGCGCTCCGCCTCGGCGATGATGGTCTTGCCGAGCCCGGCGCCCTGGAGCGCGGGGCTGACCGCGAACATGCCGAAGTAGGCGTGGTCGCCGCGGTGTTCGAGCTGGCAGCAGGCGATGGTCCGGCCGTCGCGCTCCACGACGAGCAGGCGGCTGTCCGGCGACTCGATCACCTCGCGCACGCCCCGCGGGTCGGTGCGCTGCCCCTGGAGGAGGTCCGCCTCGGTGGTCCACCCGGTCCGACTCGAATCCCCCCGGTACGCCGACTCGATCAGCGCGACGAGGTCGCCGACGTCGGCGTCGGTGGCGTCGCGGAAGGTCGGTGCGGAGGTGGCGGCCGTGTCCATGGTGCGGTTCTCCTCGGGGCTGCGGCGCGGGCACCGACGAGGGTAGCGCGCGGCGCGTTAGGCTCCGCCGCCATGGTGCATGTACTCAGCGGCAGGATCCTGCTCCGTCCGACCGACCCCGAGCGGTCCCGCGACTTCTACGGCGAGCGGCTCGGGCTCGCGGTGGCCAGGGAGTTCGGTACGGGTCCCGAGCGCGGGACGGTCTACTTCCTCGGCGGTGGCTTCCTCGAACTGTCGGGGCGCCTTGAGGCGCCGGCGTCGCCGCCCTCCCCCGCCGGGCGGCTCTGGCTCCAGGTCGAGGACGTGGCGGCGGCGCACGAGGAGCTGACGGCGAAGGGCGTGGAGATCGCACGGCCCCCGGTCAAGGAGCCGTGGGGGCTGATCGAGATGTGGATCACCGACCCGGACGGCACCCCGATCGTCCTGGTCGAGATCCCGGCGGACCATCCGCTGCGCTACCGCCCGGGTATCTGACGGCGCGTCAACGGGCTTGTCCGGCGCGGCGATCGGCGTCCGGTCAGGCCCGCAGGGCGCCCAGGCTGCCCTCCAGGCGGCCGAGCAACTCGCCCAGCAGTCCGGCCAGTTCATCGCGCCCTTCGGGGGCGAGCACGGACAGGACGGCCTTCTCGTAGGCGAGTTGCTCGGGAAGGATGCCGTCGACCAGCTCGCGCCCCTCGTCGGTGAGGCGGAGGTGGGCCACCCGGCGGTCGCGGGTGTCGCCGCGCCGCTCGACCAGTCCGCGCTCGGTGAGCTGCTTGAGGCGCTTGGTGACGGCGGCCCCCGAGGAGAACGTCTCGCGGGCCAGCTCGCCCGGGGTCAGCTCGTGTCCGGTGCGGCGCAGCGCGCCGAGCAGGTCGAACTCCGGGCGGCTGAGCCCGGCCCGCCGCAGCGGCGCGTCCTCGGCCTGCTGGAGGAGGGCGGCGCAGCGGTTGACGCGGCCGATGACCTCCATCGGCGCGGTGTCGAGTCCGGGATGGACGGCCCGCCACTGCCGTACGACCGCCGAGACGGTGTCGTCCGCGGCGGCTGCGGTCGCGGTTCTGTGGCGGGGTGCCGTCATGGTCGTACGCCTTCCGTCTCCGTGCGGTCGCCCGGCTGCCGTCCCCGGCGCCGGGTCGTCGCGGCGAGCGTACGGTGTCCGGCCTGTTCGGCGCGCATCACCCGCTCCTGCGGCAGGGCGCGCTGCCACCACTCGCCGGACGCGGCGTCCGCGGTGTCCCGCAGGTCGACGAGGGCGGCGGCCAGGCCGCGGCGGGCGGACTCCAGGGCCCCGGGGTCGGCGGCGGGCCCGGCGAGCAGCCGGGCGGTGCGCTCACGGGCGCGTTCGACGGCGGCCAGGGCGTCCTCGACGCGGTCGCCCGCCCGCCGGTTGGTGACGGCGACGGCGGCCAGGAAGCCGACCAGGGCGCCGACGAGGGTGTCCGCCACCCGTTCGGTGACGAGGGTGCCGGGCTCCTGGACGCCGACGAACTCGGTGATGAGCAGCGCCATCGGGGTGACGCAGACGCTGCCGAGCCAGTAGTTGCGGGTGATCAGCGCCTCGGCGCCGAAGTTCAGGGCGAGGCAGCACAGGACCAGGGCCGCGGGTCCGAGGTGGGCGAGCGGGGCGACGGCGGCGAACAGGAGGACGCCCGCGAGGTTGCCGACGACGCGCTGGACACCGCGGCTCCAGGTGAGGGCGACGTTGGCCTGGTAAAGGGAGGCGGCGGTGACCAGGGCCCAGTAGGGGCGGCCGACCCCGAGGGCGAGCGAGGCGTACCCGGCCAGGGCGCAGCCGACCGCGGTCCGCACGGCGAGCGGGGTGAGCGGGGCCAGGCGGCGGCGCAGCGGGGTGCGCGGGGCGGCGAGTTCCACCTCGACGCCGAGGAGTTCGTCGGCGTCCTCCGGGGTGTCGGTGCGCGGGACGGGTCCGGCGGCGACGAGTTCGCGCGCCCAGCCGCGCAGCCGTTGCGGGTCGCTGTCGGCGGGGGCGG